>CAYUAH010000240.1:0-5291 GCA_964442375.1 uncultured Hydrogenophaga sp. | reverse complement strand
TGCGCAAGGCCGGCACGCCCAAGACCAGCGCCAGCATGGCCAGCGTCAGCAGCACGGTGAGCAGCAAGGCGCGGTTGTGGCCCCCGAAGGCGCCGCGCCAGCGCGTTTGGCGCGTGCGGTTGGCCAACACCAGCGCCACGTTGGCCAACACCAAGGCCACGAACGCTGCGGCCCGTGCCTCGCCCACCGCCCACGCTTGCCACAGCAAGGCGCCATAGAAACCGCCCACCGCCAGCAGCACCAAGGCGCCCTGCAGCAGGCTGGTGGCGATCAGCGTGGGCGAGAACAGCGGTGCGTCGGGTCGGCGCGGTGGGCGTGTCATGAGGTCGTTTTCGGCCTCCTCGGCCTCGAACACGATGGAGCCCACCGGGTCGATCACGATCTCCAGAAAAGCGATGTGCATGGGTGTGAACAGCAGCGGCCAGCCCAGCACCAGCGGCACCAGCGTGAGGCCGGCGATGGGCACGTGCACGGCCAGCACGAAGCGCATGGCCTTGCCCAGGTTGTCGAAAATGCGCCGGCCCAGCCTTATGGCCTGCACCAGGGTGCCGAAGTTGTCGTCCAGCAGCACCAGCGAGGCCGATTCGCGCGCCACGTCGGTGCCGCGCCCGCCCATGGCGATGCCGATGTGCGCGGCGCGCAGCGAAGGCGCATCGTTGACGCCGTCGCCGGTCATGGCCACCACCTCGCCGTTGGCCTTGAGCGCTTCCACGATGCGCAGCTTGTGCTGTGGCGCCACCCGCGCAAACACCGCCGTGTGCGCCACCGCCTGGCGCAGGGCCGCGTCGTCCAGCGCCGCGACCTCGGCGCCCAGCAGCAGGCCCTCGGTGCCAGTGATGCCCGCTTGCCGCGCGATGGCCTGGGCCGTGACCGGGTGGTCGCCCGTGATCATCACCACGCGGATGCCGGCTTGTTGGCAGTCGCGCACCGCTTGGGGTACGTTCTCACGCAGCGGGTCGGCCAGGGCCACCAGGCCCAGTGGCTCGAAGTCGAAGCCTGTGGGCGTGGCCGGCCACTCGCCGGTGCCCCATTCGGCACGCGCCACACCCAGCACCCGCTGGCCCTGCGCCGCCAGCGCCTGCGCTTGAGCGAGCCAGAGGTCGCATTGCGCCTTGGGCAGCCGGCACAGACGTGCCACGGTTTCGGGGGCGCCTTTGATGGCCACTGTGGTGTGGGGCGAACCCGGGGCCTGCCACACGTGGGTCATGGCCGGGCAGTCGGCGCTGAGGCCGTATTCGTGCACCAGCGTCCCGCCGTCGGGCGGGGCGGGCAGGTGCTGGCTGCCCAGCGTGTGGAAGGCCCGCTCCATGGGGTCGAAGGGGTCGTTTTCACTGGCCAGGATGCCGTGACGCAGCAGGGTGTGGAAAGGCTCAGGCAGTGCGCTGGTCGTGGCGTCCCAGTGCAGTGGTGGCCCATCCTTGGTCAGGCGAACGAGGCGCGCGATCGCCATGCGGTTGACGGTGAGGGTGCCGGTCTTGTCGGTGCACAACACCGTGGCCGAACCCAGCGCCTCGATGGTGGCCGCGCGGCGCGTGAGCACGCGGTCGCTGGAGAGGCGGTACGCGCCCATGGCCATGAACACGGTCAGGATCAGCAGGAACTCCTGTGGCAGCATGGCCATGGCCATGGTGATGCCGGCCAGCGCCGCCCCCAGCCAGTCGCCCAGCGCCCAGGCGTAGAGCACGCCCACCACCAGGCTCACCACCAGCCCCAGCACCGAGAACCACCGCACCATGTGGCGCGTTTGCCGGTGCAGCGGCGTGGCCTCCACGGGCAGCGTTCCCAGCACCTTGCCGATGCGGCCGATGTCGCTGTGCACGCCAGTGGCGCTCACCTCGGCACGGGCCTGACCGGCCACCACCAGGGTGCCCGCGAACACCGTGCCGGCAGTGGCGCTGCCGGCCTGTTTGGGCACTGGCAGCGATTCGCCGCTGAGCAAGGACTCGTCCACCCGCAGGTCGTTGGACAGGATCAGCCGCGCGTCGGCGGGCACGCGGTCGCCCTCGGCCAGTTCGATGAGGTCGCCACACACCAGCTCGGTGCCGGCCACGCGTTGCCGCTCGCCATCGCGCCACACCAGCGCGCGCGGGCTGGTCATGTCGTGCAAGGCCTCCAGCACGCGCTCGGTGCGGCGTTCCTGCACCAGTGTGATGCCCACGATGACTGCCAGGAACGCCAACAGCACCAGGGCCTCGGAACGTTCGCCGAGCAGCAGGTAAATGCCCACCGCAGCGGCCAGCAGCTGGAACATGGGCTCGCGCGCCACCTCCAGCGCAATGCGCCAGGTGGTGCGCTGCGGCGCGCGGGGCAGGGCGTTGGGGCCGTCGCGGCGCAATCGCTCGGCGGCTTCGGCGCTGCTGAGGCCAAGCGGTGTGGGGTGGCTCATGCCTGGGGTGGGCGGGCCATGGCCTGGCAGGCGTGGCGGTAGGCCAGCAGCGTCTGTTCGGCGCGGCCCAGCACGCTGTCGGGCGGGTAGTGGCCGGTCTCGCGCGTGCCGCAGTCGGTGCCGGTCAGCAAGGCCAGGCCCTCGGCGGCGGTGTCGGCGGTGTGGATGTGGAAATCGCCGCTCGCCACGGCCGCCACCACGCGCGCATCCAGCATCAGGTGGCGGCGGTTGCGCGCCGGGATCAGCACACCCTGTTGGCCGCTCAGTCCGGCCTGTTCGCAGACTTTGAACCAGCCCTCGATCTTTTCGTTGATGCCGCCCACCGGCAGCACCTCCCCGTGCTGGTTGATGGCGCCCGTGACCGCGATGGCCTGGTTGATGGCCAGGCCCGACAGGCTGGACAGCAGCGCGTAGAACTCGGCGCACGAGGCCGAATCGCCCTCGACGCCGCTGTACTCCTGTTCGAACACCAGCGAGGCGTTGAGCGCCAGCGGCGCGATGTGCGCGAACAGCGCCGCCAGGTGGCCGTGCAGGATGAGCACGCCCTTGTCGTGGATGGGGCCAGAGAGCTTGACCTCGCGCTCGATGTTGATCAGGCCTTTGTCGCCGGCATGGGTGCGCGCGCTGACCCGCACCGGGAAACCGAAGGCGTGGTCGCCCAGGTCGATCACGGTGAGACCGTTGACCTGGCCCACGGTGTGGCCCTGCAGGCTCATGAGCCGGTCGCCGTCGGTCAGGGTGTCCAGCAGCCGCTCCTCCACCGCGTTGTGCCGGTGCACGCGCGCCTGGCGGGCGGCGGCCACGTCGCTGGCGTCCACCAGCACCGCACCGCGCTGGCGCGCGAGCATGGCGGCCTCCATCAGCAGCACCTCGGTGTGGGCAAAAATGGCGCTCTGGCGCCGCTGGTCTTCGGCCTCGCGGTGGGCGTCTTCCAGCAGGGCCGCCACGGCCGCCGCGTTGAAGTGTGGCAAGCCCAGCCGGCCGCAGGTGTGGGCCACAAAAATGGCGGTGGCCTGGCGCGTGGCGGCCTCGGCGGCGAAGCTGTCGGCAAAGTCCACCTTGCAGCGGAAGCGGCGCGCAAACTCGGGGTCGCCCTCCTGCACGGCGTAGTAGTCCTCCACCGAGGCGATCAGCACCAGCTTGACGTCGGCATCCACCGGCTCGGGCTCCAGCGACACGGTGGCCATGGGCGAGAACAGCGTGGTCGGCTCCTCGATCTGCAGCCGCCCGCTGCGCAGGAAGCGGCGCAGCTTCTCCCACACCGGCTCGTCGCTGAGCAGGTCGCGCAGGTGCAACATCAAGAAGCCACCGTGGGCCTTGAGCAGGCTGCCGGCGCGTATGCGCGAAAAGTCGGTGCTCAGCACGTCCTCCTCGGCCTGGTATTCGATGCAGCCGAACAGCTGGCGGAACGCCGGGTTGTCTTCCACGATCACCGGCGCGCCGTCGCGGCCGTGGTTGTCCACCACCAGGTTGACGCGCAGGCGGGCCAGCACCTCGGCCAGCGCGGCCAGGCGCGTGTCCTCATCGTCTTCCATGGGCTGGAACAGCTCCAGGTTTTCCAGCACGTCGTGTTGCACCTGGTCGAGGTAGCTGCCCAGCTTGACGCTGTCCTTGATCTGCTTGCGCAGCTCGCTGCGCATGTCCTGCAGCTCGTGGTCCAGCATGGGCTTGATCATCTGGCGGCGCAGCGCGGCCAGGCCCTCGTTCATCACCCGCTCCATGGCGCGGTTGTTTTCCAGAAAGCGGCCTATGGCCTGGCGCAGCTCTTCTTCGGCGCGGTCGATCTCGCTGCGCTGCTCCTTGGGCAGCGCCAAGGCCTCGGCTTCGGTGAGCAAGGTGCCCTGGACGTTGCGCAGCGAAAACACCATGTGGCCCTGCTCACGCATGAGACCGAAGTGGTGCGCCTCGGCAAAGGCGTTGAGTTCGGCGTAGGCGTGGTCTTCCTGCGTCTTGTAGGCGCGCACCACCCGCTCCTGCTCGGCCTTGAAGTCGGCCCCGGCCAGGCGTTTGGGGATGTCGGTCTGCAGCGTCTTGCTGAACCGGGTCATGAGCTGGCGCAGCAGCCGGCCCTGACCGGCGGGCATGCGCAGGGCGCGGGGGTGTTCGGGGGCGTCGAAGTTGTGCAGGTAGCACAGGTCGGGCGGCACCGGCCGCGTGGCCGCCACCGCTTCCATCATTTGCCGCATCAGCGTGGTGCGCCCGCTGCCCACGTCGCCCAGCACAAACAGGTGGTAGTCCGGCAGGTCCATCTGCAGGCCAAAGCGGGCCGCCTGCTCGGCGCGCTCCTGGCCTATCCAGGGCAGGGGCTGGTCGGCCAGGCCGCTGGTGTCGGCAAAACCCAGGGTCTCAGGCGCGATGCGCAGGCGCAGGTCGGCGGGGGCAAGGTGCTGCAGGCTCATCCGGTCATTGTGCGCCGGAGGCCGGCTGATTTACCGGATGGCGGCGAAGCGCTGTTCCATCTCGCGGCGCATGGTCTTGCGCAGTTCGGCGGCCGCGTGGCGGCGGCGCTCGTCGGGCGTGAAAGGGCGCAGTGGCGGCACGGCCTGGGGCTTGCCGTCGTCGCCCACCGCCACCATGGTGAAAAAGCAGCTGTTGACGTGGCGCACTTCCTGCGTGCGGATGTTCTCGGCCAGCACCTTGATGCCGATTTCCATGGACGAGGTGCCGGTGTGGTTGACCGAGGCCAGGAAGGTCACCATTTCGCCCACGTGTATGGGCTGGCGGAACACCACCTGGTCCACGCTGAGCGTGACCGCGTAGGTGCCAGCGTAGCGGCTGGCACAGGCGTAGGCCACCTGGTCGAGCAGCTTGAGCAGGCTGCCGCCGTGCACCTTGCCGGAGAAGTTGGCGGTGTCCGGGGTCATGAGCACGGTCATGCTCAGTTGGTGGGCGGGCAGTTCCATGG
>CAYUAH010000239.1:0-5300 GCA_964442375.1 uncultured Hydrogenophaga sp. | reverse complement strand
GCGGCATGGGCAGGTGGGCGTAGCTTTCGCGGCGGCCGTTGCCGGTGGGCGCCACACCCATCAGGCGGGCATTCAGGCTGTCCTGGATGTAGCCGCGCAGGATGCCGTCTTCGATCAGCACGTTCTTCTGCGTGGCGTGGCCTTCGTCGTCCACGTTGAGCGATCCACGGCGGTCCTGGATGGTCCCGTCGTCGAGCACGGTGACGCCCTTGGCCGCCACGCGTTGGCCGATGCGACCACTGAAGGCGCTGCTGCCCTTGCGGTTGAAGTCGCCTTCCAGGCCGTGGCCCACGGCCTCGTGCAGCAGCACGCCGGGCCAGCCCGGGCCCAACACCACGGTCATTTCACCGGCGGGCGCGGGGCGCGATTCGAGGTTGGTCAGGGCCGACTCAACCGCCTCGTCCACATAGCGCTGGGCCATGGCGTCGTCGAAATAGGCGAAGCCGAAGCGGCCACCGCCGCCCGAGGAGCCCATTTCACGCCGGCCGTTCTGTTCGGCGATCACGGTGACCGAGAGGCGTACCAGCGGTCGAACGTCTGCAGCCAAGGTGCCGTCGGCGCGGGCCACCAGCACCACGTCGTATTCGCTGGCCAGGCCGGCCATCACTTGCACGATGCGGGGGTCTTTGGCCTTGGCCAACTTTTCCACCTTTTCCAGCAGGGCCACCTTGGCCGTGCTGTCCAGGGTGGCAATGGGGTCCGTGGGCGCGTACAGGCTGCGCGCCTTGGCCACCTTGCGTGGGCCGACCTTGGCCTTCTTGTTCTGGCCCTGGGCAGAAATGGTGCGCACGGTGTGGGCGGCGTCCTGCAAGGCGGCCCAGGACAGGTCGTCGGAATACGCGAAGGCGGTTTTTTCACCGCTGACCGCACGCACGCCCACGCCCTGGTCGATGCTGAAGCTGCCGGTCTTGACGATGCCTTCTTCCAGGCTCCAGCCCTCGGAGCGGGTGTACTGAAAGTAGAGGTCGGCGTCGTCCACGCCGTGGGACATGATTTCACCCAGGGCTTTGCGCAAATGGGACTCGTCCAGACCGAACGGGTCGAGCAAGAGGGACTGGGCGGTGGCAATGCGTGCCAGGGTGGGTTCGCGGGCGATCATGGAGGAGGATTGTAGAAAGGGCGGGAAGACGGCGCCGGGACAGGGGTCAAGCGGCAGCTTGGGGGCCACGCAGCCACTGAAGCAAGGCCGCATCGTCCAGATCAGCCATGCCCGCCCGGTGAGCGGCCTGGAACACGGCAGCGGCGCGCTGGCCCAGCGGGCCTTCAAACCCCACCGACCGGCCAGCGGCCACGGCCAGCCCGGTGTCTTTTTCCAGCAGGGTCACGTGGGCGCGGGGCGCCAGGTCGCCCACGATGGCGCGACGCATGCGGTCACTGCCTATCCAGCTCTGGCCGCTGCTTTGCTCGATCACGTCCAGCGTGGTGCCCAGGTCCAGGCCCAGGCGCTCGGCCAGGGCCAGTGCCTCGGCGGCACCCACCAGGTTGATGCCGGCCAGCAGGTTGTTGACCAGCTTGGTGCGGGCGCCGTCACCCGGACGCTCGCTGATGACAAAGCGGCGCGAGGACAGGTCGGTCAGCACCGCCGCGTGTTGAGTCAGCACGGCCTGCGGGGCGGCCAGCATCAGGCTCATGCTGCCGTCGCGCGCCCGCGCGGGGCCGCCGGACATGGGCGCATCCAGCGTGGCCACGCCGTGCTCGGCCAAGCGCGCGGCGCAGCGCTCCACCACCTCGGGCGCGATGGTGGGGCACAACATCACGGTGTGGCCGGCGCGCAGGGCCGGCAAGGCCCCTGCCGCGCCGAACAACACGTCCTCGGTCTGCGCGGCGTCCACCACGGCAACAATCAACAGGCCGCCAGCGGCCAGGCGTGCGGCCACAGCGGCGGCATCCGCGCAGACCTCGGCGCCGACGGCGCGGGCGTCGTCACACGGCGCTGTGGCGATGTCGTGCATGGCCACAGCCCAGCCACATTCACGCAAGCGGACCAACATGGCACCGCCCATGTTGCCTGCGCCCACGATGCCCACGTGTGCCGGGGTGCTCATGTCTGCACCAGCCGCTTGGAACGCGCGATGGACATCAGGATGCCCAGGCCTGCCCCCAGGGTGACCATGGCGGTGCCGCCGTAGCTGATGAAGGGCAGTGGCACACCCACCACCGGCAGGATGCCGCTGACCATGCCCATGTTGACGAAGGCATAGACGAAGAAATTGAGCGTGATGGCACCGCCCACCAGACGCGAAAACAGGGTGGGTGCTTCCATGGCGATGGCCAGGCCGCGGAAGATCAGGAACACGAAGGCACACAACAAACCGATGACGCCGAACAGGCCGAACTCTTCGGACAGGCCGGCGAAGATGAAATCGGTGGTGCGCTCGGGGATGAACTCCAGGTGGGTTTGCGTGCCCTGCATGAAACCCTTGCCCCAGACACCACCGGAACCGATGGCGATCATGCCCTGGATGATGTGGAAACCTTTGCCCAGCGGGTCTTGTGTGGGGTCGAGCAAGGTGCACACCCGCTGCTTCTGGTAGTCGTGCAACACCTTCCAGTCGATGCCGGGCTGGCACCAATCGTCGCCCATGGTCACCAGCGTGGCGATGCCGATCACGCCCAGCAGCACGGGCGGCAGGATCAGCTTCCAGCTCAGGCCGGCAAAATAAATCACCCACAGGCCCGAGGCCAGCACCAGCAACGAGGTGCCCAGGTCGGGCTGTTTGATGATCAGTCCCACCGGCACCAGCAGCAAGGCGCCGGCCACCAGAAAGTCCAGCGGGCGCAACTGCCCTTCGCGGCGCTGGAACCACCAGCCCAGCATCAGCGGCATGGCGATTTTCATCAGCTCGCTGGGCTGGATGACGGTGATCTGGATGTCCAGCCAGCGCGTGGCGCCTTTGCGCGTGATGCCAAACAGCTCCACCCCCAACAGCAGCAGCACGCCGCCCAGGTACAGCGGCAAGGCCAGGGCCATGAGCCGCTGCGGCGGCACCTGGGCCACAAAAAACAGCACGCCCACCGCAATCAGCATGTTGCGGCCGTGGTCGGCAAAACGGCTGCCGTGGTCAAAACCCACGGAATACATCACCAACAAGCCCATGCCCGCCAGCAGGGACACCGCCAACGCCAGCGGCAAATCGAAACCCTGAAACACCGGCAGCACACGCTGCCACAGGGAAGGTTTATCAAAAACAACGGCCATGGGTGTGAATTATCCTCGGGGGAATCATGCGTTCTCCTGCGACCCACCTGCTCTACCTGCACGGCTTCCGCTCCTCGCCCCAGTCGGTCAAGGCCCGGCAGATGGCCGAACGCGTGGCACGCGAACACCCCGGCGTGCGATGGTGGTGCCCCCAACTGCCGCCCTCGCCCGCCGCCGCCATGGCCTTGGCGATGGACGGCATCCGCGACTGGCCACGCGAGCAGATGGCCGTGGTGGGCTCCTCGCTGGGCGGCTTCTACGCCCGCTGGCTCCACGCGCAGCTGGGCTGCCGCGTGGCCCTGCTCAACCCGGCCATCCAACCCGCACGCGACCTCGCCAAATACATTGGCGAACAAACCACCTGGCAAAACCCCGAAGAACGCTTTTTCTTCGAGCCCGGTTTTGTGGCCGAGCTGCAGGCCCAGCAGGACGCCATCTCACTGCCCCTGCGGGACGCGTTCGCACTCATCGCCATGGGCGACGAGGTGCTGGACTGGCGCGAGATGGTGGCCGGCTGTGTCGGCGCCCACATCAAGTTGCTGCCCGGCGGTGACCACGCCCTGAGCGACTTTGACCAGCACATGGGCGAGGTGCTGCATTTTCTGGACCTCGCCTGAGCGGGCACCTCCATGGCCAAAGACAAAACCCTTTACACCTGCAACGAATGTGGCGGCAGCAGCCCGCGCTGGCTGGGCAAGTGCCCCCACTGCAACGCGTGGAACACCCTGGTGGAATCGGTGGCCGAACCGGCCGCCGGCACCAAAAACCGCTTTGCCGCGCTCGCGCCCACGGCGCAGATCGCCGTGTTGTCCGAGATCGAGGCCAGCGACGTGGACCGCAGCCCCACCGGCCTGGACGAGCTGGACCGCGTGCTGGGCGGCGGCATCGTGGAAGGCGGTGTGGTGCTCATCGGTGGCGACCCCGGCATCGGCAAATCCACCCTGCTGCTGCAGGCGCTGGACGCGCTTCAACGCGGCGGGCTGAGCACGCTCTACGTCACCGGTGAAGAAAGTGGCGCCCAGGTGGCCTTGCGTTCACGCCGGCTCGGCCTGAACCAGAGCCAGGTCAAGGTGCTGGCCGAAATCCAGTTGGAAAAAATCCTGCACACGCTGCAAGCGCAGAAACCCGCCATCGCGGTCATCGACTCCATCCAGACCGTCTACTCCGACCAGCTCACCTCGGCGCCCGGCTCGGTGGCCCAGGTGCGCGAGTGCGCGGCCCACCTCACGCGCGCCGCCAAGGCCAGCGGCACGGCCATCGTGCTGGTAGGCCACGTGACCAAGGAAGGCGCCCTGGCCGGCCCGCGTGTGCTGGAGCACATGGTGGACACGGTGCTCTACTTCGAGGGCGACACCCACAGCAGCTTCCGCCTGGTGCGCGCCATCAAAAACCGCTTCGGTGCGGTCAACGAGATCGGCGTGTTCGCCATGACCGAAAAGGGCCTCAAAGGCGTGAGCAACCCCAGCGCCATCTTTCTCTCGCAACATGCGGAACCGGTGCCGGGCAGCTGCGTGATGGTCACGCTGGAGGGCACCCGGCCCATGCTGGTGGAAATCCAGGCCCTGGTGGACACCGGCGGCCCCTCGCCCCGGCGCCTGAGCGTGGGCCTGGACCGCGACCGCCTGGCCATGCTGCTGGCGGTGTTGCACCGCCACGCCGGCGTGGCCTGCATGGACCAGGACGTGTTCGTCAACGCCGTGGGCGGCGTGCGCATCACCGAACCCGCCGCCGATTTGGCCGTGATGTTGTCCATCACCAGCAGCCTGCGCGGCAAAGCCCTGCCCAAAGGCTTCATCGCCTTTGGCGAAGTGGGCCTGGCCGGCGAGGTGCGCCCGGCGCCGCGCGGCCAGGAACGCCTGAAAGAAGCCGCCAAACTGGGTTTTTCGGTGGCCGTGGTGCCCAAGGCCAACGCGCCCAAGGCCAGCGACAAAGCCATGACGGCCGCCCTGAGTGGCATGACCATCCACGCGGTGGAGCGGATCGAGGACGCGCTGGAGGTGGTGCGGGGTTTTTGATACCGCCACACCCCGCCCGGTAAACTTGGCCCCTTCCCAGACCGACCCCGAAAGCCCCTTTTGTTTGCATTGTTCGAAGAAGCCGG
>CAYUAH010000238.1:0-5306 GCA_964442375.1 uncultured Hydrogenophaga sp. | reverse complement strand
TCAGTCCAGCGTGATCTTCTGCGCCTTGATGAGCTGGTGCCAGCGCACGGTTTCGGTCTTGATCAGGTCGGCGTACTGCTGCGGCGTGCTGCCCACCGGCTCGATGCCGAAGTCGATCAGTTTCTGTTTCACGGCGGCTTGGTTGATGGCCGCAGCCACCTGCTTTTGCAGTGCGTTTACCACCTCGGCCGGCGTGCCGGCTGGTGCCACCACACCCACCTGGGCCGAGGCCTCGACCTTGGCCAGGCCCAGCTCGGCAAAGGTGGGCACGTCGGGCAGTTGGGGCAGGCGGGTGGGGTTGGCCACCGCCAGCGGGCGGATCTTGCCGCCCTTGATGAAGCCGGCGCCAGCGGCCATGTCCACCATCATGGCCGGGATCTGGCCACCGGCCAGGTCCGCCAGCGCGGGCGCGGCGCCACGGTAGGGGATGTGCACCATGTGCAGACCGGCGTTGACCTTGAGCAGCTCCATGGCCAGGTGGTGCGGGCTGCCGGCGCCGGCCGAGCCAAAACTCACGCTGCCGGGACGGGCCTTGGCCTTGGCGATGAAGTCCTTGGCGTCCTTGGCGTCCGAGCCGGGACCGGTCACCAGGATCATGGGGAATTTGCCCATCAGCGTGACCGGCACCAGGTCCTTCTCGGGGCTGTAGCTCAGCTTGCTGTAGAGCGCGGTGTTGAACACCATGGTGCCGTTGTCGGCCGAGAGAATGGTGTAGCCGTCGGCCGCCGAGCGGGCCACGTCCGACGCCGCGATGGCGGTGTTGCCGCCCGGCTTGTTGTCGACGATCACGGTCTGACCGATCTGGCTGGCCAGTTGCTGGCCGATGGTGCGGGCCAGAAAGTCCGAACCGCCGCCGGCCGGGTAGGGCACCACCCAGCGCAGGGACTTGTTCGGATAGGCTTGTGCCTGCGCGGCACCGGTGGCGCCCAGCAGGGCCAGGGCGGCCAGGGCGGTGACGGCGTGACGGCGGTTCAACATCTTTGTCTCCTTGGGTCAGAAAACAGCAATTATGCAATGATGTTACGCATTGCGTAAACATTTCTCTTTTTCTTCAGTTCCACCATGCCCGACACCTCTGCCAACCGCCGTCAGCGTGTGCAATCCGCCGAAACCGGCATGTCCGTGCTCAAGGCCTTGGCCCGGCTGGGTGGCGATGCCAGCCTGACCGCCATCGCCGCCGAGGTCGATGAAAACGCTGCCAAGGTGCACCGCTACCTGCTCAGCCTGATCCAGGAAGGCATGGTGGCGCAGAACGCCGCCACCCAGCACTACCACCTGGGGCCGGCGTCGGTGCGCATCGGCCTGGCGGCGCTGCGCCAGTGCGACCCGGTGCGCATGGGCGAGATCGCCTTGTTGCGCCTGCGCGAGTCGCTGCAGGTCACCTGTTTCATCGCCGTCATTGGCAACCTCGGCCCCACGGTGCTGCGCATTGAAGAACCCTCGCTGCCGGTGACGGTGAACATGCGCGCCGGTTCGGTGTTGCCCTGGTTGTGGTCGGCCTCCGGTCAAGCCTTTCTGGCGTTCTCGGACGACGCCAACATCCGCATCCAGGCGCAGGCCGAATTCGATGCCGGCAACGAGGAGCAGCGCTCCATGTTGGCCGGTCCCGACCCCGTGGCGCGCCTGTGCCGGCAGGTGAAGGAGCAGGGCTGCGCCATCGTCATTGACACCTTGTTGCGCGGCATCAGCGCGGTGGCCGCACCCATTTTTGATGCCCGGGGCCGGGTGGTGGCGGTGCTGACCGCGCTGGGCGCGAGCAACGGTTTTGATGCCCGCCCCGGCGGCAAGGTGTGCCCGCAGGTGATGCGCGAGGCCGCCGCCATCAGCCACGCCATGGGCTTTGGCCCAGGGTGAAGGTGGACGAGGCGGGGTGTGGGTGTTGTGAAATTACGCATTGCGTAATAACATTACGATAATTTAAATGCCGCCTCATTCGCCATGACCTCTCCCGCTCCGCTTGCCGCTGCCCGCTGCCCTGTTGACCACGCCGCGCTGGCCCGGCCGCGCGACCCGGGTGGTTGCCCCGTGAGCGCCCGCGCCGCCGCGTTCAACCCTTTCGAGCCGGCTTACATGCAGGCACCCGGCGAGTACCTGCGCTGGGCGCGCGAGCAGGAGCCGGTGTTCTGGAGCCCCCAGCTGGGCTACTGGATCGTGACGCGTTACGAGGACGTGAAGGCGGTCTTCCGCGACAACCTGCTGTTCTCGCCCTCGGTGGCGCTGGAGAAAATCACCCCGGCCACGCCTGAGGTGATGGGCATCCTGCAGTCTTACGGTTTTGCCATGAACCGCACCATGGTCAACGAGGACGAGCCCGACCACATGGCGCGCCGCCGCCTGCTGATGGACGCCTTCCTGCCCGAGCGCCTGGCCACGCTGGAGCCCATGATCCGCGGCCTGGCCCGGGCCTACATGGACCGCTTCATCGACAAAGGGCGGGCCGACCTCGTGGCCGAGATGTTCTACGAGATCCCGCTCAACATCGCGCTCAAATTCCTGGGCGTGCCCGACGAGGGGGCGGAGCAGTTGCGCCAGTTTGCCGTGGCCCACACGCTCAACACCTGGGGCCGCCCCACCGCGCAGGAGCAACTGGACATCGCCCACAACGTGGGGCGCTTCTGGCAGACGGCGCAGAACATCCTGGACGGGATGCGCGCCCAGCCCGACGGCGAGGGCTGGATGTATGAAACCATACGCCAGCACCTCAAGCACCCCGACGTGGTGCCCGAGTCCTACCTGCGCTCGATGATGATGGCCATCCTGGCCGCCGCGCACGAGACCACGTCCAACGCCACCGCCAACGCCTTCCACACGCTGCTGACGCACCGCGAATCCTGGGACGAGATCTGTGCCAACCCGGCCCTGATCCCGAACGCGGTGGAGGAATGCCTGCGGGTGGCCGGCTCCATCATCGCCTGGCGCCGTCAGGCCACGGCCGACACGCAGGTGGGCGGCGTGGCCATCCCCCAGGGCGCGCGATTGTTGCTGGTGCAGGCGTCGGCCAACTTCGATCCCCGGCACTTTGAGAACCCGGACGAGATTGACGTGTACCGCGAGAGCGCGGTGGAGCACCTGACCTTCGGCTATGGCGCCCACCAGTGCATGGGCAAGAACATCGGCCGCATGCAGATGCGCATCTTCCTGGAAGAGTTCGTGCGGCGCCTGCCCCACATGCGCCTGGTGCCGGGGCAGGCCATGAGCTACCTCTCCAACACCTCCTTCCGTGGCCCGGATGCCCTGTGGGTGGCCTGGGAGCCGGCGCTCAACCCGGAGCGCAGCGAATCCGGGCCCTTGCCTTCGGCGGGGGCGTTTTTCATCGGCCCGCCGCCCAAGGCCTCCATCGCGCGCAGCGTGGTGCTGCGCGAAAAACACGCGGAGGGCGAGGGCCTGTTCCGCCTGGTGCTGGCCGACCCGCAAGGCGGGACCTTGCCGGCCTGGTCGGCCGGTGCCCATGTGGATCTGATCGCCGGCGGTTTTCGCCGCAAATACTCCCTGTGTGGCGAGGCCGAGGACCGCAGCAGCCTGCAGGTGGTGGTGCAGCGAGAGGCCGATGGGCGTGGCGGCTCACGCCATTTTTGCGACCAGTTGGAGGCGGGCGCCATGCTGCAGCTCTCAGGCCCCAAAAACCTGTTCAAGCTCGACGAATCGGCAAGGCACTTCGTGCTGTTTGCGGGTGGCATAGGCATCACGCCCATTGTGGCCATGGCCGATCGCCTCAAGCGCCTGGGCAAGTCCTATGAAATCCATTACGCCGGGCGATCGCGGGCGCAGATGGCCTTGCTTGGGCGGCTGGAGCGTGACCACGCGACCCACCTGCACCTGTACGTGAAGTCGCAAGGCCAGCGCTTGTCGCTGCCGGCCGTGCTGGCCGGCGTGACGGTCGACACCCGCGTCTACGCCTGTGGGCCAGACCGCCTCATCAGCGAGCTGGAGGCCCTGAGCGAGCAGTGGCCGGACGGCGTGCTGCACTTCGAACACTTCAACGCCGAAGGCACGGCGCTCGACCCCTCCAAAGAGCACGCCTTTGTGGCCCAGCTCCAGGACTCCAACGTGGAGGTGGCCGTGACCGCCGACCAGACGCTGTTGCAAGCGCTGCAGAGCGCGGGTTTTGACGTGCCTTGCGACTGCAACGAGGGCCTGTGCGGCACCTGCGAGGTGGCGGTGGTGGACGGCGCCGTGGACCACCGCGACAAGGTGCTGACCAAGGGCGAGCGCCAGGCCAACCGGCGCCTGATGGCGTGCTGCTCGCGGGCCGCCGGCCAGCGCATCGTGCTGGCGCTCTGAGCCCGTTTTATTTGGTGAGGATCAGCTTGCCCTGGCGCGTGGCCTGCAGGCGGTAGCGCTGGCCTTCGTGGTCGATCTCGATCACGCGCTGGCCACGCAACAGCTCGCTGCTGGGAATGGGCGCAGGCGTGCCCACCGCCTGGCTGGGGCCGCTGGCCGGTGCGTTCACCGGCGCCGGGGCGGGGGCCGTTGTCATGGGCTGGGCTCGGTGATGAAGCCGATCTTGCGCACGCCCGCACGCTGCGCCGCAGCCATGGCCTGGGCCACGCGCTCATAGCGCACGGCCTTGTCGCCCCGGATGTGCAGTTCAGGCTGCGGGTCTTGTGCGCCGGCCAGGGCCAGGCGGTTGAACACCTCGGTGTCGTCCAGCTTGTCGGCGTTCCAGTGGTAGGCGCCGTCGGCATCCACGCTCAGGCGTATGGTCTCGGGCTTGTCCTGGCTGCGCTCGTTGCTGGCGCGAGGCAGGTCGATGTTGACCGCGTGTTTCATCACCGGCACGGTGATGATGAAGACGATCAGCAGCACCAGCATCACGTCGATCAGCGGGATCATGTTGATCTCGCTGAGCATCTCGTCGTTGTCGTTCTCAAAGCTGGTAAAGGCCATGGGGTGCTCCAGCGATCAGGCTTTTTTCATGGGCACGACTTTGCCCTCGCCGCCGGCACTCACGCGCGCACCGGTGACGAAGTAGGCGTGCAGGTCGTGGCCAAAGCGGTTGAGCTTGTGCAGCACGCCTTTGTTGCCGCGCACCAGGGCGTTGTAGCCCAGCACCGCAGGGATCGCCACGGCCAAACCCAGCGCCGTCATGATCAGCGCTTCACCGATGGGGCCGGCCACCTTGTCGATGGTGGCCTGGCCGGCGGCGCCAATGCCCAGCAGCGCGTGGTAAATGCCCCAGACGGTGCCGAACAAGCCCACAAACGGCGCGGTAGAACCTACCGATGCGAGCACCGCCAGGCCGCCTTGCAGCCGCGCGGTGAAGTCGTCGATCGTGTTGCGCAGCGCGCGCGTGACCCAGTCGCTCA
>CAYUAH010000237.1:0-5321 GCA_964442375.1 uncultured Hydrogenophaga sp. | reverse complement strand
GGGCACACGCCCTGGTAGCTCTGGCCGGCGCGGCCGACGCGCAGGGCGTTGTCCAGCCGGCAGTAGTGCAACAGGCCTTCGGAGCGGCCCAGCCAGTAGCGGTCGGCGTTGGGGGTGAAGCCGTGCTCGGCGCAGGCCTTGCGGTGTTCGTCCAGCCGGCCCATGCCATACCCGCGTTCGCCGTCGCTGCGGCCAATCTGCCGCCAGTCGGCGGCCCTGCATTCATCGGCGTCCAGCGTGGCGCAGCCGGCCAGCAGCAGGCTGGCGGCGAGCAGGGCGCAAGGCATGCGCAGGGCGTTTGTGCTCCAGACCATGTTCAGCTCCTTTCAGGTGCGCGGCTGGGCCACAGCACCGACGCGATGGACACCACCATCAACGCCACGGCGGCCCAGTCCTGCCAGTGCAGCACCTCATTCAACCACCAGGCGCCACTGAACACGCCCAGCACCGGGATCAGCATCACGCTGAGTGTGGAGGCCACCGGCGGCAGGCTGCGCGCCAGGTAGAACCAGGTGGCGTGGGCAAAACCGAATATCAGCATCGCGTTGTACACCACCGCCCAGCGCGTGGCCACCGGGATGTGGGACAGATCGGCACTTTCCAGCGCCCATGCCAGCACCGAAATCACCACCGCCGTGAGCGCGGTCATCCAAAACGACAGGGTCAAGGTGTTCACCTGCAGTGTGGTGTGGCGCAGCTGCTGTGTGCCCAGCGCCCAGGTGGCAGCGGCAAACAGCGCCAGGCCCACGCCCAGCGGGTTGCCGCTGAGGGTGGTGACCTCGTGCCACAGCAGCAACAGCACGCCCAGCGCGGCGGCGCCCACGCCCAGCCAGCCGCGCCGGCTGACCAGGTTGCCAAACAGCCAGGCGCCGATGAGGGCCGAGAAAATCGGCATGGTGTAGCCGAGGATGGCGGCACGCCCGCTGGAGAGCATGCCCAACGCGATGATCATGCAGGCGTGCCAGACGAACATGTTGGTGGTGGCCAGCTGGGTCAGTTCGCGCCAGTGCGCACCGCCGGGCCCGCGCGGCAGCGAGAAGGGCACTTTGAGCCACCACAACCCCAGGCCCAGCACCGGCAGGCCCAGCCAGAGCGAGAGGGCGCGGAAGGTGAGTGGCGGGAAGTCGGCGATGCCACTTTTCATGACCGGCCAGTTCAGGCCCCAGCACAGGGTCAGCAGGACCAGCAGGATGAGTTGTCGGGATGAAAGTCGCGCCATCCTGCGACCTTAACAAATTCGGGGTGACGGGGCCGGCTACCTACAATACCGGGATGAACTTTACCGACATGCTGCGGGCCGCCGGGGCACAAAACCAGTCGATGTTGTGTGTCGGGCTGGATCCCGAACCCAGCCGCTTCCCCCTGGCCTGGCGCGGCGACGCCCAGCGCATCTACGAATTCTGTGCCGCCATCGTGGACGCCACCGCCGACCTGGTGGTGGCCTTCAAGCCGCAGATCGCCTACTTTGCCGCCCACCGCGCCGAGGACCAGCTGGAGCAGCTGATGGCCCACATGCGGGTGCGCGCGCCGCAGGTGCCCATCATCCTGGACGCCAAGCGCGGCGACATCGGCAGCACCGCCGAACAGTACGCGCGCGAGGCCTTTGAGCGCTACGGCGCCGACGCCGTGACCCTGTCGCCCTTCATGGGCTGGGACTCGGTCCAGCCCTACCTGCAATACCCCGGCAAGGGCGCCTTCCTGCTGTGCCGCACCTCCAACCCCGGCGGTGACGACCTGCAGAACCAGCGCCTGGCCAGCGTGGACGGTCAGCCCCTGCTCTACGAGCACGTGGCGCGTCTGGCGCAAGGCCCCTGGAACCTCAACGGCCAATTGGGCCTGGTGGTGGGCGCCACCTACCCCGCCGAAATCGAACGCGTGCGCGCCATCGCGCCCACGGTGCCACTGCTGATTCCCGGCGTGGGGGCGCAGGGCGGCGATGCCCTGGCCACGGTGCGCGCCGGCTGGCGGCCCGATGGCCCCATCATCGTGAACTCCTCGCGCGCCATCCTCTACGCGTCGTCGGGTGAGGACTTTGCCGCTGCTGCGCGGCGCGAGGCCATGAAGACGCGCGACCTGCTGCAGGCCGCGCGTCCCTGAGCCTCCCAGTGGGGGGCAGCGAACCGCGCAGCGGCGGAGCGCGGGGGCCTCAGGTCATTTGATGCAAACCGACCGCACCTGCTTCAGGTCGGTCAGGCCCATCAGCACCTTTTCCATGCCATCCATCTTGAGGGTGTGCATGCCGGTGGCCAGGGCGGCGGTCAGCAGTTCGGCCACGCGGGCACGCTCCTGCACCAGGCGCTTGAGGGTGTCGTCGGCAATCAGCAATTCGTGCAGGCCCACCCGGCCCTTGTAGCCGGTGCCGTTGCAGCGCTCGCAGCCCACGGCGCGGTACATCTGCAGGCGTTTGGCCGGCGTGCCGTATTCGGCCGTCCAGCGCGCCAGCAGGCGCTGTTCGGCGGCGGCGGGGTCGTCCCGCCATTCGGGCGTGTGGCGCAAATCCAGTGAAAACTCCCGCACGAAGTCGCGCTGCTCGGCTTCGTCCGGCACGTAGGCCTGTTTGCACGAGCACAGGCGTTTGGCCAGACGTTGCGCGAGGATGCCCAGCAGCGCATCGGCGAAGTTGAACGGGTCCATGCCCATGTCCAGCAGGCGCACGATGGACTCGGGCGCCGAGTTGGTGTGCAGGGTGGAGAACACCAGGTGGCCGGTGAGCGAGGCCTCGATGCCCATGGACACGGTTTCCAGGTCGCGCGACTCGCCGACCATGATGATGTCGGGGTCGGCGCGCAGGAAGGCGCGCATCACCAGCGCGAAGTCGATGCCGGCCTTCTTGTTGACCTGCACCTGGCGCAGGCCTTTCTGCGTGATCTCCACCGGGTCCTCGGCGGTCCAGATCTTGGTGGCCGGCGTGTTCAGGTGCTTGAGGATGGAGTGCAGCGTGGTGGTCTTGCCCGAGCCGGTGGGGCCACACACGTAGAACAAGCCGTAGGGCTTTTCGATGGTGGGGATCAGGCGCTCGCGGTTGTGGCGGGTGAGGCCCAGCTGGTCCAGCGGGATGGGTTCGCCCGCGCTGAGGATGCGCATGACCACGTCCTCCACGCCGCCTGCCGAGGGCAGGGTGGCCACGCGCAGCTCGATGTCGAGCGGGCCGAAGCGTTTGAACTTGATCTTCCCGTCCTGCGGCTTGCGGCGCTCGGAGATGTCGAGGTCGCACATGATTTTCAGGCGCGTGACCATGGCTGCGCGGTACTGTGCTGGCACCTCCGTGTAGGGCATGAGCGTGCCGTCGATGCGGAAACGGATGCCCGTCTTGGCCTTGCCGGGCAGGGGCTCGATGTGGATGTCGGAGGCGCCCTGGCGGTAGGCGTCCACGATGATTTTGTTGACGAACTTGACCAACTCGTTGTCGGCCGCTGCCGACACCGCGCTGTCGTCTTCTTCTGCCTCGCCTTCGCCCACCGGCAGCATGTCTGCCAGCAGATCGTCGATGGAGCCGCTGTTGTCGGCACCGTAGATCTGGTCCAGCGTCTGCAGGAACTCGGTCTGCGTGGTGACCAGGTACTGGATGCGGCTGGCCTTGGGGAAAATCTGCGGCACCATGCGCGCGCTGCGTGTGGCCTCCGGGTCCAGGCACATCACGGCCAGGCCGTCGGGGCCATCTTCCAGCGGCAGCCAGCGCTGACCGATGACAAACTCGCGTTTGAGCGGCCCATGCAGCGCTTCCACGCGCAGGCGGTGGGGGGCGAAGCCCACGTAGGGCGTGCCAAAAAAGCGGGCCAGGGCCTGCCCGATGTCGGCGGGGGGGATGCCATGCGTTTGTTCCAACACCTGCTCCACGCCCTGGCCCCGTTCGCGGGCGCTGCGCACGGCGTCGGCCAGCTGGTCCTGGGTCAGGCGCTCCATCTGCACCAGGTGGTCGTAGCGGGTGGACGCCGCATGGGTCCGCGGCCCTGAGGGGGCCGTGGCAGGCGCGGGCGGCGGGGACGTGGGGGCCTGTGGTTCAGCGGGTGGCTGCTCGCGGCGTTTGCGGAACGCAATGGACAGGGTTTCGCACAGCTGCTGCGCGCCCTCGACTTCCATGGGGCCAAACGGCCGGTCATCCCGGTTGTTGATGAGCTGAAGCACGCCGTGCAGCTCGCCTTCGTCCTCGATGGGCACCACCAGCATCTGTTTGCTGCGATAGCCGGTGCGCTTGTCCACCGCATGCAGGAAATTCAGCTCGGGTGAGATGGCCTTGAGCTCCTGCACGTCGTTGACGTCGGCGATGTTGAGCAACTGCCGGTAGTGGGCCACGAAGCCGGCGATGCTGCGGGTGTTGATGGGCAGCTTGAGGTCGCTGCAGGTGTTCAGCCCGGTCTTCACGCGGGAAACGATGGACTGGCCGTCGGCGCTGACCGCGTACAGCGTGAGCCGGTCGGCGTTGAACAGCCGGCAGATGTCCACGCTGGCATCGAGCATGATCTGCTCGATGCGATCGGTGTTGTGGATGCGGTTGCTGACCTGCTGCAGGTGCCGCAGGAACAGGGCTTCCAGCGTGTGCGGGCGGCGACTGCTGGACATGGTGGTCTCAGACCCGGAACACCTGGCCGGCCACCAGCCAATGCAGGTCGTGGCGATGGGCCAGATCCAGGGCCTCGACCTCGGCAAAAATCGCCTCGGTCTCGGCGGGTTTGGTGTGGGTGATGTAGACCGGGTAGCGGCCGCCAGGCGGGTAGACGATTTCTGCCAGCTCCTGGGCCAGGGTCTGGGGGGCCAGGTGCAGCGCGCGTTTGGCCAGCACAGCCTCGCGTTCGCTGAACGCGGTTTCGATCACCAGCATGGCCACCTTCAGCTGGTTGATGCGCTGCCAGAAGGCCGGGTTGCGTTCGGTGTCGCCGCTGAACACCCAGTGCCCGCGCGAGCCGGCCACCGCGTAGCCCACGGCCGGCACGGTGTGCACGGCGGGCAGCACTTCAATCGCCTTGCCGCCCACCTTCAGCTGCTGGCCCACTTCCAACGCTTGGAACCGCACAAACGGTGCTTCGGGGCTGGGGATGACGGTGAAGTCCGGCCAGATGGTGTGGTTGAACACATGGGTCTTCAAGGCCTGCAAGGTGGGTGCCAGCGCGTGCACCGTGAGGGCTTGCGAGCGCACACCCGCCACCGAATCCAGCATCAGGGGCAAGGCCGCAATGTGGTCCAGGTGAGAGTGTGTGAGCAGCACGTGGTCGATGCGCTGGAGCTCGTCCAGTGTCAGGTCGCCGACGCCGGTGCCGGCATCGACCAACACGTTGTCGTCGAGCAGGAAGGACGTGGTGCGGCAGTCTTTGCCGATGGCGCCG
>CAYUAH010000236.1:0-5353 GCA_964442375.1 uncultured Hydrogenophaga sp. | reverse complement strand
CTTCCACCCGGCGCGAGACCACCTGCTGTGTGCCGTGGTGGCGCTCGGCGTGTTGGAGAAGCGATGAGATCAGCAGCGGTTGCTGCATCATGTGGGCGTTCATGGCGATGTCCTTTTTCAGATCACGTAGCCGCCGTTGGGGCTGATCACCTGGCCAACCAGGTAGTGGTTCTCGGCGGCCAGGAACAGCGCCAGCGCGGCGTATTCCTCGGGCTGGCCCAGACGCCCCAGGGGCATCATCTGGAACAGGCTGTTTTTCTCCTGCTCGCTGGCTTGCGACAGGTAGGCCTCGAAAGGCGGCGTGTGCACACCGCCGCAGGCGATGGCGTTGACCAGGATGTTGGCGCCGGCCACGTCATAGGCGGTGGTTCGGGTCAGGCTGATCACGCCCGCCTTGGTGGCGGCGTAGCCGGGGCTGTGCATGCTGGCCGCACCCAAGCCCGCCACCGAGGCGATGTTGATGATGCGGCCCGAGCCTTGGGGCTCCATGCTGCGCAGCGCCGCGCGGGTGCAGTAGAAAACGCCGTGCATGTTGACATCCCACCACTTGAGCCAGTCGGCGTCCGACAGGCCGCTGACGATGCCCAGCGAACGCCGTGGCACCGGCGTGGTGGCGTGCGCGTAGTGGCGGTTGCGCCGTTCGGTCTCGGCTGGCGACGACGGTACGCGCGCGGCGTTGTTGACCAGGATGTCCAGCCGACCGAAGCGGACCAGCGCCTGCTCGAACATGGCGTCTACCGCCGTGCTGTCGGACACGTCGCAGCGCAGGGCCAGGCATTCGGCGCCCTGGGCGAGCACCTGTCGCCGGGTGTCGGCCAGGGCCTCGTTGTTGATGTCGCACAAGACCAGCCGGGCACCCTCGCGGGCGTAGGCTTGTGCGATGGTGCCGCCCAGTCCCTTGCCTGCGCCGGTGACCAGCGCGACCTTGCCTTGCAGCTTCATGGTCTTATTCGGGTTTGAAGCCGATGGCCTTGAGCAAGGCGGCCTGCTTGTCGGAGGCGGCCTTCAGCCCTCGGGCCAGCTCGTCCGGCGTCGCGCCCGAGCCCATCTCCAGCCCCAGGCCGGCAAATTGTTCGCGTACCTTGGGGTTCTGCATCACTTTGAGCACCGCGTCGCGCACCTTGGCCTGGTTCGCGGCCGGCACGTCGGGCGTGGTCCACAGGCCCATCCAGACCACCTCGGTCAGGTCCTTGACACCCAGCTCGGCAAAGGTGGGCACATCGGGCAGCACCGCCATGCGCTGCGGCGCGGTGGTGGCCAGGGCCTTGAGCTTGCCGCCCTTGACCAGCGGGATGGAGGTGGCGGGGCCGTCGAACATGTAGGGCACGGTGCCGCCCATCACGTCCACCAGAGCGGGCGGCGATCCGCGGTAGCCCACGTGGACCATGTCGGTGCCCATGTGCTTGTTGAACTCCAGGCCCAGGGTGTGCGACATGCTGCCCGTGCTGTACGAGGCATAGCTGATCTTGCCCGGGTTGGCCTTGATGTGGGCCACTGCGCCTTTGACATCGCTCACCCCCAGCTGCGGCGAGGCCACCAGCAGCAGGCCGGTGCGGGCCAGTTCGGCCACCGGGCGCAGCTCCTTCATGGGGTCGAAGGGCAGCTTCATCACGTGCGGGATTTCAGACACCAGGCCGTTGACGGCGATCATCAGCGTGTGGCCGTCGCGCGGTGCCTTGAGCAATTCCTGCGTGCCGATGAGGCCGGCCGCGCCGGGCTTGTTGTCCACGATGACGGGCTGGCCCAGCAACTGCGACAGGCCTTCGCCCAGGGTGCGGGCAATGACGTCGGCCGAACCGCCGGCCGGCGCACCGACCACGATCTTCATGGGCTTGTCGGGAAAAGTTTGCGCCTGTGCGGACAGGCCGCAGAGTGTGGCGACGCTGGCGATGGTGCCCCAGACGAGGGTGCGACGCGAGGTCTTCAAGGTCGTTTTCATGGCTGTCTCCGATGTGTGAATGGGGTGTTCTTGGACAAACGATCTCAGGCCACCAGACGCAGCGGCATACCACGCTGGCCGGGCTGGCGGTTGGGCTCCCAGCCCAGCGCGGCCAGGGTGTCGTCGGCGCTGCCATAGTGCTCGCCGATGCGGTAGAGGGCCTTGGCCTGCGCGCCGGTGGCCACCTCGCGGTGCAGCTCGCGGGCGATGCGAACCATTTGCTCCACCTGCTGCACCGAGGTCATCCGTTCGCCTTTCTTGCCCCAGAGGTTGTCTTCGATGCCCACGCGCACATGCAGGCCCATGGCGATGGCCATGGTGTTGAGGGGCAGCACATTGCGCATGATGCTCTCGATGGTCAGCACCGCGCCCGGCGGCGTGCGGCGGATGAACTCCATCATGTTGAAGGGGTTGGGGCCGTCGGCGCCACCGCCGATGCCGACCCAGTTGAGCACCAGCGGGCCGGTGTAGACGCCCCGGCGGATCAGGCGCTCCACGGTTTCGAGCTGACCGGCGTCGCCCAGCATGAAGTGCGGCTGTATGCCGGCGGCCTGCAGGCGCTTGAGGTGCTCGGCCACGAAGCCGGGGCCCGAGGGGATGGTCATCTCGGAGTAGGCCGCCTGGTAGGCGGGGTGGGCCAGCGAGGTGCCGGCCACATCGTCGGCGCTCATCAGCTCGGTGATGTTCATCTGGTTGGTGTTGATGGCAACCGTCACCTGGTCGGGCTTGGGGTCGAGCTCGGCCAGCATGTGCCGGGTGTCGTCGCTCAGCCACTTGGCGTCGGCGCCGTCGCCCTCAGGCGCGAACGAAATCGAGCCGCCCACCTGCAGCACCATGTCGGGCACGGCCTCGCGCAGACGGGCCAGCATTTCGTTGAACATCGACAGGCGCTTGCTGCCTTTGCCGTCGGCCTCGCGGCAGTGCACGTGCAGCACGGTGGCACCGGCGTTCCAGCAGTCCACGGCTTTCTGGATCTGTTCGTCCATGGTCACCGGGATGTCACTGGAGTCTTCCGGCAAAAACTCGGGGCCGTAGGGGGCGACCTGGATCACCAGGGCTTGTTGGTTCTCGGGCAGCAGGGCGTCGTCGGGGAAGTTCATGGTGTGTCTCCTTGCGAAAGGGGTTTCAGTTGGCGGGCACGGCGGGGCTGCCGGCACCTTGGCGGATCTGGGCGTGGGCCAGTTCTTCTTCGAGGATGGGCGCGGCCAGGCTCATGGTGTGTATGCCCAGCACGCTGGTGAGTTGCAGCACCGCCGTAATTTCTTCCTGCGTGGCGCCCAGTTCCAGTGCCTTGCGGATGTGGCGGCGCACGCCGGGGCCGTACATGTGGGTGCAGGAGGCATCGACCGCGATGGCGATGAACTCGATGGTCTTGGCGTCCAGCACGCCTCGGCGCATGGGCAGGGTGCCCATGTCCATGAATTTCTCGGTCCACTGCGGGTCCAGCTGGTAGAAGGGCTCCCAGTTGGGGTTCCATTCGTCCTGCGCCTTGATGGCATCGCAGATCGGTGTGTTGGGCGTGGGTTTGAGTCGCGGTGGCACGGGGGTCTCCTGCTCGGTAGGCGGCCATTTGATGGACAAATTGTTGAGCCACCTCAGCTTTTTGACTTAGCATTCGGGGACATCAATTTGGCATTCGGAGACATCAAGGGAAAACCCCATGAGCACCCTCGTTCGCGCCGCCAGCCTCACGAACTATGTGGACGTGGCCCGCCAATGTGGGCTGGACCCTTGGCGCCTGCTGCGCGAGGCCGGCCTGCCGCCCAACGCGACACAAGACCCGGACCTGCGCATTTCGGTGGAATCGGTGCGGCAGTTGCTGGAACGCTCGGCCGCGCTGTCCGGCGTCGAGGCTTTTGCCCTGCTGATGGCCGAGGGCCGGCGCGTGTCCAACCTGGGGGTGCTGGGCATGCTCATGCGCGAGGAGCCCAGCGTGCGGCACGCGCTGCAGTCCATCATGGCCTATGGACGCACCCACAACGAAGCCTTGTTCCAGCGCATCGAGGAGTCGCAGGGCATTGCCGCGGTACATGCGGACCTGCTGCTGCAGAACCCCGGCCAGACCCACCAGGCCATCGAGCTGGTGGTGGCCGTGGCCCTCAAGACGGTGCGTTTTTTTGTCGGTGTCGATTGGCGGCCCCGGCGCATCTGCTTCATGCACGCGGCGCCGGTCGATGTGTCGGTGCATCGCCGCGTGCTGGGGCAGACGCCCGAATTTGGCAGCGACTTCAACGGCTTCGTCTGCACCAGCGCCGACCTGGACACCCCCATCGCCTCGGCCGATCCGGTGGTGGCCAGCTACATCCGCCAGCAGGTGCAGAGCCGTCAGCAGGCCACGCTGACAGTGGCCGACGAGGTGCGGCAAATCGTGCTGGTGCTGCTGCCGCGCGGTCGTTGCACGGTGGACCAGGTGGCGCGGCTCATGGGCATCACCCGCCGCACCTTGCACCGCCACCTGGCAGCGGAAGGGCAGGTGTTCAGCGAGCTGGTGCTGACGGTGCGCCGCGAGCTGGTGTCGCGCTACCTGCAGCAGCCGTCGCGCTCGCTGGGCGACATCGCCCAGTTGCTGGGTTTTGCCGACCTGAGTTCGTTTTCGCGCTGGCACCGCCAGCAGTTTGGCGCCAGCGCGTCAGGCGGTCAGATCCGCTCGAAAATCGCCGCAATGCCCTGACCACCGCCGATGCACATGGTCACCAGCGCGTAGCGGCCCTGGATGCGTTGCAGCTCGTGCAGCGCCTTGACCGTGATCAGCGCGCCGGTGGCGCCGATGGGGTGGCCCAGCGAGATGCCCGAGCCGTTGGGGTTGACCTTGGCCGGGTCCAGGCCCAGTTCCTTGGTCACGGCGCAGGCCTGGGCGGCAAAGGCTTCGTTGGCTTCGATCACGTCCAGATCGTTCACTGACAAGCCGGTGCGCTTGAGCACCGCCTGGGTGGCCGAGATCGGGCCCACGCCCATGATCTTGGGGTCCAGGCCGGTGTGGGCGTAGCCCACCAGGCGGGCCAGTGGCTTGGCGCCACGGGCCTGGGCGGCGCCGGCTTCCATCAGCACCACGGCGGCGGCCGCGTCGTTGATGCCCGAGGCGTTGCCCGCCGTGACGGTGCCGTTTTCCTTCAGGAACACCGGCTTGAGCTTGGCCATGTCGTCCAGCGTGCAGTTGGGACGGAAGTGCTCATCGGTGGCCCAGGCCACGTCGCCCTTCTTGCTCTTGAGCATGATGGGCACGATCTGGTCCTTGAAGTAACCGGCTTCGGTCGCCTTCTGGGCGCGGTTGTGGCTTTGCACGGCCAGGGCGTCCTGCATGTCGCGGGTGATGCCGTACTTGGCGGCCACGTTCTCGGCCGTGACACCCATGTGGATGGTGTGGAAGGGGTCGTGCAGGGCGCCGATCATCATGTCCACCATCTTGGTGTCGCC
>CAYUAH010000235.1:0-5444 GCA_964442375.1 uncultured Hydrogenophaga sp. | reverse complement strand
TCCTGGACCCGACCAAGGTGACCCGCACCGCGCTGCAGAACGCCGCTTCGGTGTCCAGCCTGATGCTCACCACCGAGTGCATGGTGGCCGAGTCGCCCAAGGACGACGCACCGGCCATGCCCGGCGGCGGCATGGGTGGCATGGGCGACATGGGCGGCATGGGCATGTAATTGCTCCTTGCCTGAGGGCGCAGGGCGGCGTTGCAGCCGCTTGCCGTGGCAATGCCACTGTCAGCGCGGCTGCGCCTTGCCCTGCACCCTCATGCTGCGTCGGAGTACACCCTGGTGTGCCCCCGCAAAAAACAAAACCCCGCGAGGCGACTCGCGGGGTTTTTTGTTGTGCGGCGCTGTTTTATTTGACCAGCATCTTCTTGATCACCGCCACCACCAGCATCAGCACCAGGCCGCCCACACCACCGCCGGCCGCCGTGCCGGCCATGCCGGCAGGGGCTGCGGCCCCCAGCAGAGCGGCCAGCAGCTGACCGCCGATGCCGCCACCCAGGATGCCGGCGATGGAGTTGCCCAGCGTGCCCAGCGAGAGGTTTTTGAACAAGGCGCCACCAACGTTGCCACCGACGGCGCCCAAAAGCAGTTGAATCAACAATTCCATTTGAATTCCCCCTGATCTCATCCACCCTGGACATCAGGGCTGGCGCGGACTATAGCGCCGGGCCTGGGGGGAAAATGTCAACGATTGAACAGGCGCACGCCACGTTTCAACCGGCGGCCAGCTTGAACACCCCGATGGCCTGGGCCAGGCTGGCGGCCTGCTGCTTGAGGCTTTCAGCCGCCGCCGCACTTTCCTCCACCAGCGCCGCGTTCTGCTGCGTCATCTGATCGAGCTGGCTGACCGCGACGTTGACCTGATCGATGCCGTCGGCCTGTTCGCTGGACGCGTTGGTGATTTCGCCAATGATGGTCTGCACCTGCACCACATTGCGCACGATGTCTTCCATGGTCGCACCGGCGTCCTGCACCAAGCGGCTGCCCTCGCCCACCTTGCCCACGCTGTCGCCGATCAGGCGCTTGATCTCCTTGGCCGCCTCGGCGCTGCGCTGGGCCAGAGTGCGCACCTCGCCGGCCACCACAGCAAAGCCTCGGCCTTGCTCGCCCGCCCGCGCCGCTTCCACCGCAGCGTTGAGCGCCAGGATGTTGGTCTGGAAGGCGATGCTGTCGATGACACCGATGATGTCGGAGATGCGGCGCGACGATTCGTTGATTTCGCCCATGGTGGACACCATGCGCTGCATCACCTCGCCGCCCTGCTGCGCGGCGCCCGAGGCCGACCCCACCACCACCTGCGCCTGCCGCGCCGCATCGGCCGACTGGCGAACCGTGCTGGTGATCTCCTCCATGCTGGCCGCCGTTTCCTCCAGATTGCTCGCGGCCTGCTCGGTGCGCAGGCTCAGGTCCTGGTTGCCACCGGCAATCTGCGCGCTGGCCGTGCCTATGCTGTCGATGGACACACGCACCTGGCCGATCACCCGCACCAGCGATTCGCTCATGGTGGCCATGGCCCGCATCATGTCGGCCACCTCGTCGCGCCCGCGCGCCAGCACGGGCGTGCTCAGGTCGCCCGCCGCCACCCGGTTGGCCACCGCCACCGCCTCGTTGATGGGGGTCACCACCGAACGGCTGATGAGCACCGCCACGGCCATTCCCAGGCCCGCCAGGCCCACCATCAGCATCAGGCTGATCCAGGTGGCGCGTTCTCCCGTGCGGGTGGCTGCTGCCTGCAGGTCGTGGGCGTCGGCCGAGATCTGTTCGGCCAGTTCACGCACCAGGCGTGACGGATCGCGGTCCACACCCTGCACCGCCTTGTCGCCTGCAGCCGATTCAAAGTTCGCGGCCTCGAAGGCCTTGAACCCATTCGCGTAGCCTTGGGCCATCTTCTGGTGCGCGGCCAGAAACTGCTGCGCCAGTTCGCGGGCCTTGCCCTCGGGCAATTCCTTGACCAGCCCATCCGTTCGCTTGGCGACTTCGGCTTCGATTTTGCCGAAGGCGGTCCAGTAGCGCTCGCGCTGTTTGGCGTCGCTGCCGCGCAACAGGGTGTTTTTCCACTCCTGCACCTGGGTTTTGAACTGGCTGTCGATCTCGCGCGCCGTGCGCTCGCGCTCCAGCGAGGCAGCCACCTCGGTGTTGAAGCGCTCCAGCGCGCTGTTGAGCGCATAGATGCCGCCCAGCCCAGCCAACAACATCAACAACAGGATGGCGCCGAACGCCAGGGGAAGTTTGAGCTTGAGTTTCATGGGGCCGTCCTTGGGGCATGCGGCCAGCACAGACCGCTGCCGCTACGCTACCCCATGACGGCGAAAAGGTAAACAAAAGTTAATCGGGACCCAGGCGGATCACAGACTTTCGATCAAAACGTCCAGTTTGCGGGCATCGGCGCAGAAAGCACGTATGCCCTCGGCCAGCTTTTCCGTGGCCATGGCGTCTTCGTTGAGCGCAAAGCGGAAACCCGCCTCGTCAAACGACACCGGCGCCAGCGGCAGCTCGCGGGCGGCCGCAGCGTCCAGTGCGCGCGGCAGCGGCGCGTGGGAGGCGGCCAGCTCGGCCAGCAGTTCGGGGCTGATGGTCAGCAGGTCGCAGCCGGCCAGGGCCTGGATCTGGCCGATGTTGCGAAAGCTCGCGCCCATCACCTCGGTGGCGATGCCAAATCGCTTGTAGTACTCGTAAATGGCGCGCACCGAGCGCACCCCAGGGTCGTTGGCGCCGGCCTGGGCGGCTTCGTCCCAGCCTGCACCGGCCGATTTTTTGTACCAGTCGTAAATGCGCCCCACAAAAGGCGAAATCAGCTGCACCTGGGCCTGACCACAGGCCACGGCCTGCGCAAACGCGAACAGCAGCGTGAGGTTGGTGCGTATGCCTTGGCGTTCCAGCGCCTGCGCGGCCTGAATGCCCTCCCAGGTGGCCGCCACCTTGATCAGCACCCGCTCTTTCGCCACCCCTTCGGCCTGGTACAGCGCGATCAGACGTTGCGCACGGGCCACGGTGGCCTCGGTGTCAAAACTCAGGCGGGCGTCCACCTCGGTGGAGACACGGCCCGGCACCAAGGCCAAAATTTCGCACCCGAACCGCACCAGCAGGCGGTCCACCAACTCATCCAGCGCCGCGCTGCGGTGGGCCGCCACCGTCTGCGCCAGCAGCGGCGCGTAGTCCGGTTTTTGCACCGCCTTGAGGATGAGCGAGGGGTTGGTGGTGGCGTCTTGCGGGCGGAAGGTGCCCATCTGCTTGAAGTCGCCGGTGTCGGCCACCACGGTGGTGTGCTGCTTGAGTGCGTCGAGCTGGTTCATGGACGGGGATTGTGAGATGAAATAAAGTTACTATTTTGTCAGACCTTCCCAACCGCTCCGATACCCCCACCTCACCATGCTCGATCGCATCAAGGCCTCCCTGCCCTCACTGGCACCCGCCGAACAGCGCGTGGCCCAGCTGGTGCTGGCCGACCCGCGCCGCTTTGCCCAATTGCCCGTGTCGGAGTTGGCCGCGCGCGCCGAGGTCAGCAAACCCACCGTCATCCGCTTCTGCCGCAGCATGGGCTACGACGGCCTGAGCGACTTCAAGCTCAAGCTGGTCGGCACGGTCAGCGAAGGCGTGCCTTTCATACACCGCAGCGTGGACGTGGACGACAAGACCGGGGACGTGTTGGTCAAGGTGATAGACAACACCGTCGCGGCCTTCCTCAAGTACCGCAACGACGCCTCCACCCACACCATTGAAAAGGCCGCCGACGCCCTGCTGGCGGCCTACCGCAAGGGCAAGCGCATCGAGTTTTTTGGGGTCGGCAATTCGGGCGTGGTGGCGCAGGACGCACAGCACAAGTTCTTCCGCCTGGGCGTGCACACCGTCGCCCACAGCGATGGCCACATGCAGGTCATGAGCGCCTCGCTGCTGGGACCAGGCGACTGTGTGGTGGTGATATCCAACTCGGGCCGAACGCGCGACCTGATGGATGCCACCGACATCGCGCGCAAGCACGGCGCCACCACCATCGTCATCACCGCCAGCGGCTCGCCACTGGCCGCCGCCGGACACATCCACCTGGCGGCCGACCACCCCGAGGGCTACGACCGCTACAGCCCCATGGTCTCGCGTCTGCTGCACCTGCTCATCATCGACGTGCTGGCCACCACCCTGGCCTTGCGCATCGGTGGCGCCAAGCTGCAGCCGCTGCTCAGCGAGATGAAGAACAACCTCAAAACCAAACGCTACACCTGACTTTAGAAGTGGATGCCTTGCATCATCTGCTGCAGCGCGGCCGCCTCGGGTGAGAGCTGCGGCTTGCCGCTCTTGTCGCCCTTGGCGGCGCTGGAGTCGGGGAACATGCGGAAGCTGGTGTTCATCACGATCTGCGCCACACGCGGCACCAGGGCATGCATGACCTGGCCGGTGATGCCCATGCGGGTGGCAATGCGCACCGGCTTGAAGATGCAGGCCTGCGCGATCAGGTCGGCCGCCTCCTCGGGCGCCAGCGTGGGCACGTTCTTGTAGATCTGCGTTGGGGCGATCATGGGCGTGCGCACCAGCGGCATGTTGATGGTGGTGAAGGAAATGCCCTGGTCGGCGAACTCGCTCGACGCACAACGCGTCCAGGCGTCGAGCGCGGCCTTGCTGGCCACGTAGGCGCTGAAGCGCGGCGCGTTGGTCAACACCCCGATGGAGCTGATGTTGACCACGTGGCCCTTGCGTTTGGCCACCATGCCGGGCAGCAGGCCCATGGTCACACGCAGGCAGCCGAAGTAGTTGAGCTGCATGGTGCGCTCGAAGTCGTGGAAGCGGTCGTAGCTGCTCTCGATCGCGCGCCGGATGGAACGCCCGGCGTTGTTGATCAGGAAGTCCACGCCGCCATGCTTCTCGATCAGCATCTGCACAAAGCGGTCGCAGTCGGCCATGTCGGCGATGTCGGCTGGGTAGGCCACGAACTGGTAGCCCCTGGCCTGGGCTTCGGCACAGGCTTCGTCGAGCTTGTCCTGGTCGCGCCCGCAGATGATGGTGGTGGCACCGGCCTCGGCAAACTTGTGTGCCGCCGCCAGGCCGATGCCTGAACTGCCGCCTGTGATCAGCACCACCTTGCCGCCCACCGTGCCCTTGAGGCTGCGGTCGATCTGCAGATCGGGGTCGAGATGGCGCTCCCAGTAGTCCCACAGGCGCCAGGCGTAGTCCTTGAGGTTGGGGCAGACCACGCCACTGCCCTTGAGCGCGGCCGTGGTTTCGCGGCAATCGAAACGCGTGGGGTAGTTGACAAAGGTCAGCATGTCCTCGGGCAGGCCCAGGTCGGACATCACCGCGTTGCGGATGCGGCGCACCGGCGCCAGCGCCATCAGGCCCTTCTTCACACTCTTGGGAATGAAGCCCAGCAGCGCCGCGTTGACGAACAGGTTCATGCGCGGCGCGTGGGCCGCGCGGCTGAAGATGTCGAGCACGTCGCCCACGCGGTAGCCC
>CAYUAH010000234.1:0-5484 GCA_964442375.1 uncultured Hydrogenophaga sp. | reverse complement strand
CTTTGGCCGTTGTAACCCCACAGGCGGGCCACCATGCCGGGGGCGATTTCGCGCACCACGGGCTCGGCCACCAGGTGGAATTCCTTGACGCCGTTGTTCATGCGCCAGGGGCAGGTCCAGCCGTTCAATGTGACCACCGGCTGGTAGGGCTGGCCGGTGGGGGGCAGCAGGGGCGCGGCGGTGTTGGCAGAGGTCTGGATGACGGGCTCGGGCAGGGCGGCCAAGGCCACGCGCGATACCGACGTGGCAGCCACGGCAGTGAATGCGGCGCCACCGAGGAAGGCGCGGCGGGGGAGTGTGGGCTGTGTCATGGTTCAGTGATCTGGGCTGGGCCGAACGGCGGCGGCGGGTGCGTCGGATGGGGCGTTGGCGCGGGCGGCTTCGCCGCCGGCCAGCAGGTGGTGCAGCGCGGCCTGCGCCAGCCATTGCTGTTGCTGGGCTTGTTGCAGGCGCTGTTCCACCGCCAGGCGCGTGCGCGCGCTGGCCAGCAGATCCCAGGTGCTTTTGAGCATGCCGTTGTAGCGGCGCTGCATGTCGGCCAGCCGTTCGGTCTGCAAGGCCAGCAGTTGGCCGAATTGGCTTGCCCGCGCCTGGTTCAGTTGCAGCTGCTGCCAGGCTTCGCGCACCTGCGATTGCAGCGCAGCCTCTTGCGCCTGGGCCTGCAGGTCGGCCTCCAGGGCGCGCTCCAGCTCGGGGCTCCAGGCGAGCGTTGCCGGGTTGATGGGTGCCAGCGGTGCACCTGCTGCGGTGGCCTGCCGGGCGGCCCGCAGCAATTGATCGCGTGCGAGGGCCTGTTGGGCGGGGTTCACGCCACGTGCCAGGCGCTGCGCCTCGGTGCGGGCCAGTGCCACGGCGGGGTGGTTCTGGGTGGCTTGCGCTTGCAGGGCGGCCAGCGCCTGGTCTGGGTCTTTGTCCAGTGCGGGCAGGGCGGGTGCGGGCGGCAAGCTGGCGGGCAGGCGAAGCTGGGCCGCTGCGCCGCTGAGGGCGAGTTCGCGCGCCAGCGCTTCGCGTGCGGCGCTGGCCTGCTGCTGCGCCTGATCGTGGGCCATCTGGGCGTCCAGCCAGGCGGCGTGTTCTTCTTGCCACTGGGCGCGGCTCCAGTTGCCCACCTGCGCCATGCGGCGGCCCAGTTCGGCACCCGTGTGCGCGGCGGCTGCAAGCTCTTCGCTGAGCCGTGCCTGGCTGGCGGCGAGCACGGCGCGCGACCACAGGTCTTGTACCCGCAGGCGCAGGGCCAGGGCTTCGCGATGCAGGGCCAGCCGTTCGCTGGGCGCCATGCCGGGGCGTTCAAACAGATCGGGCCGGCGCGCCAGGGCCAGGGTCTGGGCCTGGTCCAGCGCCAGCAGCGCGCCCGTGTCAGGCGTTGGCGGTGCCGTGCCGGGTTCGGCTTTGAGCAGGTCGATGTGGCCGCGCAGAAAGCGGCCCACCGTGTCGTTGGCCTGACGCCAGTCCAGCGGCTCGGCACTGGGCAGATCGGCCGCTGCGGGTGAGGTCAGTGGCCACGCGCAAATCAGGGCCAGCGCGGCCAGGCGGGCGCGCCATCGCGCCCGGCCGGGAAAAACAAACAGCATGAAATTCTCCAGAGTGAACACACGGGCCGCACCCGGGCGCGGCCATCCATGGCCCGACAAGGGCCGGGTGTTCAGACTCTGGGCGGTTTGAGCTGCGGCGGGGTGTGGGCGCTCAGGGCGCTCCAGCCCAGGGTGTGTGGCACCGCAGCTGGCAAGGTGGGGGCGGCCCAGGAGGGCAGTGCCGGGCCCGCCATCGGGCCGTGGCACACGCTGCAGTCACCACAGGCGCTGCCGTGGTTGGCCTTGGGTGCTGGGCTGGCCTTGGTCGTCTCTTCGGCGCCGTGGCAGGGGTGGACGTCCTGCGCCATCGCCACCACCGCCGCCTGCGCAGCGGCAGGCACGTGTTGCACGGCCATGGCGTCGCTGGCCCACAGCCGCAAGGGCAGCAGGCAGATCATCATCCACATCAGGAAACGGCGCATGGGGGAATGATAGCGGGTGGCCCGAAAAGTTCAGTGCGGGGCTTCAATGCACATGGCCATGGCTGGGCGCCGCCGGCACGCCGGCCAGCTCGGCCCGCGCCTGACGCATCACCTGCCAGCCGGCGCTCAGGGCCAGGGTGGCCATGACGGCGGCCACGGCCAGGTCCGGCCAGGCACTGCCGGTGCCGAACACGCCCAATGCGGCCAGCATCACCGCCAGGTTGGACAAGGCGTCGTTGCGCGTGCACAGCCAGACGCTGCGCATGTTGGCGTCGCCGCTGCGAAAGCGGTAAAGCAGCACGGCCACGCCGGTGTTGGCCAGCAGGGCGATGAAGCCGACCACGCCCATGGTCAGGGGCTCGGGCACGGCACCGATGTGCATCACCCAACCGGCCTTGAGCAGCACGAACACGCCGTAGCCGAACATGCACACGCCCTTGACCAGGGCGGCGCGGCTGCGCCAGCTCAGCGCCAGGCCCAGCACGGCCAATGAAAGGGCGTAGTTGGCGGCGTCGCCGGCAAAGTCCACCGCGTCGGCCAGCAGCGACACCGAGCCGGCCTGCAGGCCGGCCCACAGCTCGACCACAAACATCGCCGCATTGACCACCAGGGCAATCCACAGGGCGCGCCGCCAGCGCGGGTCGTGGGTGTCGGGCGTGGTGTGGGCGGGGGTGTCTGTGTGGCAGGAGGTGCAGGCCATGGTGCGGTCTTGTGGAATGTGTGAGAGCATTGGAAACCTTCAAGTGGGTTGAAAGTCAAGCATGTCCGCTCACGCGCCGTCCAGCACCCCGGTTCACCGCATTGGAGAGGCCGCCAGGCGTTGCGGCGTGAGTGCCGCCAACATCCGCTACTACGAGGCCCAGGGCCTGCTGCGGGCGCCCGTGCGCAGCGAAGGCGACTACCGGCTCTACAGCGAGGCCGACGTCCACCGCCTGCGCTTCATCCGCCTGTGCCGAGCGCTGGACATGTCGCTGGACGAGGTGCGCACCCTGGTGGCGCTGGACCTCAACAACAAGGCCGATTGCCAGACGGCGCGGGCGGCGCTGGACGCCCATTTGCAGCATGTGCGCGAGCGTCTGAGCGAGTTGCGCTCGCTGGAGCGCGACCTGCGCGACCTGCGCGAGCGCTGCGACGGCTCGGGCGACCAGTGTCACATCATCGAAGCGCTGCACGCGCGCGCCGACGAGGGCGCCGTGCCCGAAGGTGTGCCGCCGCTGCGACGGCGCCATCTCTGAACGCTTACCCTGCCAGTTGCGCCAGGGCTTTGTCCAGCCACATCTGCAGGCTGTCCAGCAGGTCCTTCTGGCTGAAGGAGCAGCTTTCCTCGGCGAACAAGGCCGATGACTCCAGCCGGTCCAGCAGGCCCAGCAAAACCTCGCTGTAGCGCGTCGGCAAGGCCTGGAGCAGGTCCTGCGACTGCCGCGCCTGCGCTGAGAAATCGTGCACGCGCCAGCTGCCTTCACGCAGGGCTTGCAGGCCGGTGCGCAGGGCGATGAGTTCGGTTTGGGCTGTGGTCATGGGCGCACCCGTTGAGGTGCCAGGGTTTGGGGTGCCGGGGTCGTCAGCAGCACCAGCAGGCCCAGGCCCGCAAACACCGCACCCAGCCAGGGCACGTGGGCAAAGCCCAGCACCGGGCTGCCCAGGCCGCCCACTGCCGCACCGAGCGCGGTGCCGAAGTACAACATGGAGGTGTTCAGGCTCAGCAGCAGCGGTGCCTGGGGTGGCGACACACTGGCCAGGCGCGACTGCTGCGGCGCCATCATGCCGAACCCACAGATGCCCCAGACCACCAGTGCCAGCACCAGTGGCAGGTACAGGCCCTGGGTCAGCGGCACCAGCAACATCATCAGCACCAACCCGCTCAACTGCACCCGCAGCGATGGCAGGGCACCGAAGCGGTCGTTGGCCCAGCCGCCCGACAGGGTGCCGGCGACACCGGCCAGACCAAACACCACCAGCGTGCCCGAGAGCGCGGCCGGGCTGAGCGGCACCAGCGACTGGAGCACAGGGCCGATGTAGGAGAACACGCTGAAGATGGCGGTGAAGTAGAGCAGCGTCATGGCCAGGGTGCGCAGCACCTCGCCCTGGCGCAGCAAACCACCCAGGCCCTTGAAGCTCGAGCCCGGCGCGTCCACCTTGGCCGGCATCAGGCGCCACACCAGCACCATCATCACCAGCAGGCAGGCCAGCACGCCGATCTGCGGCCAGCGCCAGCCGTGGGCCAGGCCTATCCAGGCGCCCAGCGGCACGCCAATCACATAGCTCAGACTCATGCCCAGGAAGGTGGTGGACAAGGCCTTGCCCCGCTGCGCCGGTGGCACCAGCGCCACCGCGATGCCGGCGGCCAGTGGCGTGAACGAAGCGCCCGCGCCCATGAGCACGCGGCCCAGCAGCAGGGTGGACAGGTTGGTGGCCAGCACCGAGACCAGCACCCCCAGCGCGAACGTGGCCAAGGTGGCCAGCACCGCCGTGCGGCGCTGCCAGCGCCCGGCCAGCACCAGCAGCACCGGGGCCAGCAAGGCGGTGGCAAAGGCGTAGGCGGTCATGTTCTGGCCCACCGCCTGCACGGGCTGTTTCAGGTCGGCCGCCACCTGCTCCAGGATGCCGCCCAGACCAAACGCGCCTGTGCCCAACACCAGATTGCACAAGGCAAACAGGTAGAGCAAGCCGGGCAGACGGGGTGAGGCTGGGGGGTGTTCAGACATGAAAACGGGCCGTTCAAACGACCCGTGATCATGCCAGCAAGCCGCTCAGGCTGCTGTCAACAGGGCATCTCAATGGCCCAGGATTTTGGACAGGAAGTCCCGGCTGCGTTCGTTCTGCGGGTTGTTGAAGAACTCGTGCGGCGTGTTCTGCTCCACGATCTGGCCCTGGTCCATGAAGATCACGCGGTCGGCCACGGCCTTGGCAAAACCCATCTCGTGCGTGACGCAGATCATGGTGATGCCCTGGTTGGCCAGCTCGATCATCACGTCCAGCACCTCCTTGATCATCTCGGGGTCGAGCGCCGAGGTCGGCTCATCGAACAGCATGATCTTGGGCGTGAGGCACAGCGCGCGTGCGATGGCCACGCGCTGCTGCTGGCCACCCGAGAGCTGCAAGGGGTATTTGCCGGCCTGCTCGGCGATGCGCACGCGCTTGAGTTGCGCCATGGCACGCTCTTCGGCGTCCTTCTTGGGCAGCTTGCCCACCCACATGGGCGAGAGCGTGAGGTTTTCCAGCACCGTGAGGTGGGGGAACAGGTTGAACTGCTGGAACACCATGCCGACTTCCTTGCGCACCTGATCGATGGCCTTGATGTCGTCGTTGAGTTCGATGCCGTTGACGCGCAGCGTGCCCTGCTGGTGTTCCTCCAGCCGGTTGATGCAGCGTATCAAGGTGGACTTGCCCGAGCCCGAAGGCCCGCACACCACGATGCGTTCGCCCTTGGCGACCGAGAGGTCGATGTCGCGCAACACGTGGAAGCTGTTGCCGTACCACTTGTTGACCTT
>CAYUAH010000233.1:1665-5501 GCA_964442375.1 uncultured Hydrogenophaga sp. | reverse complement strand
CAGCGCTTTGAATGCGTCGGGGTTCATGGTCATCTCCTCGTTCTTCCGCTTGCGTCCTGCGGGAATATGAAATATCGTGCAGGTAGCGAAGGTTATCCAAAAACAATTGAATGTCAAGCAATATATTGCATGTTTCGGGTGAGGCGCCTGCCGACCAGCGCCATCCCTTCCTGGTTCAGCTGGGTGAGCGGGTGCGTTCCATGCGCGCGCGCCGGGGCATGACGCGCAAGGCCCTGGCGCTGGCGGCCGATGTGTCCGAGCGCCATCTGGCCAATCTGGAGTATGGCGAGGGCAACGTGTCCATCCTGCTGCTGATGCAGGTGGCCAACGCGCTGCAGGCGTCGGTGGCCGAGTTGCTGGGCGACGTCACCACCCAGTCGTCCGAGTGGCTGCTGATCCGCGAGTTGTTGACCAACCAGGATGAGGCCACGCTGCGCCGCGCGCGCATTGCGCTGGCCGAGATGCTGGGCACCGCGTCCCAAAAGGGGGGGCAAAGCTGCTGTGTGGCCTTGATCGGTTTGCGCGGCGCGGGCAAGTCCACGCTGGGCCAGATGCTGGCCGATGACCTCGGCTACCCCTTTGTTGAGTTGAGCCGGGAAATCGAAAAATTCGCCGGCTGCAGCGTCTCTGAAATCCAGGCCCTGTACGGGCAAAACGCGTATCGCCGCTACGAGCGCCGCGCGGTGGAGGAGGCCATTCAGATCTACCCAGAGGCGGTGCTGGCCACGCCGGGTGGCCTGGTGTCGGACGCGGCCACTTTCAACCTGCTGCTGGGCCACTGCACCACCGTGTGGTTGCAGGCCGAGCCCGAAGACCACATGGGCCGCGTGCGTGCCCAGGGCGATTTGCGCCCCATGGCGGCCAGCGCCGAGGCCATGGACGACCTCAAGAACATCCTCAAAGGGCGTTCGGCGTTTTACGCCAAGGCGCAGTACCGCGTGAACACCAGCGAGCAACCGTTGGATGAAACCTTTCTGGTGCTGCGCACCACCGTGCGTGAGGCGCTGGGCTTGCCGGTGTGAGTGCAGGCGTTTTGTGTTGATGTTTTAAAAACATGCAGAAAACTGCTTGACGTCGTTTTGAAACATGCACTATGATGCACATCAACGAGATGCAACATGCTGCATCTCACCACCAGGAGACAGCCCATGAACGCACCCGCCCCCATCCAGGTCCAACTCGCCGAGCCTGTGGACTACCGCACCCACCCCAGCCAGTACCGCCACTGGAAGCTGAGTTTCAACGGCCCGGTGGCCACCCTGGCGGCCGATTTCGACGAGAACGCCGGCCTGCGCCCGGGCTACAAGCTCAAGCTCAACAGCTACGACCTGGGTGTGGACGTTGAGTTGAACGACGCCATCAACCGCATCCGCTTTGAACACCCCGAGGTGCGAACGGTGGTGGTCACCAGCGCCAAGGAGAAAGTGTTCTGCTCCGGCGCCAACATCTTCATGCTGGGCGTGAGCAGCCACGCCTGGAAGGTGAACTTCTGCAAGTTCACCAACGAGACCCGCAACGGCCTGGAAGATTCGTCGCAACACAGCGGCCTGAAGTTCCTGGCCGCCGTGAACGGTGCTTGCGCCGGTGGCGGTTACGAGCTGGCCCTGGCCTGCGACGAAATTGTTCTGGTGGACGACCGCAGCAGCGCCGTGAGCCTGCCCGAAGTGCCCCTGCTGGGCGTGCTGCCCGGCACCGGCGGCCTGACCCGCGTGACCGACAAGAAGAAGGTGCGCCACGACCTGGCCGACATCTTCTGCACCAGCGTGGAAGGCGTGCGTGGCCAGCGTGCCAAGGACTGGCGCCTGGTGGACCACATCGCCAAGCCGGCCCAGTTTGCCGACAAGGTGCAGGAACGCGCTCTGGAACTGGCCGCTATGAGCGACCGGCCTGCCGACGCCAAGGGTGTTGAATTGCCGCAGGTGCAGCGCACCATCGCCGGCGACACGCTGAGCTACGCCAACGTCACGGTCGAGATCGACCGCGCCAAGCGCACCGCCACCTTCACCGTCAAGGCTCCCACCGGTTCCCAGCCCAGCGACGTGGCTGGTATCGAGGCCGCTGGTGCGGCCTGGTACCCGCTGCAAATGGGCCGCGAGCTGGAGGACGCCATCCTGCACATGCGCACCAATGAGCTGGACATCGGCACCTGGCTGATCAAGACCTCCGGTGACGCCGCTGCCGTGCTGGCCCTGGACGCCGTGTTGCTGGCCAACAAGAACCACTGGCTGGTGCGCGAAACCATCGGCCTGCTGCGCCGCACCTTCAGCCGCCTGGATGTGTCCTCGCGCAGCCTGTTTGCTCTCATCGACAGCGGCACCTGCTTTGCCGGCACCCTGCTGGAGCTGGCCCTGGCCTGCGACCGCAGCTACATGTTGGCCCTGCCCGACGACGAAGCCGCCGCGCCCAAGATCGCGGTGAGCGAAACCAACTTCAGCCTCTACCCCATGGTGACGGGCCAGAGTCGCCTGGGCCGCCGCTTCTACGACGAAGCGCCGGCGCTGGACGCCGTGCGCGCCACCCTGGGCCAGGCACTGGACGCCGACGCGGCATTTGCAGTCGGCCTGGTCACCAGCAACCCCGACGACATCGACTGGACCGACGAAATCCGCATCGCCATCGAAGAGCGTGTGGCCATGTCGCCCGACTCGCTGACTGGCCTGGAAGCCAACCTGCGCTTCAACGGCCCAGAGAACATGTTCACCCGCGTGTTCGGCCGCCTCACCGCCTGGCAGAACTGGATTTTCCAGCGTCCCAACGCCGTCGGCGAAAAAGGCGCTCTGAAGGTCTACGGCAAAGGCGACAAGGCCGTCTTCGACTGGAACCGCGTCTAAGCCACTGTTTTCGTTGTGCGGCGCGGGTCCGGGTGGCGCGCCGCAACCGAACCCTTTCCACCGTTGAAATCCCAGGAGACCTCCATGTCCAACATCGACTACAGCGAGAAGATTCCCAACAACGTGAACCTGGCCGAAGACCGCACGCTCAAGCGCGCGCTCGAACAGTGGCAGCCCAACTACCTGAACTGGTGGAACGACATGGGCCCGGACGGCTCGCAGAATTTCGATGTCTACCTGCGCACCGCCGTCAGCGTGGACCCGCAGGGCTGGGCGCAGTTTGGCCACGTGAAGATGCCCGACTACCGCTGGGGCATCTTCCTGAATCCGGCCGAGCAAGACCGCAAGATCCACTTCGGTGACCACAAGGGCGAAGCCGCCTGGCAGGACGTGCCTGGCGAATACCGCGCCAACCTGCGCCGCATCATCGTCACGCAAGGCGACACCGAGCCGGCATCCGTCGAGCAGCAGCGCCACCTGGGCCTGACCTGCCCCAGCCAGTACGACCTGCGCAACCTGTTCCAAGTCAACGTGGAAGAAGGCCGCCACCTGTGGGCCATGGTCTACCTGCTGCACAAGTACTTTGGCAAGGACGGCCGCGAAGAAGGCGAGGCGCTGCTGGAGCGCAACAGCGGCAACAAGGACAACCCGCGCATCCTCGAAGCCTTCAACGAAGAGACGCCCGACTGGCTGTCCTTCTTCATGTTCACCTACTTCACCGACCGCGACGGCAAGTTCCAGCTCTGCGCATTGGCTGAAAGCAGCTTCGACCCGCTGGCACGCACCACCAAGTTCATGCTGACCGAAGAGGCCCACCACATGTTCGTGGGCGAGTCGGGCGTGAGCCGCGTCATCAACCGCACCTGCCAGGTGATGAACGAACTCAAAACCGACGACCCGGCCAAGCTGCGCGCCGCTGGCGTGATCGATCTGCCCACCATCCAGCGTTACCTGAACTTCCACTTCTCGGTGACCATCGACCTGTTCGGCGCCGACGAGTCCAGC
>CAYUAH010000233.1:0-1655 GCA_964442375.1 uncultured Hydrogenophaga sp. | reverse complement strand
GCCGCTACGAAGAAGGCAAGCGCACCGACGACCACCAGCTGCGTGGCCAGTTCTACAAGGTGCTGAACGTGCAGAACGGCCAGCTGGTCGAAAAAGAAGTGCCCATGCTCAACGCGCTCAACGAAGTGCTGCGCGACGACTACATCAAGGACAGCGTGGGTGGCGTGGAGCGCTGGAACAAGGTGATTGAAAAGGCCGGCATCCCCGTGCGCCTGTCGGTGCCACACAAGGCCTTCCACCGCAACATCGGCCTGCTCAAGGGCGTGAAGGTGGCCCCGGACGGCCGCGTGATTTCCGAATCCGAATGGAACGCCAACCGCGACAACTGGCTGCCCAGCGAAGCCGACCGCGCGTTTGTGGCCAGCCTGATGGGCCGCGTGGTCGAGCCGGGCAAGTTCGCCAACTGGATCGCGCCTCCGGTCATGGGCATCAACCGCCAGCCGGTCGATTTCGACTACGTCCGCTTTAATTGACCCCCCCCCGCGCCGCGCCTAAGGGCGCGTCACCCCCCAGGGGGCGATGCCTGCGGGCCGGGAAACCCGGACCTGCGGCATCCCCGGATCGGGCACGCACGCCGGAGCAGGACGTGCATTCGTCTTCTTTCTTCGCGCGCCACCGAGCATGGGTTGGGGTGACTGGCGCAGTGAGGTCAAGGAGGAGCCGGCCGCAGGCCGGCGGGGGACACGAACGAAGCCAGTCGCCCCAGCCCATGCGGCGCAAAGTCAACGCAATGTATTCCCCATACACTGCCCAAAAATCACACGGAGATTCCCATGAACGCGCCCGCTGAAGCCGCTGTCGTCAAGCAGCACCTGATCGACCCGGAGATCTGCATCCGCTGCAACACCTGTGAGTCCATTTGCCCGGTGGGCGCGATCAGCCACGACTCGCGCAACTACGTGGTGGACATCGACATCTGCAACTGGTGCAACGACTGCATCTCGCCGTGCCCCACCGGCAGCATCGACAACTACCGCAAGGTGCTCAAGGTCAAGGCCTACAGCCTGGCCGAGCAGCTCAGTTGGGATGTGTTGCCAGCCGAGCTGAGCGCTGCCGAATTGGTGGCCGATGGTGCCGTGGCCGAAGCCGCTCCCGCCGCTGCGCCTGAACCTGCGCCCAGCGCCCTGGCCGAAGCCGGTGAGTCCGTGTTCAACAGCGCCCAGTACGGCGCCACCCTGCCGCCGTGGTCGGCCGCCCACGCCTACACCAACCTCTACGGTCCCAAGGCCGCGCAAAAAACCATCGAAGCCACCGTCAGTGGCAACGTGCGCGTAACCGAGGTCGGCAAGACCGCCGGCGGCGACTACGACACCCATCACATCGTGCTGGACTTCGGCAGCATGCCCTTCCCGGTGCTCGAAGGTCAGAGCATTGGCATCATCCCGCCCGGCACCGACGACAAAGGCCGGCCGCACCATGCGCGCCAGTACTCCATTGCCAGCCCGCGCAACGGTGAGCGCCCCGGCTACAACAACCTGTCGCTGACCATCAAGCGCGTGCTCGAAGACCACCAGGGTCAGCCGGTGCGCGGCGTGGCCAGCAATTACATGTGCGACCTCAAGGTGGGCGACAAGGTGCAGGTCATCGGACCCTTCGGCAACAGCTTCCTGATGCCCAACCACCCGCGCTCCAGCATCGTCATGATCTGCACCGGC
>CAYUAH010000232.1:0-5501 GCA_964442375.1 uncultured Hydrogenophaga sp. | reverse complement strand
CCGCCACCCGCATGTACTGCTCGGCGCGGCGTTGTTCGGTGGTGTCGTGCACCGTCGCCACCAGGCCGGGCACGTCCTCGTCCGGCCCCCGGTACACGCTGGCACTGAACAGCGTGTGCCGCACCTCGCCGCTGGCCAGACGCACGTCCAGCGGTTGGCGGTGCACGCTGCCATGCTCGAAGGCCGCAGCAATCGTTAGCCGTGCCGCCTCGGGCCGCTGGCACAGCTGGGCGTAGGCGTGGCCCACCAGCTGCTCACGGGTCTGTCCGGTGAAATGCTCCAGCGCCTGGTTGCCGTCGCTGATCAGCCCCTCGCGGTCGATCACCACCAGCGGGTCCAGGCTGGCTTCGATCAGGCCACGGGCGTAGCGCAAGGCCTGCGTGGCCTGCGCCTCGGCGCGGCGGCGCTCGTCCACCTCGCGCTGCAAGGCCAGGTTGATGCGTTGGCGCTCGCACAAGGCAGCCCTCAGGCGGCGCTCGTTGCGCACGTTGGCAAACACCATCAGGCTGGCCAAGGCCAGCGCACAGGCCGCCAGCACGAACAGCACGCCGCCGTGGCGCAACAGCTGCCGCGTGTCGTTGAGTGTGGCCGTTCCCACGATGACGTAGAAGGGCAGGCCGGCCACACGCCGGTAGGCGTTGCTGCGTTCGATGCCGTCCAGGGCCGTGGCCGCGATGTACTCGCCCGCCAGCGGCTGGGCCTGGATGGCGGCGGCCAGTTCCGCCGACACGTTGCGGCTGCCGACCGCGCCCTTGGTGTCGGGAAAGCGGTGCACCAGGGCCAGGTCGGTGGTGCGCACCGTGGCCGCGCCCTGCGGCCCCAGCTGAGCCGCCGACAGCAGTTGCTCGAAAGAGCTGGTGCGGAAGTTGGCATAGACCACGCCGGCAAACCGACCCTGGCCATCGCGCAGCGGGCGTGCCAGAACCACGATCCATTGCTTGTGCTGGCGGCCGAGCAAGGGGCCATCGACCACCCGCCCCAGGCTGGGATCGTCGCGCAAGCGGGTGAAAAAGGCGCGGTCGGCGTAGCTCATGCGCTGGGCAGGCATTTCGTCGCTGCCATAGCGCAACACCCCGTGCTGATCCACGATGCGGATGGCAAAGGCCTCGGGCACCCGCGCCGCGAGCTGCTGCAGCTGCGCGTTCACCTCGGCCGCAGGCAGGCCCAGCGGCACGCGCCGCAGGTAGAGCTGCTCCGTGGCCAGCAGCACGCTGTCCACCTTGTCAAAGGCGGCCGCCACCGACTGGTCCAGCAAGGCCGCGATGTTCTGGGTGCTGATGCTCGCACGCTCGCGCAGGCGCTGCTGGTCGCGGTAAACGGTGACACCGGCCAGGCCAAACACCAGGGCGGCAACGGTCAACAAAAAGGCCGTTCGGTGAAACCAAGGGCGGCGGTGCGGCGGCCACTTGAGCGGCGGTTCGGGCGGCTGGTCGCTCATGTCGGTTCGGAGGGGATGGGCGATTGTCCTCACCCCGTGCGCACCGGGTTTGACCTAGGTCAAGCCATGTCAAGAAGGCGACAGATCATCCCAGCAAAGCCCGACGCACGGCCTCCCAGCTGGCACGATCAGGCGCACACAACAGGCCCCCGGTGGTGTGGGTGGGCCGGTAAGGGGAGCCGTCGAAGTGGGCGCTGTAACCGCCCGCCTCCTGGTGCAGCAGCCAGCCGGCCGCGTGGTCCCACGGCATGAGCTTGTTGTAGAACAACACGTCCACGTGGCCGGCGGCGGCCAGGCGGTACTCGTGGGCGGCGCAGCGAAACCAGTTGGTGGTGGCCAGGCTGGACAGGCGCGCGTTGACCTGGGTGCGCAAGGGCTCGGGCACGAAGTTGGTGCTGACGATGCCGTGCATCTGCTTCACGGCTTGGGGGGCCGCCACGCGCAGCGGCGTGTGCTGCCCGTCGGGCGCCAGCAACCACGCGCCCTGGCCACGCAAGGCACAGGCGGTGGTCTGACCCACCGGGTCGTGGATCACGCCAGCCACCACCTCGCCGCGCCGCACCACCGCCACCATCACGCCAAACAGCGGCAGGCCCGAGGCAAAGTTCTTGGTGCCGTCCAGTGGGTCCACCACAAACACCAGCGCGCTGCTGCCCAGCAGGGCCAGCAAGTTGGGGTCGCGCCCGGTGGCCTCTTCGCCCACCACGTTGGCCCCCGGAAAAGCCGCGCGCAAGCCGGCGGCAATGGCGCGTTCGGCCGCTTCGTCGGCCTCGGTCACCACGTCGAAGGCCGAGGTCTTTTCGCGGATCTGCTCACGCTGCAACCGGCCGAAGCGCGGCAGTATCTCGGTCGCAGCCACCTCACGCAGCAAAGTGGCCACGGTGGCGAGTTGGGAAGCGTCAAATAGGGGCGTCATGGGCAGGCAACAAAGCGACGCACCATGATGCCGCAAGTTCACGGCGCAGCGGCCGCGAGATCAGTGTTCGAACACGATGCGCCCGCGTTGCACCTGGCCGCTCTCGAGGGCGGCATGGGCAGCCGCCGCTTCCGACAAGGGCACGCTGTGCGACACCAAGGGCCGGTAGAAGCCCTCCCGCGCCGCATGGGCCACACCTTTGAGTGCCTCGGGCGCATCGCTGACCACCGCTCGCAGCACTTGAACGCCAAAGGCCGCACCCCGGTCCTCGAAAGGCGCCGCGACCAGGTACACGATGGTCCCCCCGGGACGCAACAACGGGTAGGAACGGGCGTGGGTGTGGCCGCCCACGAAGTCAAACACCACGTCGAGGCCACGCAGGTGGTCAAAGCCCTCGCGGTCGTAGGCGATCACCGCGTCGGCACCCTGGGCCAGGGTGTGGTCGCGGTGGTCGTGGCGACAGGTGGCCACGGTGTGCACCCCCAGGGCTCGCGCATGCTGCAGCACCAGAGCGCCCACCGCGCCAGAGCCGCCATGCACCAGCACCCGCATGCCCGGCTGCAGCACGGCCGTGGTCACGGCGGCCCAGGCGCTGACCCCTGGCTGCAGCAAAGCCGCGCTTTGCGCCAGCGTCAGCACTGCTGGGCGGGGCACCACGCGGGCCGCATCGCAGACGATGTGGCTGGCCGACGTGCCATCGTCCAACGGCGCCGCCAGCACACACACCGCATCACCCAGGCGCCAGCCGGCCACGCCAGGGCCCATGGCCTCCACCACGCCCACCCCGTCGCGACCGGGGATCTTGGGCAGGCTGAGCGCAAAGTGTTCGCGCAGCGCCCCCGCGCGCAGCTTGACGTCGATCTGCGCCAGCGCCGACGCCAGCAAGCGCACGCGCAACTGGCCCACACCGGGTTCGGGCGTGTCGCGCTCGCCCACGCGCAACACGCCGGGCGGGCCGTATTCCTCGTACCAGACGGCCCGCATGGCGCTCACACCGCGGCTGGCAACTGAAGCGCGCTCCAGCGCTGGTTCAGCGCCTTGCCTTCGGCGTCGCGCAGGGCCGCTTCGCGCAGCGAGGCCAGGGCGGCCGCAGCGCCTTCGCGGCCACGCAACAGCTGTGCGGCTTGCATCAAGCGGTCGAAACGGCTGCTGCCACGCGCGTGGGTGTCGCTGTAGCCTTTCACGAGGCGGCGGCAGCGCAGCAGCTCGGTGGCCAAGGCCAGGTCCTGCGGTGCGATGGCCAAGGCTGCATCCAGCCACTGCTGGACGTGTTGCATCTCTTCGGCGTGGCGCAGATTGCCCCGGCGCCAGCGGCGCAGGCCGGCCACAAAGCGCAGTTGCAGGTGGCCGCGCAGACTGAAGGCGCGGATGCGGCGGCCCTGGTCGAAGCGGGCCGCCAGCCAGTCGCTGAGGCCGGGACTGGCCTGCACACGGCGCGCCAGGCCCAGGGGCAGCAGGCCCAGGATCTCGGGCAGGCGGGGGTGGAAAAATTCTTCGGTGCCCACCACTTCTTCGGCGCCGGCACCCACCTCGCGACGCACGCGCGCCCAGCGTTCGGGCCGGGTCTTGAGGTCGGCCACGCGGATCACGTCGTCGTAGCTCATGGCCACCGCGATCCAGTGCGCGGCCTCGGCCACCGTGGTGGCGTCGCCGAAGCGCACAAAGGCGGCGACCCGGTCCAGGTACTCGTGGCCATAGGCCACGTCCTGGTAGTCGAGCACACGCGCCAGGCCTTCGCCCAACATGTTCCAGGCGGGCGCGGGGAAGTCGGCGCGGATGCGGTCGAGCAGGGGCTGCACGGCGGGCGCGGCGGCCTGCTCGGGGAGGGCGCGCGCGACGGTCTCCATGCCGGAGGCAGCCACCTTGGCCAAGGCGGTCGGCTGGCGGGCCAGATCGGCCGCAGCGCGCAACGCGGCCAAGCTGGTCTTGACGCCGACACCGTTGCGCTCCACCACACCCTCAAAGGCCGACTGCGGGAACGGCAGCGCGCCGCTGCCGGCCAAGGCACCAAACAGGCTGGCTGAAATGACGCTGCCGTTTTTCACCGCCAGCGCCTGCATGTCGTCCAGGACCAGTTGGCGGGCCTTGTCCTTGAGCAGTTGCGCCACCGGTTCGCTGTCGGCCAGGCCGTTGCCGGGCGTGGTCTTTTCCAGCACCGAATAGATGCGGTGGCTGCTGGCGATCAGGGTGGTGCGCTCGGGCGTGACCAGGCCACGCTGCACCGCGCGGCCGGCCTCCATCAGCTCGGCGGCGATCACCACGTCCACGTCGCCGGGCACGGCCATCAGGGCCAGCACCGGCTGGGCGTCGGGGCGGGGTTTGTCGTGGGGCGAAACCAGTTCAACGTAGTAGATGGTGGCACCGGTGCGTTGGGCCACGCCGGCCACCGAGGTGGCCTGGGCGGTCCAGCCGGCGTGTTCGGCCATGCCCACAATCCAGTCGACCAGCACGCCGCCGCCCTGGCCGCCCAGGGCCAGGATGGCGATGTTGATGGAACGGGCTTTGCTCAGGCTCATGACAAACTCTCTAGGGGATACAGCGCGCGCTCGGCGCGGGCGGCGTGGGTGCGGCGGTGCCACCAGCCCAGCACCTGGTGGCGCAGGCCGTTCAGCCAGCGGTCGCCGCCGCTGGCGTTGTGCACCCGCTCGACCTTGTAGAAGGAGGGGCACAACACGGCCGAGTCGGCCACCTCGCCGCAGTGGCCGCAGGCCACGCAGGCTTCGTCCACATGGGCCACGGGGTCAGGCTTGAGGGCGTCACCGCTGGGCGCCAGCGTGAGGCTGGGGCAGCCGGAGACGCGCATGCAGGCGTGGTCGCCCGAGCAGACGGCGGCATCGACGCCAAAGCGTTCCTTCACCACCCGTTCACCGCCCTTGATGGCGGCGGCCACCTTGGGCTTCTCGCGGCGCTGGCGGTTGAGCATGCACTCGCTCTGGGCGATGATGACCTTGGGGCCGTCGTAGTCGGTGGTCATGGCCTCGCTGATCGCGTCGCGCATGGCGTTCACGTCGTAGGTGCGCGAGACGAAGCGCACCCACTCCACGCCCACGCCGCGCACCGCTTTCTCGATCGGGTGGCGGGTGCTGCGGTGCTCGTTGTCGGCGCGCGAGGACAGGATGTCCTGCCCGCCGGTGGCCGCCGAGTAGT
>CAYUAH010000231.1:0-5504 GCA_964442375.1 uncultured Hydrogenophaga sp. | reverse complement strand
GAATACAAAAACCACATGCTCTTGGCTTGACTGTGTGGGAAGTCCCTGTAAAAGGAGGAGCGGAGGCGCAAGCCGCAGCGGGGGACAGCCGCGGAGCCGGATGCCCCGCCGCCCTGATCCCGCTATCCACCCCAACAAAAACATCAACGAGCCAAAGACGACCCACAGTGGTGGCAGTAAGCCGCCTGCGGCGCATGCCCATCCTGCCCACACACCTGGCACACCCGCTGCGGCTGCCTTGCCCCAACCGACGCCGCCTCGTCGCGCCGCTGCAGGGTCATCTCGGCCGTGACGATGCCGGTGGGCACGGCCAGCGTGCCCCAACCCAGCAGCATCATCAGCGAGGCGATGAAACGGCCCAGATCGCTCTTGGGCGTGATGTCGCCAAAACCCACCGTCGTCATGGTGGTGATGGCCCAGTAGATGGCGGTGGGGATGTTGACGAAACCGTTGGCCGGGCCTTCGACCACGTACATCAGCGTGCCCATCACCACCACAATCATCAGCACCGCCGACAGGAACACCATGATCTTGCGCCAGCTCGCCAGCAGCGCACTGCCCATGGCCTGGTACTCGCGCATGAAGGTGGTGAGCTTGAAGATGCGGAACACCCGCAGCAGGCGCAGCACCCGCACGTCGATGAGCGCGTGCAGGCCCGGGAAAAACAGCGCCAGGTAGGTGGGCAGCACGGCCAGCAGGTCCACCACACCAAAAAAACTGCGGGCGTAACGCGCCGGCCGCGTGATGCACACCAGGCGCAGCAGGTACTCCAGTGTGAACAGCAGGGTGAAGGTCCACTCCAGCACCTCGAACACGCCACCCCAGCGGGCCTGCAGCGACTCGACGCTGTCGGCCACCACCACGACCAGGCTGACCAGGATCAGCACGATGAGGGCCTGGTCGAACAAGAGGCCGGCGCGGGTGTCGGACTCGAAGATGATGCGGAACAGCTGGGCGCGCCAACCGGACGGTGGCCGGCCATAACGTTCGTCAGAGGGCACATAGCCGGCGCCACGGCGCGCAGCGGGAGGGGAAACGGGGGCTTGGCTCATGCCACGATGTTACGCACAGGCCAGCCTGCCCCCGCGCCACGGCGCTCGGTCGCTTGCTCGCTCAGTCGATTTTGGCGCCGCCCTTGAACCACTGGGCAAACAAAGCCCGCTCGTCCTCGGTGAGGCCGGTCGCGTTGTTCAGTGGCATGAGCTTGCCCACCACCACCTGCTGGTACACCGTCTGCGCGTGCTGCTGCAACATGGCCGGGCTGTCCAGGCGCACGCCCTTGGACTGCAGGGCCTCGCCGTGGCACATCACGCAGCGCTGCTCGATGACGGGCTTGAGCTGGGCGTAGCTCACCACGGCGGGTGCTGCCGCAGCGGCAGGCGATGGAGCGGGCTTGAGCCACACGATCAGCGCCACCAGTGCTGCCACGCCCACGGCGGCGTATTTCCAGGGATGCGGGTTGCGGCCCAGCTTGTAGCCGTGGCGCATGACGAAGAACTGGCGGATGGCGGCACCGGCGAACATCATGGCAATGAGGATGAGCCAGTTCTGCGGGTGGGCGTAGGTGAAGCTGTAGTGGTTGCTCAGCATGGCAAACAGCACCGGCAACGTGAAGTAGGTGTTGTGCACGCTGCGCTGCTTGCCGCGCTTGCCGTGGATGGGGTCCACCGGACGGCCGGCCTTGAGGTCGGCCACCACGGTGCGCTGGCCGGGGATGATCCAGAAGAACACGTTGGCGCTCATGGCCGTGGCCAGCATGGCACCCACCAACAGGAAGGCCGCGCGCCCGGCGAACATCTGCGTGGCCGCAAACGCCGCGATACACACCAGCACCAGCACCGCTGCGCCCACCTTGGCGTCGCCGTTCTCGCCCTGCCCCAGGGTGCGGCAGATGCCGTCGTAGAGCAGCCAGAACACGACCAGAAAGGCCAGCGCCGCAGCGATGGCGGCGGCCGGCGCCCAGGCCATGACCTTGGGATCGATCAGGTAGACGCTGGGGCTCCAGAGGTAGGACACCAGGAACAGCGCAAAACCGCTGAGCCAGGTGGAGTAACTCTCCCAGTAGAACCAGTGCAGGTGTTCGGGCAGCTTGGGTGGGCTGACGTTGAACTTGACCGGGTGGTAGAAGCCGCCGCCGTGCACGGCCCACAGCTCGCCGCTGACGCCCTGTTTTTTGAGCTCGTCATCGACCGGCGGCGTCAGGCTGCTGTCGAGAAAAACGAAATAGAAGGAGGAGCCAATCCAGGCGATGGCGACGATGACGTGCAGCCAACGCACCAGCAGGTTGGCCCAATCGAGCAGGTAGGTTTCCATGGAAGCCTCGTGAGTAACGGCGTTGTGGTCCACCACTGCGGGCGCTCTGAACCACTTCCGAACCGCGAACCAGACAACCGAAATGTATTCGGCCTGCCAGCACCGCTGCGATTGCTGGACGAAAGTGTATACAGTTTTTGGCTACCGCAGCGCTACGTGTTTTCCCGAAGTGGGGTGTTCTCAGACAAGCCGAGCAACAACTGTGCCGCCACGCTGGCCGCGATGACCTCGGGCACCTTGCCGGTGATGCCGGGCAGGCCGATCGGACAGGTGACGTGGGCCAGCTCCGCGTCGCTGAAGCCGCGCGCCTCAAGCCGGTGCCTGAAGGTGGCCCATTTGGTGCGGCTGCCGATCAGGCCCACAAAAGGCAGGTCGCCGCGCTCGCGCTGGCGCAGCAGGCAGGCGGCCACCACGTCCAGGTCTTCGGCGTGGCTGAAGCTCATGATGAGCACGCGCGCGCCAGGGCGCACATCGGCCACCGCGCGCTGCACGGGGTCCGAATGTTCGGCCAACACCTGCGGCGGCAAGCGGGCGGGAAACACCTCGTCGCGGCTGTCGATCCAGTGGATGTCGAAGGGCAATGGCAACAAGGCCGAAACGATGGCGCGGCCCACGTGACCACCGCCGAACAAGGCCACCGGCGTGTGCGGCGCGCGCAGGCGCTGGGCCAGGGTGTCGCGGTCGCTCGCGTCGGCGTACTCGAAACGCAGCGTCACCTGGCCGCCGCAACACTGGCCCAGGCTGGGGCCCAGCACCACGGTGTGCGATTCGGCTGGCGCCCGGCCACCGCGCAGCAGCGCGCGCGCCCTATCACAGGCACGCCACTCCAGGTGGCCACCGCCCACGGTGCCGATCTGGCCGTCGACCAGCACCGCCATCCAGGCGCCCGGCTCGCGCGGCACCGAGCCTTGGACGGCTTGTACCGATACCAGCACCGCCGGGGCGGTGTCCAGGAGGGCAAGCAGGTCGGCCAAAAGAGACATGGAGGTTAAAAAATGCAAGGATTGTCAGTCGGCCAGTATGCCGTGCAACAGACCCGCGCCGGGTGCGCGCGCAGGCATACACTCCCAACGCAAAATCCCATGAGGCCCACGCCATGCACCCGACCCACACCCTGCCCCACCGCCTGATCCGTGCCCTGCCGCTGGGCGTGTTGGCCCTGCTGGCGGCCTGCAGCACACCGCCCACCCCGGCGCCCCCCGGCGGCCCGGTGGTCGGCGCACCCACACCGCCGCCGGCAGGCACGCCCTCGCCCACGGCGCCGGCGCCGGGCGGCGTGAAAGCCTCCTACGCCACCGACCCGCGCAGCTACCGGCGCGACGCCGCCGCCCACCTCTACGCGCTCAACCAGGGCCGCATCTACACCGGCAAGCTGCCACCGCTGCTGTACGCCGTGGGGGTGATGCAGGTGGAGCTGGACGCGCGCGGCCAGGTGCGGCAGTTCGGCTGGCTGCGGGCGCCCAAACACGCGCCCGAGGTGATGAAGGAAATTGAAAGCACCGTGCGCCGCGCCGCGCCCTTCCCGGCGCCAGCGCGCCTGGGCAAGGTCACCTACACCGAGACCTGGTTGTGGGACAAAAGCGGGCGCTTCCAGCTCGACACGCTGACCGAGGGGCAGCGCTCGGAGCTGTGATCAGCTGCCCCGGTAAGTCGAATACGACCAGGGGCTGACCAGCAGCGGCACGTGGTAGTGCTGGTCGGTGTGGGCCACGCCGAAATCCAGCGCCACCCGGTTGAGGAAGTTGGGCTCGGGCAAGGCCACGCCCTTGGCCTTGAAATACGCCTCCACATCGAACACCAGCCGGTAGGTACCCACCTTGAGGCTGGTGTTGTCGTAGAGCGGGCCGTCCGGATTGCGCCCATCGGCATTCAGATGAAAACGCTTGACCAGGCTGGCACGCACCTCGTCGCTGCCGGCCACGTGCTCCGTGGTGTAGAGCGCTACCGACATGCCGGCGGCCGGGCAGCCGTTCATGGTGTCCAGTACGTGAGTGCTCAGGCCCATGGATCTTCCTTTGTCTGAATCGGGGGGGGGTGGGAGTTCGGTCGACCAAAAGTGTATACAGTTTTTGGATTTGTGGCTATGATGAATCCATGGAATCGTCCAGCACACGCCACATTGTCGAATCGCTGAGCCGCGCCATCGTGGAGCACCGGCTGCACCCGGGCACCAAGTTGGCGGAACAGAAACTGGCCGACCATTTCGGGGTCTCGCGCACCCTGGTGCGTCAGGCACTGTTCCAGCTGGCGCAAAACCGGCTCGTCACCCTGGAGCCCGCGCGCGGTGCCTTCGTCGCCACCCCCTCGGTGGACGAGGCGCGCCAGGTGTTCGCGGTGCGCCGCATGCTGGAGGCGCAGATGACACGCGAGTTCGTGCGCACCGTCACCGCATCCAAGATCAAGGCCCTCAAGGCCCATGTGGCCGAGGAGCGCAAGGCCGTGGACGGTACGGACGTGGCCAGCCGCACCGAGCTGCTGGGCGACTTCCACGTGCGCATGGCCGAGCTCATGGGCAACAACGTCTTGGCCGAGATGCTGGGTGAGCTGATCTCGCGCTGCGCCCTCATCACCTTGATGTACCAAAGCGCCCACGCGGCCGGGCACTCCCACGAAGAACACGCGGCCATCGTCAAGGCGCTGGCCGACAAGGACGCCGAACTGGCCGTGCAGCTGATGGACCTGCATCTGCGGCACGTCGAGGAAAACCTCACCTTCGACCGCAAGCAACCCACCAACAACCTTTCCATGGCCCTTTCCTGAGCGCCCCATGAGCATTTACGACAGCACACAAGCCTACCCACGTGACCTCCTCGGCTACGGCCGCCACGTGCCCCATGCCCAGTGGCCGGGCGGCGCCCGCATCGCGGTGCAATTCGTGTTGAACTACGAAGAGGGCGGCGAGAACTGCGTGCTGCACGGCGACGCCGGCTCCGAGCAGTTCCTCTCAGAGATGTTCAACCCGGCCAGCTACCCCGACCGCCACATCAGCATGGAGGGCATCTACGAGTACGGCTCGCGCGCCGGTGTCTGGCGCATCCTGCGCGAATTCGAAAAGCGTGGCCTGCCGCTCACGGTGTTCGGCGTGTCCATGGCGCTGCAGCGCCACCCCGAGCTGACCGCTGCCTTCGTCGAGCTGGGCCACGAGATCGCCTGCCACGGCTGGCGCTGGATCCACTACCAGAACCTGGACG
>CAYUAH010000230.1:0-5526 GCA_964442375.1 uncultured Hydrogenophaga sp. | reverse complement strand
GGCGCTGGGCCCGGTGTTCACGCTCAAGTCCTTTGCCGCCGTGGGCCTCATGTCGCTTTATGTGGAGGTGCTGCCACACCTCGTGGGTTTTGCGCGCCTGGACCCGGCCTTCGCCGCCGTCATGGGCGGGTTGCTGGCCGGCTCGGGCATCCTCATCCTCATCCGCCACGGCGCCAGCCTGGGCGGCATAGGTGTGCTGGCCATCTACCTGCAGAAGACGCGTGGCTGGCGCGCGGGCGCCCTCCAGATGGGGGCCGACGTGGTGATCCTGGCTGCCGGCCTGGCGGTGTTGCCGCCGCTGCAATTGCTGCTGTCGGTGCTGGGCGCGGTGGCGCTGAACTTCGTCATCGCCGTCAACCACCGCACCGACCGCTACTTCGGCGTCTGATCCGCTTCGCTTTGCGCCGCCGGGCAAGCTGGTTATGCTTGTGTGCCACCCACCAAACACCCATGCCGCCCGCTCCAGAAGACGATCTGTCCACACGCCTGCAGGACGCCGCCGCGCAGGGCGGCGATGACACCGACAGCGTGGCCCTGCCGCCGGGCACCCGCCTGGCCGAGTTCGAGATACAGGACAAGATCGGCGAGGGCGGTTTCAGCACCGTCTACCGCGCGTGGGACCATGTGCTGATGCGGCAGGTGGCGCTCAAGGAGTATTTCCCCTCGTCGATCGCCTCGCGCAGCGGCCACACGCAGGTGAGCGCGCGTTCCCAGCGGCACCGGGACACCTTCCAGGCCGGCCTGGACAGCTTCATCAAGGAAGCCCAGACCCTGGCCGGCTTCGACCACCCCTCGCTGGTCAAGGTGCTGCGTTTTTTCCCGGCCAATGGCACGGCCTACATGGTCATGCCGCTGTACCAGGGTGCCACCCTGCGCGATGCGGTGCGGGACATGGGCACGCGCCCCGATGAGGCCTGGCTGCTGGCGCAACTGGACCCACTCACCCAGGCGCTGCAGAGCATCCACGCCCAGGGCTGGTACCACCGCGACATCGCGCCCGACAACATCATGCTCATCGAAGGGGGAAGCCGTCCGCTGCTGCTCGACTTTGGTGCCGCACGCCGGGTGATCGGCGACATGACCCAGGCGCTGACCGTGATCCTCAAGCCGGGTTACGCGCCGGTGGAGCAGTACGCGGAAGTGCCCGGCATGAAGCAGGGGCCCTGGACCGATGTGTACGCGCTGGCCGCCACCATGCACTGGGCCATCATGGGCAACAAGCCGCCAGCGGCCGTGGGGCGCATGGTCAACGACACGCTGGAGCCGCTGGCCCAGGCGGCGGCCGGTCGCTACAGCCCGCGTTTCCTGGGGGCGCTGGACGCGGCCCTCAAGGTCAGGCCGACAGAGCGCACAGCCGACATGGTGCAATTCCGCCTGGCCTTGGGCCTGGGCGCACCGGTGGCGGCACCAGCCGATCCCGCACCCACTGCAACACCCACCGCCGCCGCGCCAGGGCCCGCTCTGCGGACACACCCGTCCACGCGGTCCCCGGTGTTGCCGACTTGGTCGTGGGGTGCTGGTCTGGCCTTGGTGCTGGCGGCCGGTGGCGCGTGGTGGTGGTCGCAACGGCCAGCGACGTCGGTGGCCAGCCCCGCCATCACGTCAGCTCCCGCACCGACCCAGGCGCCATCGCCGCCTGTGGCGGTGCCCGCACCCCTGCCCGAACCGGCGCCCGCGCCAACGCCGGTACCCGCACCGGTGGTGACCGCTGCACCTGCGCCGGTGGTGAAGCCAGCGCCAGTGCCCGTGGCCAAGACCGAGCCGCGCGCAGAGGCGCCAGCGCGTGCGCCTGCACCACGCCCTTCGTCGGTGTGCTCAGACCTGATGCAGCGCCTGTCGCTGGGTGAGGACTCGCCCGCCTTGCGCGAGCAACTGGTGGCCAACCGCTGCCAGTGAGGGCCGGCCCGAAGGTGGGTCAGGCCGCGCAGTCCATCACGCGGAAATCGACCCGCCGGTCCACCGCATCGCGTGCATCGTCGGTGCCGCTGCCCACGATGGCGCGGCTCGATCCGAAACCGGTGGTGGTGATGCGTTTGCTCAGCCGGCTGTTCTGCGCCACCAGCCGCTGGCGCACCTGCACGGCGCGCTGCAGCGAGATGCGCTCGTTCATGGGCTCGGCGCCACTGCGGCTGGTGTGGCCACCGATCTGCAGGCAGGCAGGTGACTTGGTCGCGCGCTGCCCGATTTGCTGCAGCCACATCGCGTACTCGTTGCGCAGCGCCGCGTTGTTGACGAACTGGATGGAGCCGGGCTGGAACAGGAACTTCACGCCCACCTGCTGCTGCTCCAGGCCATAGTCCAGCAGCTCGCCAAAGGCGTCGGCGGCCTCCTTGCGTCGGTTGAGCCGGCTTTGCGTCAGATAGATGCCGTTGTACACACGCAGTTGCTTGCCACCCGGCATCTGCAGGGCGGCGCGGTACAGGTCCAGGGCGTCGGCCAGGCGGTTGTCCTGGTAGGCGTTGATGGCATCGTTGATGACGGCGGCGGCGGCGATGCGGTCCCAGTAGGCGGGGTTGATCGGGTCGCCGGCCTTGGTGCCCTGGCAGGTGCTCACGTAGCCGGTGGAGGCGCTGTCCTTGGACCAGCCCGGGCTGTCCTGGAAGAAGGGCAGGGGGGTATGGTCCACGCCCGCAGCGGCGGCGCGCGCAAAGCCCTTGGAGACGATCTTGCCGCTGCGGATGTCCAACAGGGCCAGGCAGATGCGGTACCAGTCGGTGGGGCCCAGGTTTTTGCCTTCCTTGTCCAGCGGCGTGAAGGTGCCGATGAAAACATAGGGGCCACGTGCGAGCGAGGTGGTGGAAAACGGCAGCGGCTCAAAGCGCGGGAAGCGCTCCTTGACGGTTTTCAGCACCGCTTCCTCCATTTGCCGTGTGGCCACCGACTGCACCCAGGTGCTGCCGTCGATCAAGGGGTCGATCACCAGCGGCAGGCGCTCACCCGCCAGCGCCGCGTTGTTGAAGACGGCCGCTGCGGCACCGGCCAGGGCCTGTTCCAGCGGCAGGATGGGGGGCGGCCCGGCAGGTGCCGGTGTGGGCGCGGGCACCGCGACGGGCGGGGGCGGTGGCGCACTCGGCTGGGTTGGGGCGCTGGATGACGTGGGCTGTGTGGGTGTGGTGGCCACGCAGGCGCTCAACAACAGGCCCCACACCAGTGCGCCGGTGGACCGCGCCAAACGACGCGAGAAGCTCAGATGGGCTGGTGACATGGGGGCTCCTGGGTTGGCTGGCGTCACCGACGATGGTGCAGAAAACCCCTGGCCTTGGCAAGCCCCGCAGACCGCTCTGAATGCCGAACGCTCAATCCACCTTGGCGCCGCTGATCTTGACCACGCGCTCGTACTTGGCGCGTTCGCGTTTCATGAAGTCGTCGAACTGCTCGGGGGTGCTGGGTGCGGGCTCGGCCATCAGGTTGCCAAAACGCGTTTTCACCTCGGGCGACTTGAGCGCGTCCACAAACGCGGCATTGAGCTTCTGCACCACCTCGCGCGGCGTGCCCGCAGGCGCGATCAGGCCCCACCACGTGTCGATGGCAAAGCCCTTGTAGGTCTCGGCCACCGTGGGCACCTCGGGCATCACCGCCGAGCGTTCCAGCGTGGTCACGGCCAGGGCCTTGAGCTTGCCCGAGCGGATGTTGGGCGCGGCGGTGGCCAGGTTGTCGAAGTTGAAATCCACCTGGCCCGAGAGCAACGCCAGTTGTGCCGGGTTGCCGCCGTTGTAGGGGATGTGCAGCGCGAAGATGCCGGCCTGGTTCTTGAACATCTCGCCCGCCAGGTGGCCGGCGCTGCCGTTGCCGCCCGAGCCGTAGTTGAGCTTGGCCGGGTGGGCCTTGGCGTACTTCACCAGATCGGCCAGGGTCTGGATGCCCAGGCGCTGCGCGGTCTCGGCGTTGATGACCAGCACGTTGGGCACGCGCAGCATCTGTGTGATGGGCGCGAAGTCCCTGGCCGGGTCAAACGGCAGCTTGCTGAACAGCCAGGGGTTGATGCCGTGCGAGGCGGTGGTGGCGATGCCCAGGGTCAGGCCGTCGGGCGCCGCCTTGGCCACCGCATCCACACCGATGTTGCCACCGCCACCGGGGCGGTTCTCGATGATCACCGTGCCCAGCGCGTCCTTGACGCGCTCGGCCAGCACGCGCGCGGTCACGTCGATGGGGCCACCGGCCGCGAAGGGCACGATGATGCGCGTGGTGCGGGCTTGTGCCTGGGCGGCCAAGGGCAGCAGGGCGGCGGCGGTGAGCAGCGAGCGGCGTTGCATGGCGTTTCCTTTCAGGCGGCAAGCTTGTCGGCCGCGCTGGTGAATGAATCGGCGAAAAACGCTTCTTCGGGCAGGCCGGCTTGTGCGGTGTACTCGGCGCGGGCCGAATCGACCACGATGGGTGCGCCGCAGGCATAGACCTGGTGGCCCGACAGATCGGCAAAGTCTTGCAGCACGGCGCGGTGCACGAAGCCGGTGCGGCCCGTCCAGCCGTCTTCGGGCAGGGCGTCCGAGATCACGGGCACATACGTCAGCCAGGGCAGGGCGGCGGCCTGCGCGGCCAGCCAGTCGTGCTGGTACAGGTCGGCCGGGCGGCGGCCGCCCCAGTACACCGTGGTGGGTCGGGTGATGCCTTTGGCCACCATGTGCTCGATCAGCGCCTTGATGGGCGCAAAACCGGTGCCCGAGGCCAGCATGACGATGGGCTTGGTGCTGTCCTCGCGCAGGAAGAAACTGCCGTAAGGCCCTTCGATGCGCAGGATGTCTTTTTCCTTCATCGTGCCAAACACGTGGTCGGTGAACTTGCCGCCAGGCATGTGGCGCAGGTGCAGCTCCAGCCCCGGCTTGTCGGCCTGGGTGTGGGGCGCGTTGGCCATGGAGTAGCTGCGGCGGTCGCCGTCGCGCAGCAGGAATTCCACGTACTGGCCGGCGTGGTACTGGAACTGGTCGTTGGCGGGCAGCTGCAGGCGCAGCACCATCACGTCGCTGGAGGCGCGTTCGAGCGCACTCACGCGCACCGGCATCTTCTTGATGGGGAAGGCGCCGGCTTCGGTCACCTGGCGGGATTCGAGCACCACGTCGGTCTGGGGCACGCCGCAGCAGGTCAGCACATAACCCGCCGCTTCTTCCTCGGCGCTCAAGGCCTTGGCCTGGTGCGTGCCGTGGACCACGACACCCTCGAGCTTCTTGCACTTGCACGAGCCACAGGCGCCATCCTTGCAGCCGTAGGGCAGGCCAATGCCCTGGCGGATGCCGGCGGCCAGCATGGACTCGCCAGCGTCGGCGCTGAAGGCGCGGCCGCTGGGCTGAACGGTGATGGTGAATGTCATACTCGGAATCAATGAATCGCAATGGAAAGCGGCGCCGACAGGCGCCGCCACGATGCGTGCGATTGTCTCAAATTTGACCGAATGGACGGTTTCGAATGAATTTGATCGGCGCCCGGCCGGCGCGTTTTCGGCGCCTGCGCGTGTTGGTGGTGGGCTGTGGCGACGTGGGCCAGCGTGCCGCGCGCGAATTGGGCGCGGCCCAAGGCCGGGTGCGGGTGTTGGCC
>CAYUAH010000229.1:0-5530 GCA_964442375.1 uncultured Hydrogenophaga sp. | reverse complement strand
AGAAGCCGTAGCGGAAGCCGTCGATCATGTAGAAAAACGGGTTGAGGTGGCTCACGCGCTGCCAGAACTCGGGCAGCGAATGGATGGAATAGAACACGCCCGACAGAAACGTCAGGGGCATGATGAGGAAGTTCTGGAACACCGCCATCTGGTCGAACTTTTCGGCCCACAAGCCCGCGATCAGGCCCAAAACGCCCAGCAAGCCCGCGCCCAGCAAGGCGAACACCACGATCCACAGCGGCGCCACCCAGCTGGGGCGGCCAAACCAGGCGGTGACCACCAGCACGCCCGCGCCCACCACCAGCCCGCGCACCACCGACGAACCCACATAGGCCACAAACCAGGCGCGGTGCGACAGCGGCGTGAGCATCAGAAAGACGAGATTGCCCATCATCTTGCTCTGGATCAGGCTGGACGAGCTGTTCGCAAAGGCGTTTTGCAACACGCTCATCATCACCAGGCCCGGCACCAGGAAAGCGGTGTAGCTGACGGTGCCATAGACGGTGACGCGGCCTTCGAGCACGTGGCCGAAGATCAGCATGTAAAGCAACGCAGTCACGACGGGCGCCACCACGGTTTGAAAAGCGACCTTCCAAAAACGGAGGATCTCTTTGTAGAAGAGTGTCTGCCAGCCGGTCATACAGGTGCCCCCACGCTTGTCGCTGCGCGTACTGCGCTGCCCCCCATGGGGGCCTTCGCGCCTTCGGGCGGCCGTGCGGCGCTCATGCCTGCACCTCCTCGGTGGGCGGCATGGGCGCCATGGGTGCGGTGGTTGCCGAAGCACCGGACATCACGTCCAGGAACACGTCTTCCAGATCGGCCTTGCGGATCTCGATGTCGTCCACCGACACACCGGCTTCGCGCACGCGTGCCAGGATGCGCTCCACCTCGGCGGCGTTGTGGGCGGGCAGCTGCACCACCCGGCCGGTGACACGCGCCACCGCCGCCAGATCGGCCGGCAGGCTGTGGTCGGTCTTGAAGCGCAAGACGTTGGACGACGCGCGGCTGAGCAGGTCGGAGGTTTTTTCGAGCGCCACCACCTCGCCCTTCTTGAGCATGGCGATGCGGCCACACAAAGCCTCGGCTTCTTCGAGGTAGTGGGTGGTCAGCAACACCGTGCTTCCCTGGGTCTTGTTGAGCTGCGAGACAAACTGCCACAGCGTCTGCCGCAGCTCCACGTCCACGCCGGCAGTGGGCTCGTCCAGCACGATGACCGGCGGCTTGTGCACCAGGGCCTGGGCCACCAGCACCCGGCGCTTCATGCCACCCGACAGTTGGCGCATGTTGGCGCTGGCCTTGTCGGCCAGGCCCAGGCCTTCGAGCAGCTCGTCGATCCATGCGCCGTTGCCGGTGATGCCAAAGTAGCCCGACTGGATGCGCAAGGTCTCGCGCACATTGAAAAAGGGGTCGAACACCAGCTCCTGCGGCACCACGCCGAGCTGGCGACGCGCGGCGGCGAAGTCGCTCACCACGTCGTGCCCGTGCACACGCACATGGCCGCCGCTGGCGCGCGACAGGCCGGCCAGGATGCTGATGAGGGTGGTTTTACCGGCCCCGTTGGGACCGAGCAGGCCAAAAAACTCGCCGGCCTGTATGTCGAAACTCACGCCCTTGAGGGCTTGCAGTTCGCCACGCGGCGTGGCGTAGTTCTTGGAGACGTTCTGGAAGGAGACAGCGGGCATGGACCCGGGATTTTACGACGGCAGCAATTCGGCCAAACCGTACAGGGACACCAGCTCGGCCAGCCGGGGAGGGAGCCGGGACACGGACAAGGCCTGCCCTTGCACCAGCAGGCGGCGACGCAAGGCCAGCAAGGTGGCCAGCGCGGCCGAGTCGAACTCCCGCAGCGCCGACGCATCGACGTTGACCGGCCCGCCCGCTGCGGCAAGAGACAGCAGGTCCGCCAGGCAGGCGCTGGCCTCCAGGTGGGTCAGGCGTTCGGGCAACCGCAGTGCGCTCATGTGGGGGTCAGCTCTTGCCGTTGGCCTTGTTGCGCTGGGCCAGCGAGGCGATCAGGCCGTCCAGGCCCTTGGTGTTGATTTCCTGCGCGAACTGGCTGCGGTAGGTTTCCACCAGCCACACCCCCAGCACGTTGAGGTCGTAGATCTTCCAGCCACCAGGGGTTTTTTCCAGCCGGTAGTCAAGCTGGATGGGCTCGCCCCGGCCACGCACCTCGGAGCGCACCACCACTTCGGTGTCCTCGGGTTTGGCGCGCAGCGGTTTGAAGCTCAAGGTGTGGTCCTTGACCTCGCCCAGGGCACCCGAGTAGGTGCGCACCAACAGGGTCTTGAACTCGTCCTGCAGGCGCTTTTGCTGCTCGGGCGTGGCCTGGCGCCAGAAACGCCCCACGGCCGAGGCCGTCATGCGGTTGAAGTTGACGTTGGGCATGATCTTGCTGTCCACCAGCGCGGTGATACGACCAACGTCGCCCGCCTGAATCGCCGCATCGGCCTTGACCGCGTCCAGCACCTCGGTGGAGATGCGCTTGACCATGGCGTCCGGCGCCTCGTCTGCGGCCTGGGCACGGGCAGCCCCCATGGCGGCAACGCCCAACACGGCGGTCATCATTTGGGCAAATTCACGTCTCAACATGGCAAAAGCCTTTCAGGGCACACAGGCCACTTGTTTCAAGCTCGGGTTTCGAATTCAGATCGGACCTCGGTCCGCGCCCAAGGTTCATTCTTCGTCCGCTTCATCGTCCTTGCCGGTCAGGGCGCGGATCTGGCTCTCGCGGCGCTGCAGGTAGGCGTCACGGGTGAAACTGTATTTGTCCAGCGCCGCCTGATCGAGCAGCGATCCGGCACGCAACAGGTTGGCGCGGGCCTCCACAATCCGCAGCGCATACAAGGAATTGCGCGAGGGAATGTGGTTCATGCCTGTGAGCAGATCGCCCGAGGACTCCACACCCATGCCCACGGTGTCACGCAGGGTGGACGGCCCCATGAAGGGGAGCACCAGATACGGCCCCGAAGGCACACCCCAGCGGCCCAGGGTCTGGCCAAAGTCCAGCGTGGTGCGTTCGATCTGCATTTCGGACGCGATGTCCAGCAGCCCGCCTATGCCCCAGAAAGTGTTGACGCTGAAGCGCAGGAAATTTTCAGTCGCTTCACGCGGGCGCAGCTGCAAGGCGGCGTTCACCGACGACCACAGGTCCCGCAGATTGGAGAAAAAATTGTTCACGCCAGTTCGCACCAAATCGGGCGTGACATCGCGGTACATCGTGGCCACTGGTTTGAGCAGGATGTTGTCCACGTCCTCATTGAACCGATGCACCCCTCGGTTGAAGGGCTCGATCGGGTCTTTGGGGTTGGCGTGGGGGCCGGTGGCGCAGCCTGCCAGGGCCACCGCACACATCACCAGCCACCCGCTCAACCAGCGTCGCAGGGCCTCGCCACTGACAAACCATGGTTTCATCGGCACCTCACTCTTTTTTCTCGCCGCCCTCGGCTGCCTTGCTGAACAGGAACTGGCTGATCAGGTTCTCCAGCACCACGGCCGACTGGGTCTGCGTGATGACCGCGCCCTGCGTCCAGTTGGCCACGTCGCCACCGGCCTCGACGCCGATGTACTGCTCACCGAGCAGGCCACTGGTCAGAATCTTGAGCGAGCTGTCTTTGGGAAAAGCATAGCGCGCATCCATCTTCAACACCACATTGGCCTGGAAGCTCTTGTCGTCGAAGCCGATGGCCTCGACCCGGCCGACCACCACGCCGGCACTGCGCACCGCCGAACGGGGTTTGAGGCCGCCGATGTTGTCGAAGCGGGCTGTCACCTGGTAGGTGGGATCGAAGCTTATCTGCAGCAGGTTGGCGGCCTTGAGCGCCAGGAACAGCAGCGCGGCAATACCGATCACCACAAACAGCCCCACCCAGACATCGTTTTTGTTCTGTTGCATGTGTTTTCTCCGGATGCTCAAACGGTGAACATCATGGCCGTGAGGCCGAAATCGAGGCCCAACACCCACAGCGAGGCCACCACCACGGTGCGTGTGGTGGCGCGCGACACACCTTCGGGCGTGGGTTGGGCCATATAGCCTTGGTAGAGTGCCACGAAGGTGACGGTGATGCCGAACACCAGGCTTTTGAGCACACCGTTGCCGAGGTCGTTCCACCATTCGACGCCGCCCTGCATCTGGCTCCAGAAGGAGCCCGCATCGACACCAATCATCACCACCCCCACCAGCCAGCCACCGATGATGCCCACGGCACTGAACACTGCTGCCAGCAGGGGCATGGTGAAGACGCCGGCCCAAAAGCGCGGCGCCAGCACGCGGCGGATCGGGTCCACCGCCATCATTTCCATGGCGCTGAGCTGCTCGCCGGCCTTCATCAGCCCGATTTCGGCGGTGAGCGCGGTGCCGGCGCGACCGGCGAAGAGCAGCGCGGTGACCACCGGCCCCAGTTCGCGCAGCAAGGAGAGCGCCACCATCATGCCCAGCGCCTCGGCCGAACCATAGCGCTGCAGGATGTAGTAGCCCTGCAAGGCCAGCACAAAACCGACAAACAGGCCGGAGACGGCGATGATGGCCAGCGAGTAGTTGCCCAGGAAATGGATTTGGTCGCGCACCAGGCCAAAACGCGCCAATGTGGCCGGCAGCAATTGCAGCAGGCGCAGGAACAGGCGCGTGGCCAGCCCCACCGCGCCCAGGCCCAGGCGCACCGCGCGGCCCAGATCAGACAGCAGGCCGGTCATGAACGGCCTCCGTTCGCGCGCGCGCCAAAGTCGTCCGACACGCTGGGGCCGGGGTAGTGGAAATGCACCGGCCCCTCGCTCTCGGCATGCACGAACTGGTGCACCAGCGGGTCGGTGGAGTGGCGCACTTCGTCGGGCGTGCCCTGCGCGGCCACGCGGCCGTTGGCCAGCACGATCACCTGGTCGGCGATGGCAAAGGTCTCGTCCAGATCGTGCGAGACGATGATGCTGGTGATGCCCAGCGCATCGTTGAGGCGCCGGATCAGCTGCGCCGCCGTGCCGAGCGAAATCGGGTCGAGCCCGGCAAAGGGCTCGTCGTACATGATGAGTTCGGGGTCCAGCGCGATGGCACGCGCCAAAGCCACCCGGCGCGCCATGCCGCCCGAAATTTCGCTGGGCATGAGGTCGCGCGCGCCGCGCAGCCCCACGGCATTGAGCTTCATGAGCACGATGTCGCGCAGCATGTCCTCGGGCAGGCGGGTGTGTTCGCGCAAGGGGAAGGCCACGTTCTCGAACACGCTGAGGTCGGTGAACAGGGCGCCAAACTGAAACAACATGCCCATGCGGCGACGCAAGGTGTGCAGGCCTTCGCGGTCCAGCGTGGCCACGTTTTCGCCGTGCACCACCACCTGGCCCCGGCTGGCTTTTTGCTGGCCGCCGATCAGGCGCAGCACCGTGGTCTTGCCACCGCCGGATGCGCCCATCAGCGCCGTCACCTTGCCACGCGGCACCTGCAGGCTGACGCGGTCGAGGATGACGCGCTCGCCCCGGGCAGCCGGGTAGGCGAAGGTGACGTCTCGGAATTCGACCAGGTTGTCGTCGGCCATGAGGGAGGTTG
>CAYUAH010000228.1:0-5614 GCA_964442375.1 uncultured Hydrogenophaga sp. | reverse complement strand
TCGTCCTTGATCGGACCGGGTTCCTTGGCGATGTAGCGGTTGAGAAAGTCGCGGAACGGCCGCTCGCCGATGAAACAAATGCCGGTCGAGTCCTTTTTCTTCGCGTTGGGCAAGCCAATTTCGGCGGCGATGCGGCGCACCTCGGTCTTGTGCAGTTCGCCCACCGGGAACAGCGTCTTGCTCAGTTGCGCCTGGTTGAGGCGGTGCAAAAAATAGCTCTGGTCCTTGGACGGGTCCAGGCCCTTGAGCAGCTGGAAAGCGCCCCCGCGTTCGCGCACCCGCGCGTAGTGGCCGGTAGCGATCTTCTCGGCGCCCAGGCGCATGGCGTGGTCCAGGAAGGCCTTGAACTTGATCTCGGCGTTGCACAGGATGTCCGGGTTGGGCGTGCGCCCGGCCGAGTATTCGCGCAGGAATTCGGCGAAGACGCGGTCCTTGTACTCGGCCGCGAAGTTGACGTGCTCGATCTCGATGCCGATCACGTCGGCCACGCTGGCGGCATCGACGAAGTCGATGTTGGACGAGCAGTACTCGCCGTCATCGTCGTCTTCCCAGTTCTTCATGAAGATGCCGATGACCTCATACCCCTGCTGCTTGAGCAGGTAGGCGCTGACGGCCGAATCGACGCCGCCGGAGAGGCCGACGACGACACGTTGCTGTGTTTTCATGGGGCGGCATTATCCGCCCGCCCGTCCAAGCGCGCCGGGATGTGGCTATCGGGGTGGCGGCAACACCTGCATCTTCTCGAAAAAGGCCGGCCGCAAAATCACCTTGCGGTAGCCCAGTTCGATTTCGCCCTGGTCGCGCAGCTGCTGCAATTCCATGTGCACCCGCTGGCGCGAGGCGCCCGCGCCCACCGCCAGCTCGTTCTGCACCACCCACAATTCCACGCTGCCGTCGAGCGCCGGTATGCCGTGGTGGGCCGCCCAGCAGGCCAGCAGGGCGCGCATGCGGTCGGTCAGGTCGCGCTGGCCAATGACGTCGATGACATCGTAGAGCTGCTGCATGCGCCGGCTCAGGCCCACCGAGATGGCCACACCGGCCTCGGGCAGGTCCACCAGCAGCGACATCAGCACCTCGTGCGAGAAATGCAGCACCTGCGCTTCAGGGGTGTCCACCACCGCCGTCAGCCGCGCCTGCTGTGCCAGCAGCACGCTGTTGACCGCAAACACATCCTGCGGCATGAACCAGCCACAGTGCAACTCCGTGCCGTCGGCCTGCAACCCGATACAACGCAGCCGGCCGGCCAGCAGCCAGGCGGCGCTGGTCGGCACCACATGGCGCTGCAACACCTCCTCGCCGCGCCGGTAACGGCGGACCACGCCTTTTTGCTGCAACAGCACGCGTGCGTCCTCTGGCAGGTTTTGGGCGGTGAACCCCACCGATTTCACACCCAATGGAGACAGGGCGGCCGAGTTGTCTTCCACGGCCATCAATCCGCAAACAGCTGGAGTTTTTCAAAGAACCGGGGGCGGATGACGACCTTGCGGTAGGCCAGATCGAGTTCGCCCAGGTCGCGCAGGTTGCTCAGCTCCATGTGCACACGCTGGCGCGAAGCACCCACGCCATTGGCCAGGTCGGCCTGCGACACCCACAGCTCCACGCTGCCGTCGCGCGCGGGCAGGCCGTACTGGTTGGACCACCAGACCAGCACGGCGCGCAATTTGTCCAGCAAGGGACGCGGTCCGCTCATGTCGATGACGTCGTGCTGCTGCAGGATGCGTCGGCTCAGGCCGATGGCGATGCCCACCCGCGCCTCGGGCAGCGTCATCATCATCTTGAGCAACACCTCGCGCGAAAAGTGCAGGATGCGGGCTTCGTCCGTGTCCACCAGCAAGTTCATGCGCGACACCGAGCCCGGCAGCAGCAGGTTGAACACACCGAACAGCTCGCCCGGCATGACCCAGCCGTGGCTTTGCTCACACCCATCGGGCAGGGACACCGCCGAACGTATGCGCCCCTCCATCAGCCACGATGCGGCAGCGGGCGCCACCCTGTGGCGCTGCACCTCCTCGTCACGCCGATACAGACGCACGCGTCCGTTTTGCGTCAGGTAGGCGCGCGCCACCGGCGGCAGGTCGTCGATGGTGGGGCCCTGCGTCTTCACGCCAAAAGGCGATAAGGCGGCGTCACTTTGGCTCATGGCGTGAACCGGCTGCTCCCGTTTGTGTGCAAAAAGGGCTATTTGTCAAAACAATTGGCAATACGCGCGCGAAACACCGCAGATATTCTGCCGGAAAAAGACGCAAAAGTGACAAAGCATGCATTCAACGCACCGGCGCAACGCCAAGGCCAACGGGACAACGCAATCTGTATCCCATTTTTGAATACAGTTCTCGCCATTCCGAAAGCGACAGCACCCGCCCAGCACGATTCAACACCGGTTCCGGTTTGTTTGATGTGAATGTCACAAGAGCGGAAGTTTGTTTTGACTATTTACCCGACAGTACGGTCTCAGCAGGGAGCCATAACAAAAAGTCGGCACAACAAGGGGAGCGAACAAGGGAGAGGCGCCACAGAGCGACGATAAGAAGACAGGGGGCGGGGGTGTGTTGCGGGATCGTCAGATCCGGGGAGGCGCAACACCCTCCGCCCAAACTGCTTTTTGAGGCCCGACATTCCGTGACGCAGATCGCAAACGGTGCGCTCAAAAAAGAAGGTCAAATGTCGCGAATGCGGATTTTTGATTTTGCACAGGTGCTTACAGTTGGGCCCAAGGGAGAAGCAAAACAAAAAAGCACCCTCACAGCGCGGACAGGGAGCAGGGAGGGGACAGAACAACAGCGCGTGATGGCACAGGTTCCAGACAGAAAAAAATACGGGAAGCAATCAGGGAGTGAGGGGAGTGGAAGCAAACGAAGGCGCCGCAGAGCGACCCGCATAACAAGAAGCGCAGGGAGAAAAGCAGGCACCGCAGAGTGCCACAAGAAGCAGCAGGGATACAGGCGGGCTGCCACGGGCGTCGGTCGATGAACACATCGACCGAATGCCGGGAGACGTGGCGGACCCGCCCTGATCCTGGCGCTGCGGCAGGCGCGGTGTCAGCCGCGCACTTCGCCTTCGCCCAACACCACGTATTTCAGCGAGGTCAGCCCCTCGATGCCGACCGGCCCACGCGCGTGGAACTTGTCGGTGCTGATGCCGATTTCGGCGCCCAAACCGTATTCAAAGCCGTCGGCAAAACGCGTGCTGGCGTTCACCATCACACTGGCCGAATCGACTTCGCGCAAAAAACGCTGCGCATGCATGTGGTCGGTGGTCAGGATGGCGTCGGTGTGGTGGCTGCTGTAGTGGTTGATGTGGGCGATGGCCTCGTCCACGCCGGCCACCACCTTGATGCTGATGATGGGCGCGAGGTACTCCTCGAACCAGTCCTGCTCGGTGGCGGCTTTCAACGCCGCCCCTGGCACCGCCGACAGCAACGCGTGGGCCTCGGGGCAGCAGCGCATTTCCACACCCTTTTGAGCGTAAACGGCGCCAATGCGCGGCAGGAACTCGGCCGCCACGCCGCGCGCCACCAGCAGGCCTTCGCTGGCGTTGCAGGGGCTGTACTTGTTGGTCTTGGCGTTGTCGGCCACCTTCACCGCCATGGCGATGTCGCAGGGGTCGTCCACATAGGTGTGGCAGTTGCCGTCCAGGTGCTTGATGACCGGCACCTTGGCCTCGGCGCTGATGCGCTCGATCAAACCCTTGCCGCCGCGCGGGATGATCACGTCCACGTACTGCGGCATGGCGATGAGCTGGCCGACGGCAGCGCGGTCGGTGGTGGGCACCAGTTGCACCGCCTCCTGGGGCAGGCCGGCCTCGGCCAGTGCCTGCTGCACCAGCCGGGCCAGGGCGCGGTTGCTGTCAATGGCCTCGGAGCCGCCGCGCAGGATGCAGGCGTTGCCGCTCTTGATGGAGAGGCTGGCGGCCTCGATGGTCACGTTGGGCCGGCTCTCGTAAATCATGCCGAAGACGCCGATGGGCACCCGCATCTGCCCCACGCGTATGCCGCTGGGCTGCTGCTTCATGCCCATGATTTCGCCAATGATGTCGGCCATGGCGGCAAGCTGCTCGCAACCTTCGGCGCAGGTTTCCAGCACCTTGGGGCTCAGTTTCAAGCGGTCCACCATGGGCTCGCTCAGGCCATTCGCGCGGGCACGCTCCAGGTCCTTGGCGTTGTCCACCTGCAGGGCATCGACGTTGGCGCGCAGCAGGCGGGCCAGGACCAGCAGCGCGTCGCGCTTGCGCGCGGCCGGGGCACGTGCCATGTCGAAGGCGGCACGGCGGGCCTGCATGCCCAGGGTTTGCATCAGTTCGGGGACGTTGAGCGCGTTCATGACAGCATTTTCGCACCGCCCCACCTAAACTGCGCCCCAACACCCCCGGAGACCCCATGCTGCACCCCCAAGCCCGCGCCCTGCTGGACCTGATGATCGAACGCGGCGTGCCGCCCACCCACACGCTGAGCGTGGCCGAGGCGCGCCGCTTCTACCGCGAACGGCGGCACATCACCCAGCCCGCGCCACCCGCCGTGGACGAGGTGCGCGAGCTCACGGCCGAAGGCCCGCACGGCGCCATTGCGTTGCGCCTGTACCGCCATGGCGGAGGCACCAGCCGGCGTCCGGCGCTGGTGTACTTCCACGGTGGCGGATGGGTCATTGGCGACCTGGACACCCACGACACCCTGTGCCGCCAGCTCGCCATCGCCTCCGGCTGTGTGGTGGTGTCGGTGGATTACCGCATGGGGCCCGAGCACCCTTTCCCGGCCGCTGTGGACGACGCCTGCGCCGCCACCCGCTGGCTGGCCGCACAGGCCGGCACGCTGGGGCTGGATGCCGCGCGGCTGGCGGTGGGCGGCGACAGCGCCGGCGGCAACCTGGCGGCGGTGGTGGCACTGACGCTGCGCGGCGAGCTGCCACTGGCCTTTCAGCTGCTGATCTACCCCGCCACCGACCAGCACCGCACCCACGCATCGCACCAGCGCAACGCACAGGGCTACCTGTTGACGGCGGACACCATGACCTGGTTCCACGACCACTACATCACCGATCCGGCGCAGGACAGCGACTGGCGCGCCTCGCCGCTGCTGCATCCGGACCTGGCCGGCCTGCCGCCCGCGCTGGTGCTGACCGCCGGCTACGACCCGCTGCGCGACGAAGGCATTGCCTACGCCCAGCGGCTGAGCGAGGCCGGCGTGAGCGCCACGCTGCTGAGCTTTGAGCGGCAAATCCACGGCTTCATCCCCATGGGCCGCGTCATCGATGAAGCGAATGAAGCGGTGGCGCTGTGCGCCGATGCGCTCAGGCGCGCACTCCAACCCTGACGCTCAACGCGCCGCGCAGGCCCGGCACACCCCCATGGCCAGGCGGTGCAAGGCCTGCCAGGGGTCGCTCGGCCAGTCGGCCTGTCTGAGGCCCTTGACGATGCCGTCCACCCGGTGCGCGTCCACCACAAACGCCGCTGCCTGTGTGGCGGTGAGTCGCGGCAGGGCGCGCTCCATGAGTTTTTCCTTGGCGCCCCAGACGCGGTTTTCGCGCAAGGCCATGGGCAGTGGCTTGCCCTCGGCCATGGCCTGCTTGACGCGGTGCAGCATGCGCACGTCGTCGGCCAGCGCCCAGTGCACCAGCACCGG
>CAYUAH010000227.1:0-5640 GCA_964442375.1 uncultured Hydrogenophaga sp. | reverse complement strand
CGGGCAGGCGGTGCTCGTACTTCCAGAGCTTCTTGCCGGTCTTGCTGTCCACCGCGTAGATGCGCGAGTAGGAGGCGGTGACGAACATCTTGCCCTTGTTGACCAGGGGCTGCGACTGCTGGCCGCGCTGCTTCTCGCCACCGAAGGACATGGACCACACGGGCACCAGCTTGCCAATGGTTTTTTCGTTGATGCCGGTCAGCGTCGAGTGGCGCTGGCCTTGGGTGCCCAGACCCCAGGTCAGCACGTTGTCGGGGGTGGTGGCGTCGTTGGCGATCATCGCGTCGGTGACCTGGGCGCTCACGTGGGTGCTCAGGTGCGCGCTCGCGGCCAGGACCAGAAGGCTCAGTAGGGTGCGTTTCACGGTGTTGTCTCCTGCTGTCTCGGGGTGGGTGGCGCCGCATGGGCGGCGTGTGTTTTCCTTGTGTCCACCGGACCGCAGGCCCGGTGGTTCACACCCGCTGAAGGGCAACTTCTGTGCCAATGAAGAATGCGCCGTTGAGATGGGGCCTTCACCGGCATCAGGGCCCTGACATAGGTTTTTTGTTGCATACCGGCAGTGCCGCCGGTGTGACAGTGTTCAGAAATGAATCACTGGCGCGGCGCAGCGCGCAACAGCACCCGGGCTTCGTGGTCAGGGTAGAACTGCGCCAGCGTGCGGTGCCACTCGGCCGGCTGCGCGGCCCAGGTGGCAAAGCGTTCGGGCAGGGGTTGGCGCATCAGCTCGCCGATGTCCAGGCCTTGCTCGGCGGCCTGGGCCATGGTGGCCTGTGCCCACCGAAGCCAGTCGCGGGTCTGCGCGATGCCGGCGTGGCCGGTGTGCACCGGGCCGTGGCTGGGCACCACCACGCTGCCCGCACCGACCAGCGCCTGCAGGGTTTGCAGGCTGGTCAGCCAGCGCGTGAAGTCGGCGTGGGGCGTGGTGGGCACCCGCTGGGCGAACACCAGGCCGCCGGCAAACACCACGCCGGTGCCGTGGTCCAGCAACACCAGGTCGTCGCCGGTGTGGCCGTCCAGGCGCAGCAGCTCCAGCCGGTGGGTGCCCAGCGGCCACGGGCCGGGTGTGAGGGTTTCGCGCGCGGGCGTGGGCTCGGTGCCGGCCAGGGCGTTGCCACACAGGCGGTAGAGGTTGGTGGCGTAGCTGGGGCCCTCGGCCACCATGCCGGCGATGCTGCCGGGCAGGGCGGCGGTGGGGCGGTCGGTCCAGGCCTGGTTGCCGAAGAAGTAGTCGGGGTGGAGGTTGAGGTTGAGCACCTTCACCACCGGTTCGGCCGTGACGCGCGCGATGGCCTGGCGCTGCTGCTCGCCGTACTGGCGTGAAGGCCCGGTGTTGACCACCACCACGCCCGCGCCGGTGGCGATGAAGGCGGTGTTGATGATGTTGCAGCCGTTGGCGGGCCGGAAGTCGTCCACCGCGCCTTCCAGCACCCAGGTGCCGGGCGCGATGGCGCGGGGCGTCAGCGCGTAGTTGTGTTGGGTTTGTGCGAGCGTATGCCATGGTGCCCACCCCATCAGCAGGCCCAGCAGGGCCGCCAGCAACCGCCGCTTCACGCCGCCACCTCGGCGGCGATGCGGTTGCCGTTGTTGTCGCGCCCTCTCAGGCGCAGCGTGCCTTGGGGGCGCTCGCCCAGCTCGAAGGTCAACAGCGGGTTTTCCGACACCGGCTCGTGCAGGGCCAGGCGCCACAGCGGGCGCAACAAGGCGTCGTCCAGTTGCAGGTGCTCGATGTAGAAGGCCGGGATGCCGGCGACCAGGCCGGTGTCCATGGGGTGCATCACGCGCAGGCGCAGGCGGTGGCTGCCTTCGATCACGTTGGGGAACAGGCGGGCCTGCACCTGGCCCAGGGTGCGGCTCCAGGAGCCGTCGGCGCGCGTGACGCCCGGTACCGTGCAGCCGCCGCCCGCCGCCTGCACCCAGGTGCCGCCCACGTGCCAGCGGCCATCGCGCGTGCGCACCAGGGCCCGCACCGGCGAGGCCTGTTCCATGCGGAAACGAAACGCCAACATGGGCAGGGCGCGCAGCGGCTCGAACACCAGCACCTCGCGCACCGGGTTGCGGTCCACCACCACGCGGATGTGGTCTATGCCGCCGCCCATGTTGGCCAGGGCGCGCGCGTCCACCAGCAGGGGCACGTTCATGGCGTCGTCGGCGAAGGCCGGGCCTTGCACCTTGACCTCGAGGCTGAAGCGCATGGGGCTGGCACCGATGTGCTGGCGGCGCAGGGTGGGCCAGGTCATGGCGCCCAGCGGGTCGCCGCCGGTGGGGTCGTCCTGGGCGCTGGCAACGGACAGGACGGTGGGCAGGGCCAGGCCGGCGGCCCCTTGCAGCAGGCTGCGTCGGGTGGTCATGTTCAGCCTCCCCCCTTTTGTTTGATCCAGCCGCGCTGCGGGTCGTAGCCCCACCAGGCCAGGCCAAAAAAGACCGCACCACCCAGCAGCACCACCGCCCACGACACGGCGTTGAACTGCCCGTACATGGCAAAACGCATGGCCTCGACCACGTGGGTGAAGGGATTGAACTGCGCCAGCCGCAGCAGCCACCAGGCGCCCGATTCCTCCAGCTTCCACAGCGGGTAGAGCGCGGGGCTGATGAAGAACATGGGGAAGATGACGAAGTTCATGGTGCCGGCGAAGTTCTCCAACTGCTTCACGTAGACCGACAGCATCAGGCCCAGGGCCGCGAGCAGCGTGGCGCCACACACCATGGCCAGCAGCAGGCCCGGCGCGTGGACCAGCTCGAAGCGGCTGCCCAGCACCCAGGCGATGAGCAGGAACACGACCATCTGCAGCAGCGACAGGCTGGTGCCGGCCAGCAGCTTGAAGGCCAGCAGCCAGCCGCGAGGCAGGGGCGCGGTGAGCAGCAGGCGCATCACGCCCATCTCGCGGTCGTAGACCATGGACAGCGAACTCTGCATGCCGTTGAACAGCGCCACCATGCCCAGCAGGCCGGGCAGCATGTAGACGGGGTATTCGATGTAGGTTTCGTAGGGCGGCACGATGGCCACGCCGAAGACGTTGTGGAAGCCGGCCGAGAACACCACGAACCACAACAGCGGGCGCACCAGGGCCGAGGCCAGGCGCGCCGGCTGGCGCAGGAATTTGTGCAGCTCGCGGCCCACCACCGCGCGCAGGGCGCGCAGCAGGTGCGGGCCGAATGCGGGGGCAGGCGCGGGGGTGGCGATCACGGCTGGGCCCGGCATGTGGACTCCTTCTGGTCGACGCCCAGGGTGTCGAGCACCTCGCTCGGGTGCAGCACGCCATCGAGTGGCGCGGTGCCCACCACGCCATCCACGTGGCTGAGGAACAGGGGCTGGCGCAACTGCCCGTCCCAGGGGCGGAAGCTCAGGCGCGGGCCCTTGAAGCCGTCCAGCGCGATGGCGCCGCCGCGCAGGCGCTGCAGCTGGGTGGCGATGGGAGCCTTGGGCTGGTCGGCCAGTGCGGCGGCCACGGCTTTCACCGCCATCCACGCGGCCCAGTCGTGGCCGGTCATGGGCCGCTGGGCCAGGCGCATGAAGCGGCGCGAGAGCTGCGGGCCGCCGTTGCGTTCCCACTGCGGGTGCCAGGCCAGGGCCATGAGGCCGTTGCTGCCCACCACCGGCCGGGGCCACTGCGTGGCGTAGGGCAGGGCGCGGGCAAATTCGCCGTCGGTGTCGAGCACGGCCACCACCTCGTGTTCGCGGTCGCCGGTGAGCAGGCGCGGGTTGGCCAGATCGCGCTCGCGCGGGTCGCCCGAGAGCTTGAAGGGCTTGCTGGCCACGGGCTTGAGGCCGTAGCGTTTGAAAGATCGGTTCATGGCCTCGGCCAGCAACGCGTCGTCGGCCGAGGGGCCTTGCAGCAGCAGCGGCTTGCGCCAGTGGCGCGCGGCCAGGTACTGGGCCAGCGCATCGGTGGCCATCTGCTGGCTGGGCGCGGTGTGCAACAGGTGCGGCGCGCATTGGGCGCCGCGCAGGGCGTCGTCGTTCTGCGAGGTGTTGATCACCAGCGCCCCGCCGAGCGCGGCCGGCGCGGCGGCCACCAGCTGGCGCAGCTCGGGCGTGGGCAGGGCGGCCACGATGTGCTGCACCCGGGCCGCCTTCAGCTCGGCCAGCAGCCGGGGCAGGCCCTCGGCGTTGGGCAGCACGGCGTCGATCAGCTTGATCGACACACCGGCGGTGTCCAGCTCCACCTGGGCATCGTCGGCCGCCAGTTGCGCCGCCGCCCAGGGCCGGCCGGCGGGGTGGCCGGGGTAGGCGCGCTCCAGCCGGCGCGGCGCGTAGCGGGCGTCACTGGCCAGGCTGACCACGGCCACGTTGAACTTGGTGCTGGCGCCCCAGGCCGGCGCCGCCAACAGCGTGGCCAGGCAGAAGGCGGCAGCGCGCATCACGGCGCCACCAGCACGGTGTGGGGCACGCGGCCCACGGGCACCGAGCGCAGCGCCTTGCCGCTGGCGGTGTCCACCAGGGTCATGTCGTCCGACAGGCCGTTGGCGACAAACAGGGTCTTGCCGTCCGGGTGCAGGGTCAGGCCCCAGGCGCGTTTGCCCACCAGCACCTGGCGCCTGACCTGGCGGGTGGCCACGTCCACCTCGGCCACGTGGTTGGCGCGGCCCAGACCCACCCACAGGCTTTTGCCGTCGGCGCTGGGCACCAGGCCCACGGGGGTGATGTCGGCAGTGCGCATGCCGGGCAGCTTGAAGTCCACCGTGGCCAACACCTTCTGGTCGGCGGTGGACAACACGGTGACGCTCGCGCCCAGCTCGTTGCTGACCCACAGCTCCTTGCCGTCGGCGGCCAGGGCGAAGCGGCGCGGGCGGTTGCCCACCTTGATGTTCTTGAGCAGCTTGCGGTTTTGCAGGTCGATCAGGTGGACCACGTTGGCCACCTCGGAGGTGACGTAGGCGGTCTTGCCGTCCGGCATGACCAGGATGCCCTCGGGCTCGCCGCCGGTCTTGACCTCGAACAGCTTGCCGCCCTTGTCCAGGTCGTAGGCGGCCATCACGTTCTCGTCCTCGATGGAGACGTAGACCGTCTTGCCGTCGGGGCTGAGGTCAAAGATCTCGGGGCTGTCGCCCAGGGCCACGGTGCGTGTCATGCGGGCTTGTGCCAGGTCCACCACGCCGAGCTGGTTGCTGTCGCCGCAGCTCACGTACAGCTCGCTGCGGCTGGCGTTGAAGCGCATGTGGCGGGGTCGCTGGCAGACGGCGATGGCGCCCACGCGTTCGCCCTGGGTGTCGAACACCAGGACCTTGTGGTCCTTTTCGCTGGACACGTACACGCGGTTGTTGGGCACGGCCTGGGCCGTGGCTGAGGTCAGCAGCAGGGCGGCCAGGCCCAGCGCGCGCCAAGTTCCTGGGTGGGGTGCTCGTTGTGTCATCGCTTGTCTCCGTTGTTGTTCCACGGGGTCAAACCCGTGACCATGCAGGGCAAAAAACGTGCCAAAAAATCGGGCCCGCTATTTGCTTCGTGGCGGTCCATGAGCTTGTCCACGCGCCTGTGTCACACCCCTTGTTCCAGCACCCCCAGCCTGGTACGCCGCCGCTTGTTGCTGGGTGCCGCGGCCTGCGTGGCGACCGGCGCGAGCCTTTGGGCGGGCCCCTCCCGCGCGGCAGCCTGGCCCAGCAAACCGCTGCAGCTCATCGTGCCCTGGCCGGCCGGTGGCGCCA
>CAYUAH010000226.1:0-5640 GCA_964442375.1 uncultured Hydrogenophaga sp. | reverse complement strand
CGCCGTTGGAGCTGGCGGCAAAACCGGCTTCGATCACGTCCACCTTGAGGCGCTCCAGCTGGCGTGCGATGCGCAGCTTCTCGTCCTTGGTCATGGAAGCACCCGGCGATTGTTCGCCGTCGCGCAAGGTGGTGTCAAAAATGATCAGTTTGTCGCTCATCTCAGTTCTCCGGTGTGCGGCCTTGTGGGTCACGCTTGAAAAGCCCCGCAGACCCCAAAACACAAACGGCCCGCTGCGGGTGCAAACGGGCCGTTGGTTCGAAAGCGCGCGCGCTACTTCGTCTGCCCGTGTAGGACACCCAGTAGTAGTGCGCGTGCTGCGAAATTCATGGCTGTCAATGTATCACAAAGCATACAGGCATCCGATCTGCGATGGCGATGGCTGCCATGCCCAAGTTCAATCGTGCAGTCCGCGCTCGTCGGGTTCATCGGTGGAGGTGCTGACAACACTCACTGGCCGGCCCTTGGACTTGCGCCAAGCGTACACCGCATAACCCGACAGACCATACAACACGAAGAGCCCGAACAACACGGTGGGCGGGTGGATGTTGATGATGGCAATGCCCAGGGCCACCAGCACGATGGCCGCAAACGGCACACTCTTCTTCAGGCTCAGGTCCTTGAAGCTGTAGAAAGGCACGTTGGTCACCATGGTCAGGCCAGCGTAGAGTGTGATGGCAAACATCGGCCACTCCAGATCAGCACCCTTGAAGCCAGACTCGGTCATCAGCCAGATGAAGCCAGCCACCAACGCGGCCGCAGCAGGCGACGGCAGGCCCTGGAAATAGCGCTTGTCCACCACCCCGGTATTGACATTGAAACGCGCCAGGCGCAGCGCCGCGCAGGCGCAATACACAAAGGCCGCGATCCAGCCCCAGCGGCCCAGGCCGCGCAGCGACCACTCGTAGGCGATCAGCGCTGGTGCGGCACCAAAGGACACCATGTCCGACAGCGAGTCCATTTGCTCGCCGAAGGCACTCTGCGTGTTGGTCATGCGCGCCACGCGGCCATCCAGGCTGTCGAGCACCATGGCCGCAAAAATGCCCACGGTGGCGAGGTCGTAACGGCCATTCATGGACATCACCACCGCATAAAAGCCGCCAAACAGCGCAGCGAGCGTGATCATGTTGGGCACCATGTAGATGCCCTTGCTGCGGCGCGGCGTGTGGCCGGGCTCCGGCAACGATTCGGTTTCCTCTTGCATGCAGCAAGTGTAAGCCACGCTTAAGAATGGAAACCCAAACGAAAACCCGCCGCCGCCCCAAAGCGGCCAAGGGCTTCAGGCGTTGCTGTTGGCGCGCACCTCGGCCAGGCTGGTCTGACCCAGCAGCACTTTTTCGATGCCGTCCTGGCGCAAGGTGCGCATGCCTTCCTGCAAGGCCTGCTGCAGCAAGTCCTCGGAACGCGAGCGCACCTGGATCATGTGGCGCAGTTGCGGCGACACCACCAGCAGCTCATGTATGCCCAGCCGGCCGCGAAAGCCCGTGCGGCCGCACTTGTCGCAGCCCGGCGCGTGCGCGGCTTGCAGCTTGCCGTTCTTGCCGTAGGCGTCAGTCCAGAGCCGGTGCAGGCTGGACGAATCGCGCAAGGCGTCGTCGTGCCCGAGCGAGGACTGGAAATCCACCGTGAGCTGCTCCAATTCGTCGGCCGTCATGTCGTGGCGCTGCACACAGTGTGGGCACAGGCGGCGCACCAGGCGCTGCGCCATCACGGCCAGGATGGAGTCGGAAAACGAGAACGGGTCCAGGCCCAGATCGATCAGGCGGGTGATGGTTTCGGCGGCGGTGTTGGTGTGCAGGGTGGACATCACCAAGTGGCCCGTCAAGGACGCCTCCACCGCAATTTCTGCGGTTTCCTGGTCGCGTATCTCGCCCACCATGATGACGTCCGGATCGGCGCGCAGCAGCGCGCGCAGCGAGGTGGCGAAACTCCAGCCTATCCGGGGGTTCACCTGGATCTGGCGCAGCCCATGCTGGGTGATTTCCACCGGGTCTTCGGCCGTCCAGATCTTGCGCTCGGGCTTGTTGAGGTGGTGCAGTGCCGAATGCAGCGTGGTGGTTTTGCCCGAACCGGTGGGCCCCACGCACAGCACCATACCGTAAGGCCGCTCGATCGCCTCGGTGAACAGCGCCAGGTTGCGCGCGGTCAGTCCCACGTCGGCCAGGGCCATGGTGCGCGACGACGCCAGGATGCGCATCACCACGTCTTCCAGCCCATGGGTGGTGGGGATGGTGGCCACCCGCAGTTCGAGCTTGAGGCCGCCGAACTTGGCGAAGTTGATCTTGCCGTCCTGCGCCTTGCGCTTCTCCGAAATGTCCAGATCGCACATGATCTTGATGCGCGCGATCAGGGCGCTGCGGTAGCTCGCCGGCAGCTCCAGGTAGGGGCGCATTTTGCCGTCGATGCGAAAGCGGATTTTCAGCTTCTGGCGACCGGGATAGGGTTCGATGTGGATGTCGGACGCGCCCTGCTGGTAGGCCTCCAGGATCATGGAGTTGATCAGCCGCACCAGGGTGTTGTCCGACTGCTCGATCTGCCGCTCCTCCTCGGCATCGCGGCTGTCCACCACCAGTTCGGACGCCAACTGGAACACGTCCTGCTGGGGTGCATCGCCGGGTTCGGGCGGGTGCAGCGTGTCGTTGTGGTCCTGCAGGTGTTCGGCCAGCCCCACCTCACGGTAGGTGCGGCTGATCTTGGCGCCGATCTCGTCGCCCGAGCACAGCACCGGCATGACCTTGAGCTGGGTGGTAAATTCAATTTCTTCCAGCACCTTGAACAGCAGCGGGTCGGGCATGGCCACCACCAGCAGGCCCTTGTTGAGCATCAGCGGCTGCACCTTGAGCCGCAACGCCAGCGAGAGCGGCACCATGCGCAGGGCGGCCACGTCGTATTCGAAGGACTTGAGCTCCACCAGGGGGTAGCCCATCTTGCGGGCAAAGGCGGTTTGCAAGTCGGCGGTGGACACCATGCCCATCTCGACCAGGATCTGCCCCAGCGGCACGTTCTTGGTTTCCTTCTGCTTCTTCAGCGCCACCGCCAGTTGCGCGGCCGTGATCTTGCCCAGGCCGATCAAAGCCTCGCCGATGGGCACCGGCTTGATGCGGGCCTGGCGCTCCAGCGCGGTCAAGAGGTCGGCACGCGTTTCGACCGCCGCGTTGGCCAGGCCGGAGTGGAAATCCAGCGTGGTGTCGGCAAACCCATGCGGCGTCGTGTGCGAAAAGTCGGTGGCGGCGTAGCTGTCGGGGTCGGCACCGCCCGTGGCCACGTCGGATGCCTCGTAGCTCTCCAGCGCGGCGCGCGGCACAAACAGGCGCGACAGCCCCACACCGTCGGGCGCTTTGACGAACAGCCACAGGCCCGAAGGCAGGTCCTGCACGCCGGCGCTTTCGCCGGTGAGCCGCGAACCATCGATGAGCCGGATCGCATAAGGCTGGAAATTCAGCAGCTCACCCACATTGCTGCCCAGATCAGCGCCGCCCACCAGCTTCATGCCACCGTCGATACGCAGCGTTTTGAATTGGTTGAAGCGTATGCCGGTGGGTGCCTTGGTGGCCGTGCCCTGCACCTTGATCAGCTGCTGCTCCACGTCCAGGGTCAGCAGGCGCCCGTGCAAGCCGTTGGCCCCCCAGCCAGCCACCTCGCAAGGCCAGCGCTTGCCGCTGGCAGGGTCCAAGGTCAGCAAGCCCGAAGGCGGAAGGGGAAATTCAAAGTTTTTCATGGGCCGGGTACTGCGCAAAGTTCAACCAGCCGCTGATCGGTTGAGTAACGCCACTCATCCAGCGCGGTCCAGATTTATTAATTTTACCGGCACCACAATTTGACATGGCCGCACATGTAAGCGCGTGTATCAAAACAGCAGGATCAAGCCGCCGCCAGCAACTGCCGGGTGTAGGGGTGCGCAGGCGCCATCAGCACCTGCTCGCAGTCGCCGGCCTCCACCACCTCGCCCTGCTGCATCACCAGCACGCTGTGCGCCATGGCGCGCACCACCGCCACATCGTGCGTGATCAGCAGGTAGCTCAGGCCGCGTTCGCGCTGCAAGGTCTGCAACAGGCCAACCACCTGCTTTTGCACCGTGACGTCCAGCGCGCTGGTGGGCTCGTCAAGCACCAGCACCTGGGGCTGCACCACCAGAGCACGCGCAATCGCCAGGCGCTGGCGCTGGCCACCCGAAAATTCGTGCGGATAGCGCGACAAAAACGCGTCTTGCGCCGCCTCATCGGCACCTTCGTCGGGCTTGAACAAGCCCACCGCCGTCAAGGCCAACACCACCCGCTCGCGGCGCTGGGCCAGTGCCAAACCGGGCTCGTGCACCAACAGGCCTTCGCCTACGATCTGTTCCACCGTCAGACGCGGCGAGAGGGACGAAAATGGGTCTTGGAACACCACCTGCACCACGCGCCGCAAGGCCTGCTCCTGGCGCGCCTTGCGTGCGTCCAGCCAAGACTGGCCCGCCACCCGCAGCTCGCCGCCGTGTGGCAACAGCCCCAGCGCGGCCAGCGCCAAGGTGGATTTGCCCGAGCCGGACTCACCGATCACCCCGAGCGTCTGGCCGGCGCGCAGGCTGAACGCCGTGGGTTTCACGGCCCGAAATTGGCCCTTTTTCCACCACCCAGCCAAGCCACTCAAAGGCACGGCGTAGTCCACCGTCAGCGCCTTGGCCTCCACCAGGGTGGGTGCATCGCCGTGCGTCGGCAGCACGTCGCGCTGCGGCTGGCTGTCGATCAGCAAGCGCGTGTACGCGTGTTGTGGTCGGGCCATCACGTCGGACACCGGCCCTTGCTCCACCAGGTGGCCTTGTTCCATCACCACCACGCGGTCGGCCACGCGACGCACTAGGTTGAGGTCGTGGGTGATGAGCAGCAAAGCCATGCCGTGCTCGCGCTGCAGGCGGCCCAGCAGTTCCAGCATCTGGGTGCGCAGGTTGGCATCCAGCGCCGTGGTGGGCTCGTCAGCGAGCAGCAGCTTGGGATTGCTGGCCAGGGCCATGGCAATCACAGCGCGCTGGCGCTGGCCGCCACTGAGCTGGTGGGCGTAGTTGCCGGCGCGCCGCGCGGGCTCTGGAATGCCGGTGGCGGCGAGCAACTCCACCGCGCCCGCCAGCGCCTGCTGGCGTGTGAGGCCTTTCTTGAGCTGCAGAATTTCGGCGATCTGGTCACCCACGGTGTAGACCGGGTTGAGCGCCGTCATGGGCTCCTGGAAGATGATGGCCACGTCATCGCCGCGCACGCCACGCAACTCGCGCTCGCTCAAGGCCAACAGATCGCGACCGCCCAGCACAGCGCTGCCACCGATGTCGGCGTTCTGCACCAGGCGCAGCAGCGCCAAGGCCGACACCGTTTTGCCCGAGCCCGACTCGCCCACCAAGGCCAGTTTCTCGCCCGCTTGCAGGTGGAAGCTGATGCCATGCACCACCTCGCGGCCTGCAAACGACACGCGCAGGTCTTTGACGTCCAACAACGGCTTGCGCCCCGCCGCCGGGCCGCCCCAAGGCGGGGCAGCCCCCTCGGGGGGCAGCGAAACCTGCGCAGCGGCGAGCGTGGGGGCGATCATTGGTCGGCCTTTCGCGGGTCGAGCGCGTCGCGCAGCGCGTCGCCCATGAAGGTCAGCTACAGCAGCGTGAGCACCAGGACGCCGAAA
>CAYUAH010000225.1:0-5678 GCA_964442375.1 uncultured Hydrogenophaga sp. | reverse complement strand
CTCAAGAGCTACGAAATCATCGGCGTGCGTTACGAATGAGCCCGCTGCGCCAGCGTTTGTCCGTCTTGGTGACCGCCCTCTGGTGGGGTGGCTCGGCCACGCTGGCGTTTGTGGCCGTCCCCACCTTGTTTGCCCACTTCGGCAACCCATCGGTGGCGGGGCCGGCGGCGGCCAAGCTGTTCACCGCCATCGCCTGGCTGGTGGTGGTGTGTGGGGTGGTTTTGCTGTTGCTGGGGCGTGATGATCGGCAAGGCCCGGTGGGACGTGGCCTGCCCTTCATCCTGCTGGCCATGTTGTGCATGCTGGTGCAGGAGTACGGCGTGTCTTACAAAATCCTCACCGCCCGCAGCACCGGCGCCAGTCTGGCACTGTGGCACGGTGTGGGCAGTGCCCTGATCGTCACCCAGTGGCTGTGTGCCACGCGGGTGCTGTGGCTGTTGGCGGGCTCGCCCGCCAAGCCGTCAGGCGACTGAGCGTTCAGCCGATTCCAGGGTGTTGACCATCAGCATGGTGATGGTCATGGGGCCCACGCCGCCGGGCACCGGGGTGATGTGGCTTGCGACTTCCTTCACGCCATCAAAATCCACGTCGCCGCAGAGCTTGCCTTCGTCATTGCGGTTCATGCCCACGTCGATGACCACGGCGCCGGGTTTGACCATGTCGGCCGTCAGCACATTGCGCCGTCCCACGGCGGCCACGATCACATCGGCCTGCAAGGTCTGGGCCTTGAGGTCGGCGGTGCGCGAGTGGCAGATGGTGACGGTGGCGTCCTGCTGCAGCAGCATCAGCGCCAGGGGCTTTCCGACGATGTTGCTGCGTCCGATGACGACCGAATGTTTGCCTTTGAGCGAATAGCCGATGGACTCCAGCATCTTCATGCAGCCATAGGGCGTGCAGGGCCAGAAACCCGGCATGCCCGTCATCAGCGCACCCGCGCTGGCGATGTGGAAGCCGTCCACGTCCTTGGACGGGGCGATGGCCTCGATCACCTTCTGCGCGTCAATGTGCGCCGGCAGGGGCAGCTGCACCAGGATGCCGTGGATGGCGGGATCGTTGTTCAGGGCTTCAACGCGCTTGAGCAACTCGGCTTCGCTGAGGTCGGCGGTGTAGCGCTCCAGAATGGAGTGCATGCCGGTGTCCTCGCAGGCCTTGACCTTGTTGCGCACGTAGACCTGGCTGGCGGGGTTGTCGCCCACCAGCACCACCGCCAGCCCCGGCGTCACACCACGGGCCTTGAGGGCAATGACCCGTTCGGTGACTTCGTGGCGGAGTTGGCGGGACAGGGCGTTGCCGTCGATCAATTGGGCGCTCATGGGGCGGTCTTTCTTCAAAACAAAACGCCCGCTGGCGGCGGGCGTGGGGGTGTGGTGTGGGCCGTCAGACCTTGGCAGGCGTCTGTCCCAATGCAATCTTGAGCAGGTCGGCCACGGTGTTGGCGTTGAGTTTTTCCATGATGTTGGCGCGGTGCGCCTCCACCGTCTTGATGCTGATGCCCAGGTCGTCGGCGATCTGCTTGTTCAGGCGGCCGGCGACGATGCGCTCCAGCACCTGGCCTTCGCGCGAGGTCAGCTTGGACAGCAACGCGTCGCGGCTGGCGGCCTGCTGGTGGGTGGCGAAGCTGTCCTTGGCGCGGTCGAGCATGCGCTCCACCAGGTTGACGAGCTGGTCTTCGTTGAAGGGCTTCTGGATGAAGTCCAGCGCGCCTTTTTTCATCGAATCGACGGCCATGGGCACGTCGCCGTGGCCGGTGATGAACACGATGGGCAGGGGAGACTGGCGCTCCACCAGGCGGTCCTGCAGTTCCATGCCGGTCATGCCACCCATGCGGATGTCGGCGATCAGGCAGGCGACTTCGCGCGAGTCGTAACGGCTCAGAAAGGCCTCGGCCGATTCAAAGCAGCGAACCCGGTAGTCCTTGCCTTCGAGCAGCCACTGCAGCGAATCGCGCACGGCCTCATCGTCGTCCACCACGTACACAGTGCCTTTTTTGGGTATCAGACTCATCTCGCTCTTTCTTGTGTCTCGCCGCCCTCGTGGGGCGTGCGTGCGCTCAGGCGCTAAGCTGCGGTTGGTGTGTGGGTGCCACTGGAATCCAGAAGCTGAAGCAGCAACCGCTGACTTCGGCGCCATTGTAGATGTTCTCGACTTTCATCCTGCCGTGGTGGGATTCCACGATGCTGCGGCACAGCTTGAGGCCGATGCCCATGCCTTCGGCCTTGGTGCTGTAGAAGGCCTCGTAGATGCGTTCCAGCATGTCGGCCGGCACGCCGCTGCCCGAGTCGGTGATGGCGAATTCCACGGCGTCTATGTCATCTTGGCGCGTCGGGCCCACGCGCAGCTCAATGAATCGCTGTCCCGGCAAACGTTGCGCCTGCTGTATGGACTCGCCGCCGTTCTTGAGCAGGTTGATCAGCACCTGCTCGATCAGAATGGGATCCACCAGCAGCGGCGGCAGGCGCGCGGCCACGTAGGTGGTGACGCGGATCTGGTGGCGGCGCAGCTCGATCTCGGCCAGCTCCAGCGCGTTGCTGACCATGGTGGCCACGTCAGAGGGCATGGGGTTGGGCTCGCTGCGTTTCACGAAGGCCTTGATGCGCTGGATGATTTGACCGGCGCGCTGCGCCTGTCGCGCGGTTTTTTCCAGCGCGCCCAGCAGGTCCTCCTCGGTGATCTGCTGCTTTTTCACGCGGGTGATCATGCCGTTGCAGTAATTGCTGATGGCGGTCAGCGGCTGGTTCAGTTCGTGTGCCACGCTGGAGGCCATCTCGCCCATGGTGATCAGGCGGCTGGCGGTTTGCGCGCGTTCGTTCTGGCGCGCCGCCTGCTCCTCGGCGTGGCGGCGGGTGGTGATGTCGCTGGCAATCACCAGCTGCGCCAGGCGGCCGTCCACCCAGGTGAGGTAGCGGGTGCGTACCTCCAGCCATTTGCCCAGCACTTCCAGGAAGATCTCGGCGCTTTCCGCACCTGCGTCGGTCAGGGTGTCGGTGGGCATGCCGGCGAAGGCGTCTACCGCGTCGTGCTCGTCGCTGGGCGCGGCGGGCGCCACGCCGGCCAGGTCCACCAGGCTGCGGTGGCCGCGCCCGCCGAGGCCAAACCACTGGCGGTACATCTTGTTGGCGAACAGCAGTTCATCGCTGCCCAGTGGCGCCACTGAGACGGTGGCGTCCAGGCTTTCCAACACCGTGGTGAAGCGTTCGTAGGAGGCCGACAGTTCTTCGCGGATGCGCTTGGGCTCGGTGATGTCGGTCATGGACGTCATCCAGCCGGTCTGCTGTCCGTTGGGGTCGATCAGCGGCGAGACGTACATGCGGCCATCGAACAGGCTGCCATCCTTGCGTTTGACGCGCACCTCGAAGCCGCCCGGCGTGGAGCGGCCATGCAGCTCGTCTTCCAGGCGCTGCGCAAGCATTTCCTGGTCGTCCTCGGGCCAGTAGGGGAAGGGCGCGGTGCGGCCCACCAGCTCGCTTTCCGACCAGCCCGTCATCATGCAGAAGGCCGGGTTGACGTAGGTGATGCGGCCCTGGATGTCCAGCGCCCGCATGCCGGTGAGCATGGAGTTTTCCATGGCACGGCGGAAATGGGTTTCGGCCACCAGCGCCTGTTGCGCCTGCACGCGCCGGCGGGTGTGGCGCCAGGAGGCGATCAGCATCCACACCGTGAGTGTGCTCAGCGCGCCGATGATCAGCAGAAAGCCGGTGCCCACCACGTCCTGCGAGGTGCGGTAGCCCTGGGCCTTGAGGATGAGTCCATTGCCCACGGGAGACACCGGCACCTCGTGGTGCATGGTTTCGCGCGACCAGGGCAGCCAGCTCAGCACCTTGGCTGAGCCGGGTTGCTGCAGGTTGCCGGCCAGCACCTGCTGGCGGTCGTCCAGCAGCGCCACGGCGTAGCGCGCCATCACTTCGGGCGGGATGCCGAAGCGCAGCAGCCCGTCCACCAGGTACTCGCCCATCACCACACCACCAAAGCGGCCTTGCTCGCTCAGGGGCACCTGCAGCATCAGCACGCTCTGGTCGGGCTCGGCTGGGAGCGGGCGGGAGTAAATGGGTTGGCGCAGGTCGCGTGCCAGGTCGTAAGAGCCATCGGTTTCACCCGGCAGAAGCACCTGATCGGGGCTGCGAGTCTGGGCGTTGGGCGCGCTGGGCGAGGCATAGCTGGCCACCACCTTGCGGCGGCTGTCCACCCACGAGACAGCGAGCAGTTCGGGGTACTGGCTGATCAGGCTTTCGGCCTGGAAGACGAACTCCGACTCGTCGATCTCACGGTTTGAGATTTCGCGCGCGAGCCGCATGAGCTGTTCCTGGCGCTCCAGCAGCCGCAGCCGCAGGCGCTGCTGTGCGTATTCCACATCGCGGGTCACCGCCTCCTGCTCGCGGTCCAGTTCTTCCAGGCGCAGGTAGCTGATGGCCACCACGATGGCGCCCATGAACAGCAGCACGGCCAGCAAGGGGCCAAGGGTGGCGAACCGGTCTTGCCGCGCGGGCGGCAGTCGGCGCCACCACCGTTTCCACCACGAGGTGCTGGGCGGGGTGTTGGCGGGGGCGGAAGGGGGCGAAGGAGGTGTTGCCGAGGGCGCGGTGTCGGGCATTGGTTCAAGTCTAAAGGACGGCGCCTTCTGGTGTTCGCGTGGGGTGAGCTGTGGCAAAAAACCCGCAAACAATTTCACATAATAAAAACAACAACTACATGTTGAAAAAAAAGAAAAGAAATGGGAAACTCTCGGACATCCGGTGCAACACGCATGACAAGCACCGGGCGCCGCTTTAAGCTTCTTTTCACCAACGAGGAGACAACATGTCAGCCAATCCCGAAAAACAACTGGCGCTGGGCGTCGGTTCAGACGCCGATGCGCAGGAAACCCGCGAATGGATGGACGCGCTGAGTGCCGTCATCGAGGCTGAAGGTCCTGAGCGCGCGCACTTCCTGCTGGAACAACTGCTGGAGCACGCGCGCCAGAAAAGCATCGATATGCCGTTCTCGGCCACCACCGGCTACGTGAACACCATCGAGCCGCAGGAAGAGGAACGTTCTCCCGGCAACCTCGAAATTGAAGAACGGCTGCGTGCCTACATGCGCTGGAACGCCATGGCCATGGTGGTCAAGGCCAATCGCCACAACCCCGCCGACGGTGGCGACCTGGGTGGCCACATCGGCTCCTTCGCTTCGCTGGCCAGCCTGTTTGGCGCCGGCTTCAACCACTTCTGGCACGCCGAGAGCGAAAACCACGGCGGCGACTGCCTCTACATCCAGGGCCACGTGTCGCCCGGCGTGTACGCCCGTGCCTACCTCGAAGGCCGCCTGAGCGAGGAGCAACTCCTCAACTTCCGCCAGGAAGTGGACGGCAAGGGTTTGTCGAGCTACCCGCACCCCAAGCTGATGCCCGAGTTCTGGCAGTTCCCCACGGTGTCCATGGGCTTGGGGCCGCTGATGGCCATTTACCAGGCGCGTTTCCTCAAGTACCTGCACGCCCGTGGCATCGCCAACACCGACAACCGCAAGGTCTGGGTGTTCTGCGGCGACGGCGAGATGGACGAGGTCGAATCCCTCGGCGCCATCGGCCTGGCCGCGCGTGAGGGCCTGGACAACCTGATCTTCGTGATCAACTGCAACCTGCAGCGCCTGGACGGCCCGGTGCGTGGCAACGGCAAGATCGTGCAGGAGCTTGAAGGCGAGTTCCG
>CAYUAH010000224.1:0-5681 GCA_964442375.1 uncultured Hydrogenophaga sp. | reverse complement strand
AAGGGGATGTTGGAGGGCGGGTGGGCGCTGATGGCGCCGTCCTTGCGGTAGCGGTTGGACCGCGGGCCCAGCAGCAGCACGGCGCCCAGCGCCAGCCAACCGCCCACCGCGTGCACCACCACCGAGCCCGCAAAGTCGTGGAAGGGCACGCCGCTGAGCGACGTTATCCAGGCCTGGACGCCAAAGTGGTTGTTCCAGACGATGCCTTCAAAGAAGGGGTAAACAAAACCGACGATGACCGCCGTGGCCAGCAGCTGCGGCCAGAAGCGCGAGCGTTCGGCGATGCCGCCGGAGATGATGGCGGGAATGGCGGCGGCGAAGGTCAGCAGGAAGAAGAACTTGACCAGCTCGTAGCCGTTGCGCTGGGCCAGCTGTTCGGCGCCAATGAAGAAGTGGGTGCCGTAGGCCACACCGTAGCCGACCACAAAATACACCACGGTGGAGACCGAGAAATCCACCAGGATCTTGACCAGGGCGTTGACCTGGTTCTTCTGGCGCACGGTGCCGAGCTCCAGAAACGCGAAGCCGGCGTGCATGGCCAGGACCATGATGCCGCCCAACAAAATAAAGAGGGCATCCGTGCCCTGTTTCAGTGCGTCCATGCTTGTCTTTGGTGAATGAGGTACCGTTTTGATGCGTTCTCAAGGGTGGCCAAACCCTCGCACCAAAGCAAAGCAGGAACTGCGCCAGTTTGATGCACGTATGGCGCGTTCTGCACCAAACTGGCGGTTTTATCGAATCAGGCCAGCTCGGCGATCATCTCGATCTCGACGCAGGCACCCAGGGGGATTTGGGCCACGCCAAAGGCGCTGCGGGCGTGGGCGCCTTTGTCGCCAAACACCTGGGCCAGCAGCTCGGAGCAGCCGTTGGTGACCAGGTGGTGTTCGGTGTAGCTGCCGCTGGAGTTGACCAGGCTGGTGAGTTTCACGATGCGTTTCACGCCGTCCAGGTCGGTGCCGGCGGCTTTGCAGGCCGCCTCCAGCGTGCCCATCAGGTCGATGGCCACGGCGCGTGCGGCGGCCTTGGCTTCATCGGTGCCGATGCTGGTGCCCAGTTGGCCGACCCAGGGTTTGCCGTCCTTCTTGGCGATGTGGCCACTGGTGAACACCAGCTTGCCGCTTTGTGTGAAGGGAACGTAGGCGGCGACCGGTACGGCCACCGGAGGCAGGGTGATGTCGAGGGCTTTGAGCTGGTCGTAGACGGACACGGGAGACTCCAGGGTGTGTGGGGTGAAGCCGGGGATTCTATCGATCACCCTGAGGGCCGGGCGCCTGGGCATCGGTCGGGAACTGGTCCACCGGCGCCACCGTCACGCCGACGTGCAGCGTGTGGCTGCCGCCGCCCTGGATGACGCCGCGCAGCGGCGAGACGTCGCCAAAGTCGCGGCCCAGGGCCAGGGTCACGTAGTCCTCGCCGGGCCGGCCCAGGCCGCAGCGCTTGTTGGTGGGGTCGAAGTCGCACCACACACCGTCTTCCCCATCTTCGCCGGGGCAGTAGACCGCCACCCAGGCGTGCGAGGCGTCGGCGCCGATCAGCCGGGCCTGGCCTTCCGGCACATGGGTCAACAGGTAGCCGCTGACGTAGCGCGCGGCCAGCCCCAGGCTGCGCAGACAGCCCAGCATGATGTGGGCAAAGTCCTGACAGACGCCGTGGCGCTGTTTCAGTGCGGTCAGGGCCGGGGTGTTGATTTCGGTGCTGCCGCTGCGGTATTCGAGTTCGGTGTGTATGCGCGCCATCAGGGCCTCGCAGGCTTCGAACAGGGGGCGTCCTGGCGCGAAGTCGGCGCGGGCGAAATCGGCAAAGGACTCATGCCTTGGCACGAAGGGCGAGGCAAAAACGAACTCGTTGGCGGCATCGAAAGCGGCGCCGGCGTGGTACTCAAAATGGGCATGCACCGCCTCCCAGGGCGGCGACTCGGGCAGCGGCAAGGGGGCTTCTGTGCGCACCGCCATGTCGGTGTACACACACAGCCGGTCGTGGGGCACTTGCAGGGCGAAAAAGTGGCGCGGGTTGCCGAAGGCGTCCTCGCCGTCCATTTCCTGGGTCGGCTCTGGCGACACGGTCAGGCGGTGCGACAACAGTTGTTGGCCGGCCAAGCTGGCGCTGGGCCGCAGGTGCGCCATGTGCTGCGCTAGCATGACCGGGGCGGCGTAGTCGTAGCAGGTTTCGTGGACGATGCGCAATTCCATGGCGTGCCTCGAAGATCAGGTCACCAGGCTGCGGTTGTCGCGGTCGGCGTGGCTGAAGTGACGGCGGTTGATGTCGTCGGACAAAGCCATGGCAGATTGCTGGCAGGCCGCGAGAATCGCCAGCAGCGCGGCGGCCTCGCCGTCTGCATTCGTCGCGCACAACACGGCATGTTCCCAGGCAGCCGGGTCGGGCAGGGCCAGCGCGATCTCGGCCACTTCACCGTGTACCGTGTTGGCGAGCTTGGACAGGCGCGAGCGCAGCGTGCTCAACACCCAGGCCAGCGAACGCGGGTTGTCGCGGTCCAGCACCAGCAGATCCACCAGGGCCGGCAGGTCGCGCCGCTGCTGGTAGCGGGCGTGGAAGGTGATGGTGCTGTCAAACAAGGCCACCAGCGCCTCGAAGCCGCCGTCCTCGGCCAGGCTGCCGGTGCGCAGGCCGTCGGCCAGCGCCTGCGACAGCGTGCCCAAGCGCTCGATGTGGCGGCCTATGCTGAGCAGGCGCCAGCCGTCGTCGCGCACCATGCGGTCGGTCTGCGCACCGGTGATGGCGGCCAGGCCTTCGCTGGTCAGCTCCAGCGCGTTGAGCGCTTCCTGCGGGGCGTATTCGGCTTCGGCGCTGAGCTGTTCGCAGGCGTCGGTGAAGCCGTCGAGCACGCGCTCGATGAGGTTGCGCTGTTCCTGCGACAGCCGTTCGCGCACGCTGGCCGCCGCCTGCGAGAGCGCGCGCAGGTTGAAGCCCACGCTGTTGGCGCCACTGTCGGGCGCCAGCATGGCGATCAGCGAACGCTCAAACACCCGGGGCGACTGGGCCGCACCGGGCACGTCGGGCAACACCAGGCCGTTACCCAAGGCGCTGTCGCTGAGCCAGTTGAGCAAGGCGGGCGAACTCTGGTCTTCGCCGTGCAGGCTGCGCAGGGCGATTTGTGCCAGGCGCACGCTGTTTTCGGCCCGTTCGGTGTAACGGCCCAGCCAGAACAGGTTTTCGGCCGCACGGCTGGTCACCGGGCGCTTGTGTTCGAGTTGATCGATGGGAATGGGCGCCTGGTTGAGCAGCGTGGTGTGATCGACCTCGCCACGCGTGAGCACCCAGCAGTCGGCGCTGCTGCCGCCGCGCTGCATGGAAGCCATGAGCTGGCCACGCGGTGCCAGGCGCACCATGCCGCCGGGCAGCACCCGCCACGACTGCGGGCCGTCCGCCAGCGCAAACACGCGCAGCATGGCCGAGCGGGGCGCCAGGTGGTCGCCCTTCCAGGTGGGGGTTTGCGACAGCGGCAGGTAGGTCTGCACGGTGTAGTTGTCGGGCTGGCGCACCATGCGGCCGGTGAGCTGGTCCAGCGCGTCGGCGCTGAGGCGCTGGCCCATTTGTGTGCCTTTGCCAAGGTCGGGCCGCGTCGGCTTGATCACACTCTGTTTGAGCAGGGGCAAGACGCGCTGCAAAGCCGCTGCTTCGCCGCACCACCAGGTGTCCAGCGAGGGCAGGGCCAGCGGTTCGCCCAGCAGGTGCCGGCTGAGCGCAGGCAAAAAACCCAGCAGTGCGCTTGACTCCAGCGGCGCCGTGCCCGGTGCGTTGGCCAGCAGCAGGTTGCCCGCGCGCAGCGCTTGCAACAGCCCAGGCACACCCAGTGCCGAGTCGCTGCGCAGCTCCAGCGGGTCCAGCCACTCGTCGTCCAGGCGCTTGATGAGCGCGTGCACCGGCTCCAGGCCCTGCAGTGTCTTGAGGTAAACGCGCTGGTCACGCACCGTCAGGTCACTGCCTTCGACCAGGCTCAGGCCCAGGTAGCGGGCGAGGTAGGCATGCTCGAAATAGGTTTCGTTGTAGGGGCCGGGGGTCAGCAGCGCGATGCGGGCATGGGCCCCTTCGGGCACCATGCGCTGTATGCCCTCCATCAGTGCACGGTAGCTGGCCGCCAGCCGCTGCACCTTCATGCCGCCAAATGCCTTGGGGAACTGGCGCGCGATGGCGATGCGGTTTTCCAGCAGATAGCCCAGGCCTGACGGGGCCTGGGTGCGCTGCGACACCACCCACCAGCGGCCGTCGGGGCCGCGCGCCAGATCGAAGGCGGCGATGTGCAGCCAGGTGTCACCGGGCGGGCGCACGCCGTGCATGGCGCGCACATAGCCGGGATGGCCTTGCACCAGGGCGGCCGGCAGCAGGGCGCGCTTGAGGAGTTCGCGCGGGCCGTAGATGTCGGCGCAGATGCGGTTGAGCAGGTTGGCGCGCTGCAGCACGCCGGCTTCGATGGTGGCCCATTCTTCGGGCGGCACGATCATGGGCAGCAGGTCCAGTGCCCAGGGGCGCTGACCGCCCTTGTCGTCGGCGTAGACGTTGTAGGTGACGCCGTTGTCGCGTATCTGGCGGGCCAGGTTGTGCTGGCGCCGGTTCATGTCGCCCAGCCCCTCGAAGCCCACATGCTCGAAAAACTCGGCCCAGTGCGGACGGATCGCGTCGTCGTCGTCCCGCAGTTCGTCGAGGTGGCCGGCGTCGGCGCGACCACCCATGGCAGCCGCCATCTGGGCCGGGCTGTCGTGGGCGTCGTCGCCAAAAAGGGTGGGGTCGGGGGCTTTCACGGCCCCCGAGTATGCCCGGCTTCAGACCGTTGATTGAAATGACATTTCACTGTCGCAGATCTAAGGTAAACGGGAACTCCTGGCTGCGCTCGGCAGGAACCACATGCATCTGCCCCGGCGTGTGCCCCATCTGGAAGAAGCGCGACAGACGCCGGCTCTCGGCCTCGTAGGCGTTGACGGGGAAGCTGTCGTAGTTGCGCCCGCCCGGGTGGGTGACGTGGTACTGGCAGCCGCCCAGGGAGCGTTTCATCCAGGTGTCAACGATGTCGAAGGTCAGCGGCGCGTGCACGCCTATGCTGGGGTGCAGGGCCGAGGGCGGGTTCCAGGCCTTGTAGCGCACGCCGGCCACGTAGTGGCTGGTGGTGCCGGTGGGCTGCACCGGCAGGGCGCGGCCGTTGACCGTGACCACGTAGCGGCTGTCGTTCCAGCCGCTGATGTGCACCTCCAGACGCTCCAGCGACGAATCGACGTAGCGCACGGTGCCGCCGGCCGAGCCTTCCTCGCCCATCACGTGCCAGGGTTCCAGCGCGTTGCGCAGGGTCAGCTCCATGCCGCGCGCGCGCACCTGGCCCACCAGCGGGAATCGGAACTCGAAATGTGGCTCGAACCAGCCCATCTCGAAGGGGTAGCCGGCATCGCGCAGGTCGGCCAGCACGTCCTCGAAATCCATGCGCACGAAGGTGGGCAGCAGGAAGCGGTCGTGCAGCTCGGTGCCCCAGCGCGTGAGGCGACCTTTCCAGGGCTGCTTCCAGAAGCGCGACACCAGGGCGCGCAGCAGCAGCTGCTGGGCCACGCTCATGCGGGCATGTGGCGGCATCTCGAAGGCGCGCAGCTCCAGCAGGCCCAGGCGGCCGGTGCTGCTGTCAGGTGAGTAGAGCTTGTCGATGCAGAACTCGCTGCGGTGGGTGTTGCCGGTCACGTCCA
>CAYUAH010000223.1:0-5695 GCA_964442375.1 uncultured Hydrogenophaga sp. | reverse complement strand
ATCTTGAAACCGGACTTCCACTTTTAATTGGTACGTCTACAGGGGGCAGGTCACCAGCCCTTTGTGTTTCTCGTGCAGGTAGTGGAACAGCTGAATGGACAACAGCGGCGGGTCCAGCAAGGTGACGCCGGTGATGCCCAGTTGACTGAGCAGCACCAGCCCGGTGATCTTGGGTGAAATGACCACATCGTTGCGGCCGACGTCCAGCTTTTTGAAGGCCTGGTCGGTGGACGAGACGGGTTCTGATTTGGTGCCCTTGACCAGATTCATTTCCACCGACTTGACGCCGCGTTTGTAGCCCACGCGGTAGGGCAGGAGGGCGTTCCAGTCGTAGGCCGAAATGCTTTTGTCCTTGACGAACACCACAAAGTCGGCGGATGAAATGACGACGGGGATCTTGATGAGATGGGTGAAGGTCTCCGCGATGTCGCCTTTGCGGTAAAGCTCGCCGTCCACCTTGCCTTCATTGGCGGTTTGCAGCGCGCGTTCGCCGGGAAACTCCCTCACTTCCATCGTCATGCCCAGGCGCCGATAGGCTTCGATCATGACTTTTTCCGCCATCTCCGTGATGGGGTCCTTGTTTTCCAGTGTGGACACCACCATCGTTTGTGCATGCACCTTTCCAAGGGGCAGCAGCGCCGTGGCGGCCAAGAACAGGGCAAGGGCGAAGTGTTTCATGGTCGTTCCTTTGTTGTTATGGGCATGGCATGGCAAAGCCTGCTGCGCAAGCAGATGGGTCAGACATCGCGGGGGTTGCGACCAGATGTGGCGCGGCGGCGGCCGGCTGGATGGACACGGCGCTGTGGTGCCACAGCGCGTCAAAAGCGGGTGCTTGACAGTCATATTCGCCTCCCTATTGCGAATGGTTCGCCTTGTTGAGCTCTGCGGCCACAAGGTCAATTTGTTTCAAGAGTCTGCCAATGTTCTCACGCAGCCGCAAGCATTTTGACAATGCTGCCGACCAATGGCGCGCCCGACATGGGCCGGCCTGTCAGATGGCGCGGCGGTTCAAGGTCGGATGGCCGCCAGGTGCTCGTCCGCCAGGCCCACCAGCAAGGCCCGCCCATCGGCGCTGACCCGGAATTCGCCAAAGCGCGCACGCTGCCAGCGCGCGGCCTCACCTTCGCGGAAGAACCAGGCGTCGGTCACCAGGGTCCATTGGCCGTTCTTGGGTGTGAGTTCGATGCGTTGCTCGTCGGCGCCCAGCGCCTCGCCGGGTGTGTGCAGGCGGGGCAGGCTGGCCACGCCGCGTCCATCGACCCGGGCCACCACAAAGGGGCGTTGGCCCTTCAACCCGTTCAGCAGGCCGGTTTCGGTGCGGGCGGCTGCATCGGGCAAGGCGAAGTTCAGGCGCATGTAGTCGCCCTGCATCAGCGAGCGCGGGTCCACCGGGGCCAGCGCAACGTAGATGGGCCGACCACGCGCGATCAGGTGTTCCTTTTCGTGGATGGCGCCCTGGGCCACCACCACTGTGGCCAGCACGGTGAGGGCCAAGGCCGCCAGGGCGGGCAGCGAGCGCGGTGGGGGCATGCCGGCGTCGGCGGTCGAGTCACCGCGCAGCGTCCACCCCACCAGGGCGCCCAGGGCGGCGCCGCAGGCCACCAGCACCACCGCCTTGTGTGCCAGCGGCCAGGCCAGCGCGTAGTAGAAGCTGCCCACCATCCATGCCGCCGCCAGGCCGGCGGCGCCGGCCAGTCGCCAGCGCCGGGTGGCGAGCAGCAGGGCCAAAGCCAACACGGCGGCGCCCAGCGTGGGAATGAAAAAGGCGATGGCCGCCAGGCACAGCGCGGCCAGTTGCCCGCCCCAGGGTTTGTGTGTGCCCAGCGCGGGCCAGGCGCGCGTCAGCACGGCCGCGCCCGTCGCCGCCAGCGTGGCCGACAGCACATGCTGTACCCAACCCATGGCGGTGGCGGGCAGGGCGCCGGCCAGGCCCATGGCCACCGCGCCCACCAGCCCGCCGCCCAGCACACCCGGCATGAGAAAGGCCACGCCCGAGTGCGCCGCGAGGCCGGCCAGCGTGGCCAGCAGCCAGCCGGCGCCCACGCTTTCCAGCAGTGGGGCGCTGCGAACCAGGCGCCGCTGGGCGGCCAGGGCCAGCAGCCACAGGCCGAAGACGGCGTGCAGCACGGTCCACCCCATGGGCAGACCCGTCTGCCGCCACTGGCGGCCGGGCCACAGCGCGAGGGCCGCGCACGACGCTGCGGCAACACCCAGCAGCACCCGCAGCCAGGGGCGGTTGATGAGCTGGGCGATGGCCAGGGCCAGCAGCGCCAGCCCGGCGGCGGCGGCCTGGTCGGGCAGGTCGCGCGCCAGCGCGAAACCCAGGGCGCCGGCGCCCGAGAGCAGGGCGGGGATGGCAAGTTGTTCCACAAAAACCGGCACCTCGGGCCGGCGCAGCACGATGACCGCGCCGGCCAGCAGCAGGGCGCCCACGGCATAGGTGCCGGCGCCACGCGCGGCCAGGTCGCCCAGCAGCAAACCGATGACCGAGAGCATGGGAATGGCAGCCAGCCAGGCGCCCAGCGCGGTGAGCAGCACCACCGGCCAGGGCCGGCTTTCGATCTGGGGAACGGAGGCACCGGGCGGCAGCAAGCCTTCGGCCTGGGCGGCGCGCACCACGGCCTCCAGTTCGTGCGTCACGTGGCGTCCTCCTGGCCCGTGCCCTCGTGCTCGCGCACGAGCCGGAGAATCCATTTGACCGACAGCGCCAGCAAGCCCGCCGACACCAGGCCAATGAGCATGAGCCGCCCGATGGGGTCGCCACGGCCACCGTGTTCGAACAGCAGGCGTGCCAGGCCGCCCACCACCAGGGCGTTGAGGCCCATGGCGGCGGTACTCAGGCCAAACACCTCGAAGTGCGCTGGCCGGCTCAGCCAGGCCGAGGCCGCCACCAGCAGCACCAGGCCGAGCGCGTAGTGCGGCGCAATGTCCTTGTGGAACAGGCCGCCGATGGCGCTGAGGGTGAGGGCCACGGTGGTGAGCGTGAGCGCGGTGCGCCGGGACCAGGGGCCGGCGCCCGTCCAGCGCGCCCAGGCGGGCGAGAGCAGCAGGCACAGCAGCCCCAGGGCGGCCCAGCCCAGGGCGTGCACGCGCAGGTCGTCGGGCTGGACGCGCCACTGGTGGCCGGTGTGGGTCTGCACCCACAGCGACACGCCCGTGGCCGCCACCAGCGCCCAGGGTGCCCACACCGCGTCGTGCCGCGTGCCCAGGGCCAGGGGCAGTGTGAGCGCGGCCCAGAGGGCGAAGAGTTGCCAGGCGTCGGCGCCGGTTTGGTAGGTCTGGCCGAAGTAGGCAAACAGCGCGCCCACGGCCAGCAGCGCGAGCAGGCCCAGTGGCGCGCGCAGGACGGGCCGCAGGCCGGCGCCCAGGCCCATGGCCACCACCACGCCCTGCAGCAGCCAGAAGCGGCCGGCGCGGCCCAGGTCGTCCCAGTTGGCGGCCACCCACATCACCAGGCCCAGCCCCACCAGTGCGGCGGCGAGCAGGGCCAGGGCTCGCCAGAGATGCCGGGCCGCGTCGGGCGGCTCACCCGCCAGGCCGGCCAGGGCCATCAGCCGTGTGCGGGCGTCGGTGTCCAGCCCATGCGCCTGGGCCAGTTGGAGGAGGGCAAGGCGCTGGGTCATGGGCGGGTGCGTCTCAGCGGTGGAGGAACTTGGCCAGGGCGAACAAGGTGTCGTCGGGCGCCTCGGTCATCTGGTGGTGGCCCACCGGCACGGTGTGCAGCGTCACGGCCTTGCCACTGTCCTTGGCTGCGGTGATCAGGCTGTGCGCGGCCTTGGGCGGCGCCATCTGGTCTTGTGCGCCCAGGATGAAGAGCACCGGGCAGGTGATGGCACGGATGGCGGGCTCGCCGTTGGCGTAGCTGTCGCAGGCCTTGAAACCCCGGTGGAACACGTTGACCAGGGTGTTGCTGCGCAGCACGCGCCGGCCCAGGGCCAGATTGGCACCGTAAATCCAGGTGCCCGGGCCCATGGCCGAAGGGGGTGGCGCCAGCGTGGAGCGGGAAAACACATTGACCAGCTTGAGCGCCTGCTCCGGGTCGGACACGGAGTTGTCCAGCAGCGCGGGCGACACCCGCAAGGGCGCGGTCACCCCCACCAGGCACAGGTGCGACACCCGTTCGCCCAGCCGCGCTGCGGCCTCCAGCGCAATCAGCGCACCCCAGCTGTGGCCCACCAGCGCGGCTTTTTGCACGCCTGCCGCATCGAGCAGGGCGCCGACGAAGTCGGCCGCCTGCTCCACGCTTTCGGGCGCATCGCCGCCGCTTTTGCAGTGGCCGGGCAGGTCCACCGCCAGCACGTTGAAGCCGTGGTGCGCGAGGTAGCGGCTTTGCAGAACCCAAACGCTGTGGTCGTTGACCACGCCGTGGATGAACACCACCGTGGGCTGGGCCGGGTTGAAGGGCTTGCCGCCGGTGTAGCAATAGGTCTTGGCGCCGTTGACGTCGAGGTACATGTTGTGACTGTTGCCAGGGGGAGGGGCCGCGCCACACACGCAGCCGACTGCATGCATTGTGTCAGAGCCCTGCCAGGCGAGGCAGCTTGGTTTATGCGGGGTGGGGCCGATCGCCGTTCAAGGCCAGCACCCCTACCCAGACCACGCCTTCGCGGCCCATGACCCGGTCCAGCAAGCCAATGCACCAGCGGTCCCGCCAGTCGCCCTGGAAGCGTTCGAACAACTCCCAACCGCGTCGCTCGAAAACCGGTGCACAACCGGCGGACTCAAAGGCTGCGCGTAGCATGGCCGGGTCCAATGGCGCCTCGTCGGGGCTGGGGGCGAGTGCCAGGTACTCCCGGATGTGGCTCTGCATGGGGCGGTTCCACCAGCGCACCGGCAGGGGTTCGGGCAAGGTGGTGGCAACCGGTTCTGCCAGCATGATGCGCCCCTGTGGATTGAGGCGTGCGACCAGAGCTTTCATCATTTGGTGCAGGGCGTCGGGTTCCAGGTGGTGCAGGAAGCCCACGCAGGTGATCAGGTCATGACGCTGTGTGTCGCGAGCCAGAAATTCGAATGCTTCCGCTTCGTGGAGGCTGCGTTTTTTGTCCATATGCTCGGTATAAGCTCGTGCCCGTTCCAGCATGCCGGCAGAGTGGTCCACCAGCGTGGCGTGACCGAACAGGTGGCCAAAACGCCGCGTCATGTGGCCGGTGCCTGCCCCCAGATCCAGCATGCTCGCCCGGTTCGTGGGCAGAAACCGGGCTGCCTGGGCGAACACCCGGTTGTTCAGTGTCCGGCGGGGTTCGACGATCAGTCGTTCGTAGTGTTCGGCGATCAGGTTGTGGTGTTCCCGATCCAAGGCCTGATGGTCGGCGGGCGCGCTCATGGCCATGGGCGCTCCGATGGGACGCCAGGGCCGGTACCTGGTCCTTGTACGTGTGGCTGATATGCGTGTCCATGGCGGGTCGGCCCAGGAACTCTCGTGGTTGCGGACCATGGCAATGCCTTGTTCCGTTCGCCGTGGTAAGTCCCCGTTCCCCAGCCATGCCCCCCTGAGAGCATTGTCATTTTTGTGGTACTGAGTGATGACGGAAGCTATCATTCTGCACTGGTTTCGGCCGCCTGTTGGGGCCGCCGCGGCTTCAGCCTCCCGCTTTTTCTGCAGCCTTCAGGGCCCGCTTGAGGTCGTCGATCAGGTCGTCGGGGTCTTCCAGGCCGATGGACAGGCGTATGGTGCCTTGGGCGATGCCGGCGCCGG
>CAYUAH010000222.1:0-5702 GCA_964442375.1 uncultured Hydrogenophaga sp. | reverse complement strand
CGATGGCGCACAACACCGCCGAGAACGTGAGCGTCTGTGTGTTGCTGAGTTGGCCTTTGGCCGTGGGCCGCCAGGCGGTGCGCTTCATCTTGGCGTCGATGTGCTGCTCGACCACACAGTTGAAGGCCGCCGCCGCACCGGCCACCAGCCAGATGCCGAAACAGGCCACGGCCATCAGCCCCAACTGCCCCAGGCTGGGCAGGCCAGGCACGGCCAGCACCATGCCGATGAGGGCACAAAAAACGATGAGCTGGATGACGCGCGGTTTGGTCAGCGCGTTGAACTGGCGCCAGGTGGAGGGCAAGGGCATCACCGGCGCGGCAGAGGTGTCGGGCGTGGTCATGCAGGCCGTCCTGTCGTCGAAGATATGGAAAGTGGGTGTGGCTGCCGAGCGCAGGCGCGCACCGACAGCAGCGCCCCGGTGAACACCACCACCAGGGCGGCGGCACCGCCGGTGTGGGCCACGGCGGCCAGCAGCGGCCAGTCCAGCACCACGTTGCTCAGGCCCGAACCCACCTGCCACGCGGCACCCAGCGCCAGCCAACGCGCCTGCGGGCGCAGGGCCGCGTCGGCCCCCCAGAGGCGCCAGGCGGCCCAGCACAGGGCAGCGATCACGAGCACCGCGAAGGCGCGGTGGACCATGTGGATGGCGGTGAGTGCGGCAAAGGGAATGGCCGCGCCGCTGCGGTCCATGCCCAGCTCACGCCACCACTGGAAACCGGTGGCGAGATCCATGGGTGGCCACCAACTGCCTTGGCACGTGGGGAATTCGGTGCAAGCCAACACGGCGTAGTTGGTGCTGACCCAGCCACCCAGGGCAATCTGCATCCACAACAGCGCAAACACACCCCACAACGCCCACACCACCCCGCGCGGCAACGCCACCACCGGCCAGGCCTGGTCGGCACGGGCGTACTGCACCGCCTGCACACGCAGCAAGGCCAGCAGGCCCAGGCCAAACAGCAGGTGCAGGGTGACGATGGCGGGAAACAGCTTCATGGTGACGGTGAGCGCGCCAAAGGCACCCTGCACACACACCCACAGCAAGGTGAGCGCAGGCCACAGCGGCGACACCGGGACCAGCCGGCGCTGGCGCCAGGTCTGTACCGCCAGCACGATGATCAGCACACCCACGCCGGTGGCCAGGTAGCGGTGGATCATCTCCACCCAGGCCTTGGGAAAGGTGACCGGACCGCTGGGCATGGCCGCCTGCGCGGCGCTGATGTCGGCGTGGGCCCCCAACGGACTGGCGGCGCCGTAGCATCCCGGCCAGTCGGGACAGCCCAGGCCCGAATCGGTGAGTCGGGTGAAGGCTCCAAACAGCACCAGGTCGAATGTGAGGAACAGCGTGACCACGGTGAGCAGGCGCAAGCGTTGCGTCGGCGTGGCGTGTGGCTGGCGCCGCCACACCCACCACAAAGGCAGCACCGCCACCAGCACGCCCTTGAGCATGAGCCATGCGGTGGGGGAAAGATCGATCAGGGCAAGGGTGTTCATCCGGGCCGGCCTTCCTTGTCCCAGAAGGCCGAGGCACGCAGCAACCGCTCCAGGTCTCGGCGGATCTGCGCCGGGTCGGCCTGGGCCGGGAAACGCATCATCCAGTTGCCCAGCGGATCGACCACATAGAGGTGGTCGGACAGGCGCCGGCCGCTTGCTGGCTGCAGCCATGCGCCGAGCGCTGCCTCGTCCACCTGCAACACGGTGGCCTGTTCGGTGGCGGCCAGCAGCGCGGGCGTCAGGGGCGTGACGCCGGTGCGCAGCCAGACCCAGTCCAGCCGCCCCTTCTCTTTGCCCAGCCCTTCACGCAACTGGCGCTGCAGGTAGAGGTGGCGTTCGCAATCGGCGTCGCAGGCGCTGTCGGCCACGCTGACCAGCAGCCACTGGTCCTTCAAGCTGGGCAAGGCCACGGGCTGGCCGGCACGATCCAGGGCCTGGAACGCGGGCAGCGGGCGCTGCGGGTCGATCAGTTCACCGTAATTGCGCCGACCTTCCGGGCGCACCACGTAGTACATGAAATAGGACGCGATGACCGGCGCGGCACACACCAGCAGAACGCCCAGCATCTTCAGGCGCCCCCGGCGTGAGGCGGCGGCCTGCGCCGCACTGGCCGGGTCGAGCTGGGGCATGGTGTGCACGGTCAGGCCCAGCGGCTCATCCGGCAGGCGGGGTGGGCGCTCGGCGGCGGGGGGCGATGATTTGGAACCAGACATACAAAAGGGCGAACAGGGTGCTCAGGCCAAACCACTGGAAGGCGTAACCGTAGTGTTTGTGGACATCGGTGGCGGGCTGCGGCCAGTCGCGCAGCAGTCCATCATCGGCGGCGCTGGTCTGCACGGCCGACAGCGGCAGCAGAGGCGTTTTCAACTCTGCCCCAAAGGCAGCAAGGTCGATATTTTGCCGGATCGCGCCACCCTCCCCCGGACCCAGCTCGTAAAGCTTGGCCGGCGGCGGGGCCAATCGCAATTGCAACGAAACCGGTCCGGCCGGCGTGGGCACCTGCGGCACGCGCATGCGGTCCTCGAAGTTGCGTGGTACCCAACCACGCTGAACCAGCAGCGTGCCCTGATCGTTGGCCAGGCGCAGCGGCGTGAGGACAAAAAACCCAACGCGGCCGCTCATCTGCCGGTTGTCGAGAAACACCGTGGCCCCAGGCAGCCACTCGCCCTCCAGCCTGGCCTTGCGGTGCCACAGCGTCTCGGGCTGGGCCGTTTGCAGCTCATGCGCGGCCAGGGGCGCCAGGGCGCCCTGGCGGGCGATGCCATCGGCCAGACGCAGCTTCTGCTCGGCCCGTCCCAGTTGCCACAGGCCCAGCGCGACGCCGGCGACCACCACCAGCACGGTGGCCACGCTGATCAGCAGCAGGCGGGTTGAACGTGAGGCCATGGGCTTCATCGGATAATCGGGTGCATGAAATCACTCGCTATTGTGGGCTTCGTTGCCATCATCGGCAGCCTGGCGGCGGCCCTGTTCTTCATGATGCGCCGCCCCGGCGAAGACGACCACCGCGCCCGCTCGCGCCACATGGCGCGGGCGCTGGCGTTTCGCATCGGATTCTCAGTGCTGCTCTTCGTGCTGGTGCTGTTCAGCTACCTGATGGGCTGGATACAACCGACGGGCCTGCCGCTCACACGCTGATCCGCCCCTTTGAACGGCCGCAAAAAAAGCGCCTGCGGGCGCTTTTTTTGTGGGCCAGGCCAACATCACATCCAGTAGACCAGGATGTACAGACCCAGCCACACCACGTCCACGAAGTGCCAATACCAGGCGGCACCTTCAAAACCGAAGTGGCGCTCGGCGGTGAAGTGGCCTTTTTGCAGGCGCAGGGTGATGAACAGCAGCATCAGCATGCCGACAAACACGTGGAAACCGTGGAAGCCGGTCAGCATGAAGAAGGTGGAGCCGAAGATGCCCGAGGACAGCTTGAGGTTCAGGTCGCTGTAGGCGTGGGCGTATTCGTAGCCCTGCACGCACAGGAAGACGATGCCCAGCACCACGGTCATCCACATGAAGGCGATGGTCTTGCCACGGTTGCCGGCTTGCAGCGCGTGGTGGGCGATCGTCAACGTCACGCCCGAACTCAGCAGCAAGGCGGTGTTGATGGTGGGCAGCCAGAACGGCCCCATGGTCTGGAAGGGCTCGACGATGCCGGCGGGCGAGGCGGTGGCACCGGCCTGCAGGCTGGGCCACACGGCTTTGAAGTCGGGCCACAGCAGCGCGTTTTCAATGCCGCCGAGGGCTGGCACCGAGTGCACGCGGGCCCACCACAGGGCGGTGAAGAAGGCGCCGAAGAACATCACTTCGGAGAAGATGAACCAGCTCATGCTCCAACGGAAGGAGAGATCGACCTTGTGGCCGTACATGCCACCTTCGCTCTCGGACACGGCTTCACGGAACCACTGGAACAGCACCACGCCCCACCAGGCCAGGCCGAAGGCCAGCGAGTAGGCACCCCACTGCGCGCCGTTGATCCACTGACCGGCGCCCAGGATGACAAAAAACAAGCCGATGGAGGCCATCACCGGGTGCCGCGAGGGCCCCGGGACAAAGTAGTAAGGCGTTGCGCCGTGTGCGTTTGCTGACATGCTCACTCCTAAGACTTTCGCTTGTTTTGAATAAGTGGAAACGTTGAAATTCGTGTGTCTGGTGTCGGATTCAACTCAGGCCACCACCCAGCGCACCAGCAGCATCAGGCCGGCCACAAAGGCAAAGGCCACCAGCACCCCCACCAGCACCAGGTGCAGCGGGTTGAGCTTGACCAGATCCTGCTGGTAGTCGCTTTTGCGGCGAACGCCCAGAAAACCCCACAGCACCGCCCGCAGTGTGTACAGCAGGCCGGGCTGGCGAGCGGTCACCGGCACTTCGGGCGTGCTCATGTGCGGCCCTCCGCCACGCTGGGCTTGGACGTTTCTGCGGCCACCGGTGCCGCCGGCACCTTGCCGCCCACCTCGAAGAAGGTGTACGACAGCGTGATGGTGGTCACGTCCTTGGGCAGGCGCGGGTCGATGACAAATGCCACCGGCCAGGCTTTTTTCTCGCCCGGCGCCAGGGTGTATTGCGTGAAGCAGAAACACTCCAGCTTGTTGAAGTGCTGAGCAGCCTGGCGCGGCGCGTAGCTGGGAATGGCCTGGGCCGCCATGGTGCGGTTCTGGATGTTCTGGAACTCGTACATCACGGTCGTCAACTGACCGGGGTGCACTTCCATGGAGCGGCGCTCGGGCTTGAAGTCCCAGGGACCGCGCGTGTTGACATCGAACTCGACCGTGATCAACCGACTGCTGTCGACCTGCGTGTTCGCGGGCAGCTTGAGCTTGGCGCCCGGCACCTCGCGCTCCGACAGGGCCAGAACGTTGATGCCGGTCATCTCGCAGATGGCCTTGTACAGCGGCACCAACGCGTAGCCGAAGGCGAACATGCCCAGCGCGATCACGCCGAGCTTGCCCACCATGCGGAGGTTTTCGCGTTGAAGTCTCATCTCAGGCGCTCAGCAAGACACGCTTGGCCACGAAGCCCAGGAAAAAGACCAGCGCCACCGAGGCAAGGATCAGCCCCAGGCGGGTGTTGCTCTTTTTCTGTTCAGGTGTGGACATGGCGCAAACGTGTTCAGCAACCGTGGACTCAGCCGATCACCTTGGTGGCGGTGGCGTCCAGCTTGGGCGGGTTTTCGAAGGTGTGGAACGGCGCCGGCGACGGCACTTCCCACTCCAGGCCTTCAGCGGCTTCCCAAGGCTTCTGGGAAGCCTTTTCGCCCTGGCCGCGCATCATGGGCACCACAACGAACAGGAAGAAGTAGACCTGCATCAGACCGAAACCGAAGGCGCCCACCGAAGCGATGGCGTTGAAATCGGCGAACTGCATGGGGTAGTCGGCGTAGCGGCGGGGCATGCCCGCCAGGCCCAGGAAGTGCATGGGGAAGAAGGTGATGTTGAAGGTGATCAGCGAACCCCAGAAGTGGAACTTGCCGCGGAACTCCGAATACATCACACCCGTCCACTTGGGACCCCAGTAGTACACACCGGCGAACAGCGCGAACAGCGAGCCCGCCACCAGCACGTAATGGAAGTGCGCCACCACGTAGTAGGTGTCCTGCATCTGGATGTCGATGGGGGCCATCGACAGGATCAGGCCGGTGAAGCCACCCACGGTGAACACGAAGATGAAGCCCACCGCCCACAGCATGGGGGTCTCAAAAGTCATCGAGCCCT
>CAYUAH010000221.1:2813-5738 GCA_964442375.1 uncultured Hydrogenophaga sp. | reverse complement strand
CCGTAGGCCATGTTGTCGTACACGCTCATGTGCGGGTAGAGCGCGTAGTTCTGGAACACCATGGCGATGTCGCGTTCGGCCGGCTCCAGCTGGTTGACCACGCGGGGACCGATCAGGATCTCGCCGTCCGAGATCTCCTCCAGCCCGGCCACCATGCGCAGCAGGGTGGACTTGCCACAGCCCGAGGGGCCGACGATGACGATGAATTCGCCGTCCGCGATGTCGGCATTGACACCATGAATGACCTGCAGCGACTGCTTGCCCTGGTGGTACTTCTTGACGACGTTCTTGAGTGTGATGGAAGCCATGTGTGAGTCTTATTTTTCGGTATCGACCAGTCCCTTGACGAACCACTTCTGCATCAGCATGACCACCAGCGCGGGTGGCAGCATGGCCAGGATGGCGGTGGCCATGACCACGTTCCACTCCACGTAGACCTCGCCGAAGATGGCGCGCTTGATGCCCAGGACGATGGGGTACATGTCTTCGTTGGTGGTTACCATCAGCGGCCACAGGTACTCGTTCCACCCATAGATGAACTGGAACACGAACAGCGCGGCGATGCTGGTGCGCGACAGCGGCAGCAGCACGTCGAAGAAAAAGCGCATGGGGCCGGCGCCATCGATGCGGGCCGCTTCCACCAGCTCGTCCGGCACGGTGAGGAAAAACTGCCGGAACAGGAAGGTGGCGGTGGCCGAGGCGATCAGCGGCACCGTGAGGCCTGCATAGCTGTTGAGCATGCCGAGGTTGGACACCACCTCGTAGGTGGGGCCTATGCGCACCTCCACCGGCAGCATCAGCGTCACGAAGATCATCCAGAACACCAGGCCACGCGCCGGGAAGCGGAAGTAGACGATGGCGAAGGCCGACAGCAGCGAGATCGCGATCTTGCCGATGGAGATGACCATGGCGCTGACGAAGCTGACCCACAGCATGGGCGCCACCGGCGCGATGGTGGAGCCGCCGGTGGTTTTGCCACCGAACAGCGCCAGGCGGTAGCTCTCGATGAAGTTGCTGCCGGGCCACAGCGACAGCGGGTTGCTGGTGGACACCTGCTCGGCCGTCTGGGTGGAGCCGATGAAGGTGATGAAGACCGGGAAGGCCACCACCAGCACGCCGAGGATGAGGATGAGGTGGGCCAGAAAGGTCAGGCCGGGGCGTCGTTCGATCATCATGATCAGTACTGCACCTTTTTCTCCACGAACCGGAACTGGATCACCGTGAGGGCCACCACGATCAGCATGAGGATGACAGATTGCGCGGCCGAGCCACCCATGTCCAGCGCTTTGAAACCGTCGTAGTAGACCTTGTAGACGAGGATGGCGGTGTCCTTGCCGGGGCCGCCATGGGTGGCCGCATCCACGATGGCGAAGGTGTCGAAAAACGCGTAGACGACGTTGATCACCAGCAGGAAGAAGGTGGTGGGCGAGAGCAGGGGGAAAACGATGGTCCAGAAGCGGTGCCAGGGCGAGGCACCGTCGATGGTGGCGGCCTCGATCAGCGACTGCGGGATGGACTGCAGACCGGCCAAAAAGAACAGGAAGTTGTAGGAGATCTGCTTCCACACCGCCGCCATGACGATCAGCGCCATGGCGTGGTCGGGGTTGAGCAGGTGGTCCCAGGGCAGACCCATCCAGCGCAGGAAGTAGGCGATCACGCCATAGGGCGATGCGAACATCAGCAGCCACAGCACGCCCGCCACCACCGGCGCCACCGCGTAAGGCCAGATCAGCAGCGTTTTGTAGAAGCCGGCACCGCGCACCACGCGGTTGGCCATCACGGCCAGCAGCAGGGCGATGACCAGACCTGAGCCGGCCACCAGGATGGAGAACACCGCCGTGGTCTTGAACGAGGCCAGGTAACTCGCGTCACTGAAAAGGCGCTGGAAGTTTTCGAGTCCCACGAACTCGGTGGAGGTGCCGAAGGCGTCCTGCGTGAGCACACTCTGGTACAGCGCCTGCGCGGCGGGCCAGAAAAAGAACACCAGCACCACCGCCATCTGGGGCGCCACCAGCAGCCAGGGCAGCCACCAGGATTTGAAACGAACGCGTTTTTCCATGAATAGATTGTGCGCCTGAGGACAACACCCTCCCCCGCCTGGCGGGGGAGGGCAGGGGCGGGGGTGCTGTCAGTGCCGCCGCAGGGCGAGCAAGTCCTTCAGGACTTGTTCGCTTTCTGGAAGCGTTCGAGTTGCTCGTTGCCACGTTTGATGGCGGTTTCCAGCGCTTCCTTGGCCGGCTTCTTGCCCGACCACACGCCTTCGAGCTCTTCGTCAACGATGGTGCGGATTTGCACGAAGTTGCCCAGGCGCACGCCGCGCGACTTGTCGGTGGTCTTGCGGATCATCTGCGTCACCGAGACGTCGGTGCCGGGGTTTTTCTTGTAGAAGCCGGCCTTGTCGGTCATCTCGAAGGAGGCCTTGGTCACCGGCAGGTAGCCGGTGCGCTGGTGGCTGGCGGCAGCCACCTCGGGCTTGGACAAGTGGGCGAAGAACTGCGCCACGCCCTTGTACTCCTCGGCCTTCTTGCCCGCCATCACCCACAGGCTGGCGCCACCGATCACGGTGTTCTGCGGCGCGCCCGGGACGTCGGGGTAGTAGGGCAGGGTGCCGATGCCGTAGCCGAACTTGCCGTTGCGGGTCACGTTGCCGTAAAGCGCCGACGAGCCGGTGGCCATGGCGCATTCGCCCGACACGAAGGTGGCGTCGGCCGCGTTGCCCCGGCCCTTGTAAATGAACAGGCCCTGCTTGGCCATGTTGGCCAGGTTTTCAATGTGGCGCACGTGCAGCGGTGTGTTGAAGGCCAGGCGGGTGTCCAGGCCGGCAAAGCCGTTGTTCTTGGTGGCGAATTCCACGTTGTGCCAGGCGGAGAAACTTTCCAGCTGCGTCCAGCTGATCCAGCTGGTGGTGAAGGGGCACTTGTGGCC
>CAYUAH010000221.1:0-2803 GCA_964442375.1 uncultured Hydrogenophaga sp. | reverse complement strand
CCAGCGCCACCTCTGGCCAGCTCTTGGGTGGCTTGTTGGGGTCTAGACCGGCGGCCTTGAAGGCATCCTTGTTGTAATGCAGCACCGTGGTGGAGCTGTTGAAAGGGAAGCTCAGCATCTGGCCGTTGGGCGCGGTGTAGTAGCCGGCCACGGCGGGCACGTAGGCAGCCGGATCGAAGGTGACACCGGCCTTTTTCATGACCTCGGCCACCGGCACGATGGCGCCCTTGCTGGCCATCATGGTGGCCGTGCCCACCTCGAACACCTGCAGCACGTGGGGTGCGTTGCCGGCGCGGAAGGCGGCGATGGCGGCGGTCATGGACTCGTCGTAGCTGCCCTTGAAGGTGGGCACGATCTTGTAGTCTTTCTGGCTGGCGTTGAAGTCCTTGGCCAAGTCGTTGACCCACTCGCCCAGGGCGCCACCCATGGAATGCCACCACTGGATCTCGGTCTGGGCGTGGGCGCCTGCGGCGCTCAGGCCCAGGGCCACGGCGAGGGTCAGGCGGGAAAAGTTCGATGTCATGGGTTCTCCTGAAGACATTGCAGAAAGACAGGCACGCAGGTTAGCGATCACATGTGGCATTTTTGTGAAACGTATTGCAATGGCATTTCAGTTGCGTGACAAGCCGGGGTTTCCATGAGGCCAGCAGGCCCATGCTGCGCTGCGGTAACATTTGCGGCCCTGCCATGCCGGGTGGTGGTGCCCGCCGCTCCTGCCCCTGTCTCCCCATGAATGCTCCCTATTTGCCCGAGGCCCTGGTCGATGTGACCACGGAAGCGCCGCGTCTGCGCGAGATTCCCTACAACTACACCTCGTTCTCCGACCGCGAGATCGTGGTGCGGCTGCTGGGCTCGCGGGCCTGGGAGGTGCTCAACCAGCTGCGCCAGGAGCGCCGGACCGGCCGTTCGGCCCGCATGTTGTACGAGGTGCTGGGCGACATCTGGGTGGTGCAGCGCAACCCCTATCTGCAGGATGACCTGCTGGACAACCCCAAACGCCGCCGCCTGCTGGTCGATGCCCTGCACCACCGCCTGGCCGAGGTGCAAAAGCGCCGCCGCCCACAGGACGACCCGGCGCGCGATGCCCTGGTGGTCGAACTGGCCGAAGCGGCCAGCCGCGCTGTGGATGCCTTTGCCCGCCACTTTGACGAGATGGCCAGCCTGCGCCAGCGCGTGGTGCGCGAGCTGCGCCGCCTGACCGCCAAGGACAACGTGAAGTTCGATGGTCTGTCGCGCGTGAGCCACGTGACCGACGCCACCGACTGGCGCGTGGAGTACCCCTTTGTCGTGCTGTGCCCTGACACCGAAGTGGAGATGGCGCGCCTGGTCAAGGGCTGCATCGAGCTGGGCCTGACCATCATCCCGCGCGGCGGCGGCACGGGCTACACGGGTGGCGCCATTCCGCTGACCTGGAAGAGCGTGGTCATCAACACCGAAAAGTTGGAGGCCATGACCGAGGTGGAGTGGGTGGCCATCCCTGGCCACAGCCAGCCGGTGGCCACCGTGTGGACCGAAGCCGGGGTGGTGACCCAGCGCGTGGCCGATGCGGCCGAGCGCGCCGGCTATGTGTTCGCGGTCGATCCCACCTCGGCCGAAGCCTCGTGTGTGGGGGGCAACGTGGCCATGAACGCGGGCGGCAAGAAGGCCGTGCTGTGGGGCACCGCGCTGGACAACCTGGTGAGCTGGCGCATGGTGACGCCGCAGGCGCAGTGGCTGGAAGTCACCCGCCTGGACCACAACCTGGGCAAGATCCACGATGCCGAGGTCGCGACCTTCGAGCTCAAGTATTGTGAGGCCGACGGCAAGACGCCGGTGCGCACCGAGCGCCTGGCCATCCCGGGCAAGACCTTCCGCAAGGAAGGCCTGGGCAAGGACGTGACCGACAAGTTCTTGAGCGGCCTGCCGGGCATTCAGAAAGAAGGCTGCGATGGCCTGATCACCAGCTGCCGCTGGGTGGTGCACCGCATGCCCGAGCACACCCGCACCGTGTGCCTGGAGTTCTTCGGCAACCCCAAGGACGGCGTGCCCTCGATCGTCGAGATCAAGGACTTCATGTTTGCCGAGCAAAAGCGCAGCGGCACTTTGCTGGCCGGGCTCGAGCACCTGGACGACCGCTACCTCAAGGCGGTGGGCTACGCCACCAAGAGCAAACGCGGCACCCTGCCCAAGATGGTGTTGATCGGCGACATCGTGGGCGACGACGCCGACGCTGTGGCGCGTGCCACCAGCGAGGTGATCCGCCTGGCCAATGGCCGCAGCGGTGAAGGCTTCATCGCCATCAGCTACGAAGCGCGCAAGAAATTCTGGTTGGACCGCAAGCGCACCGCCGCCATCAGCAAACACACCAACGCCTTCAAGATCAACGAGGATGTGGTGATCCCGCTGCCGCGCATGGGCGAGTACACCCTGGGAATTGAGCGCATCAACATCGAGCTGTCGCTGCGCAACAAGCTCAAGCTGTGCGAGGCGCTGGAAACTTTCTTTGCCAAGGGCTCTTTGCCGCTGGGCAAGACCGACGACGCCAGCGAACTGCCCAACGCCGAGTTGTTGGAAGACCGCGTGCAGCAGGCCCTGACCCTGGTGCGCGAGGTGCGTGCGCTCTGGGCCGGCTGGCTGCGCGATGTGGACACCCTTTTCCCGCAGCTGCAGGACCATTCGCTGCGCGCGAGCTGGAAAACCCAAATCCGCGGGCCGCTCCAGCAGATATTCACCGGTGCTGCCTTTGGCCCCATCCTGGCCGAATGCCAGGCCATCCACAAGCGCGTGCTCAAGGGCCGCGTCTGGGTGGCCCTGCACATGCACG
>CAYUAH010000220.1:0-5769 GCA_964442375.1 uncultured Hydrogenophaga sp. | reverse complement strand
TGGTGGGCAACCTCGAATCGGTGGCCGCCATGCACGCCCTCGGCGGCCTGCTGGGGCGCAAGGTGGGGCCATCCACCGGCACCAACTTCGTGGCCATGCTGCGCCTGGCCAACGAGATGCGCGCCAGCCAGACGCCAGGCTCGGTGCTCTCGCTGCTGTGCGACGCCGGCGAACGCTACGACAACACCTACCACGATGCGGCCTGGGTCAAGACCCAGTTGGGCGACACCACACCTGCGCGCCACCACCTGGCCACTTTGATGGGCTGAAATGCTGCGTCGCCGCCACCTGATGCAAACCGCCGCCCTGGCGCCGCTGCTGGGCGCGGCGGGCGTGCGGGCGTTGCCAGCGCGCGCGCTGCAATTTCCGCGCGACCACGGTGCCCATCCCGAGCTGCGCACCGAATGGTGGTACCTCACCGGCCATGCGCAGACAGCTGCCGGGCGCGAGTTCGGTTTTCAGGTGACGTTTTTCCGCTCCCGTGTGGACGGCACCCAAGCCATGCAAAGCCGGCTGGCCGCGCGCCAGCTGCTGTTTGCCCACGCCGCCATCACCGACCTGCAAGGCGGCAAGCTGTGGCACGACGAACGCATCGCCCGCTGGAACGGTGCGCCCGGTGGCGCGGTGGACGCGGCGCTGGCGGACACCGCCGTGACGCTCTCCGGCTGGTCGTTTCAGCGCGACGCGGGCGGCTACAGCACCCACGTCGCAGGCGAGGACTTGCACCTGGCGCTGCGTGCGCGCCCCACACAGCCGCTGCTGCTGCAGGGCGAGCAGGGCCTGTCACGCAAAGGGCCCCACGCGGCGCAGGCCAGCCACTACTACAGCCAGCCGCAACTGACCGTGAGTGGCACGCTGGGGCTCAAGGGCGCGCGTTTCGAGGTGACGGGCCGGGCCTGGCTGGACCACGAATGGAGCGAGGCCTTGTTGCACCCCGAGGCCGTGGGCTGGGACTGGCTGGGCATGAACCTGGCCGATGGCGGCGCGCTGACGGCCTTTCAATTGCGGCGCGCCGATGGCAGCGCGCTGTGGGCCGGCGGCTCGTTGCGCGGCCCCACCGGCGTGGCGCCGCGCGTGTTCGCCGCACACGAGCTGCGCTTCGAGCCCCAACGCCACTGGACCAGCCCGCAGACCGGCGCACGCTACCCAGTCGAATGGCGGCTGCACTCGCCCGCCGGCACCCACACCGTGCGCGCCCTGCTCGATGCCCAGGAGCTGGACGCCCGGGCCAGCACCGGCAACGTCTACTGGGAAGGGCTGTCCGACCTGTTGAACCACGCAGGCCAGGCAGTGGGCAAGGGCTACCTGGAGATGACCGGCTACGCGCAGCGCCTGCGGCTCTGAGCTGAAAAACCGCCATCAGGCGGCGCGCAGAAAAGCCAGAAGCTGTGTAGCTGCGGGACCCGCCGCCCGCCCCTTGGCCACGATGGCGCCGTACACGCTGAGCCGCTGTCCCACGGTGTAGCGCAGGCAGGCCACCAGGCCATGGGCTTCGTAGCGCTGCGCCACCTCGGTGGGCATGACGGCCAGCATGTCCGAGCTGGTGATCAGGTTGGTGGTGGTGAGAATGGACGCCGTCTCGATCAGGCCACGCGGCGGGCGGTTGTGGTGGCTCTTGAACTCCTGCTCCAGCACCTCGCGCATGGGGCTGCCGTGGGGCTGCAGTATCCAGGGGAAACGCAGCAGTTCGGCCCAGGCCACACGCGCCTGTTTGGCCAACGGGTGCTGCGGTGAGGCGACGATGGACAAGGCTTCTTCGGCGATGGGCGTGAAAGCAAAGGCATCGGCGTGGTCGTCGGGCACACGGCCAATCACCAGGTCCAGCTCGCCCCGGCGCAAGGCCTCGGTCAGGCGGTCGCTGGTGTCCACCGTGATCTCCATGGTCAGCAGCGGGTACAGCGCCTTGAGACGGATCAGTGCCTGCGTCAGAACGGCCGGTGACGCGGCCATGATGCTGCCTATGCACAGGCGCCCAGCGCCACCCTGCTCCAGTTCGCCCAGTTCGCGCGTGAGGGCATCGAAATGGCCCTGCAAGCCTTCGAAATAGGCCAGCACCCGGCGCCCGGCCGCCGTGAGTTGCAGGCCCCGCCCCACGCGGTCGAACAGGGCGTGACCCATGGCGGCCTCCAGCTCCTGCAGCATCTTGGTGGCAGCCGGCTGCGTGAGGCCCAGTTGCGCGGCAGCGGCGCGCAGCGTGCCGCGCTCGCCGATGGCCAGCAACAAGGCCACCTGGCGCATGCGCAGGCGGTTGAGCAACTGGGGTGTGGGTGTGGTGCTCATTGAATTGATATCCCCAGGTTATCGATTGATGAATTACTTTGAATTTTCAGAAATCAATCGCGAGCCTAGCATCCGCTGGCCTTGATTCACAAACCGAGATTTCCGACCGGAGACACACCCATGAAGACCTTGACCCGCTTTGCCCTGGCCTGCGGCCTGGCCGCCACCGCCCTGACCTCGGCCATCGCACAGGAATGGCCACGCCAGCCGGTGAAGCTGCTGGTGGGCTCGGCCCCCGGCGGTGGCACCGACGCCATGGCGCGCGCCGTGGCCGACCGCCTGGGCCCGCTGCTCAAACAGAGCGTGGTGGTGGAAAACCGCCCCGGTGCCTCCAACACCCTGGCCGCCGACGTGACGGCCAAGTCCACCGACGGCCACACCCTGGTGATGGGCGTGTCCACCGCCCACGCCATCGCTCCCCACCTGCTCAAGCTGGCCTACGACAACAACAAGGACCTGGTGCCCGTGGCCTTTGTGGGCGCCGTGCCCAACGTGCTGGTGGCCAACACCGCGCTGCCGGTGGCCAACGTGGGTGAGCTGGTCAAGCTGGTCAAGGGCAAGCCCGGCCAGTACAACTACGCCACCAGCGGCGCCGGCAGCACCCAGCACATCGCGGCCGAGCTGTTCAAGGACGCCACCGGCACCTTCATCACCCACATCCCCTACCGCGGCAGCAGCCCGGCGCTGATCGACCTGATCGCCGGACAGGTGCAGATCAGCTTCGACACCATGCCCTCGGTCATGGGCCACATCAAAAGCGGCAAGATCAAGCCCCTGGCCGTGGCCGCCGCCAAGCGCAACCCGCAACTGCCCGACGTGCCCACCATGGAAGAGGCCGGCGTGAAGGGCGTGGAGATGAGCGCCTGGTACGGCGTCTACGCACCGGCCAGCACGCCCAAGGCGGTGATCGACAAGCTCAACGCCGAGATCAACAAGGTGATCGCCATGCCCGAAACGCAGGCCCGCCTGAGCGCCATCGGCGCCGACCTCACGCCCATGTCGCAAGCGCAGTTCCAGGCCTTCCACAACGCCGAGAACCAGCGTTATGGCGAGCTGATCCGCAAGAAAAACATCAAACTCGACTGACCCACCATGCAAGCTGCACTCCCTGTTGTTGCCCTGACCCTGGGCGACCCCGCAGGCATAGGCCCTGAACTGATCGCCCGCCTGCTCTCGCGGCCCGAGGCCACACAACATGCCAACGTGGTGCTGATCGGCGACCCCTGGCTGTGGGCCTGGGGCCAGCAGGTGGCCGGTGTGAACGTGGCCACCGAAGCCATTGCCTCGCTGGCGCAGGCACGTCACCGCACCAACACCTCGCTCCCCGCCTTCGTGGCCATGGACAGCATCGTGCAGGCCGACGTGAGCGTGGGCCAGGTGGGTGCGGCCGGCGGACGCAGCGTGCTCCAGGTGCTCGACACCTGCATGGACGCCACTTTGGCCGGCGCGGTGGACGCCATCTGCTTTGCGCCGCTCAACAAGCAGGCCATGAAGCTGGGTGGCCTCAAGCACGAGGACGAGCTGCACCACTTCGCCGAGCACCTGGGCGTGAACAGCTACTTCTGCGAGTTCAACACCCTGGGCAGCTTGTGGACCTCGCGCGTGTCCTCCCACATTCCGCTCAAAGACGCGGCCTCGTACCTGAGCGTGGAACGCATCCAGTCGGCCACGCGGCTCATCCACGCATCGCTGCGCGCCGCCGGTGTGGCACAGCCGCGTGTGGCGGTGGCCGCCTTCAACCCCCACGGCGGCGACGGTGGCGTGTGTGGCCGCGAAGAGATCGACATCATTGCGCCGGCCGTGGCCGGGCTCAATGCAGAGGGTTTGAACATCGCCGGCCCCTTCCCGGCCGACACCATCTTCCTCAAGGCCCGCGACGGCGATTACGACGCCATCGTGACCATGTACCACGACCAGGGCCAGATCGCCATCAAGCTCATGGGCTTCAGCAAGGGCGTGACGGTACAGGGTGGCCTGCCCATCCCCATCACCACGCCCGCCCACGGCACCGCCTACGACATCGCAGGCCTGGGCCGCGCCAACGTGGACGCCACCTGGCAGGCCTTCCAGATCGCCATCCGCATGGGCCGTTCGCTGCAGGCGCAGCGCGCCGCCTGACCCTTTTCAGACACTCCGAGAACCGACATGAAAATCACCGCCGTCCGCGCCCGCGTCTACGAATGGAAGGGCAAGACCGTTCCGCCCCAGGGCAACTTCTGCTCCAACGCCATGGACCTGGTCTATTCCAAGACCGAGACCATGAGCACCTTCCGCTTCCACTCCTGGACCGTGGTGGAGATCGAGACCGACAGCGGCATCATCGGCCTGGGCAACGTGGCCCTGGCGCCCAAGATCGCCAAGGCCATCATCGACGAGTATCTGGCGCCGCTGGTGCTGGGCCAGGACCCCTGGGACTACGAGTACCTGTGGCAGCGCATGTACCGCGCCACCCACGCCTGGGGCCGCAAGGGCGTGACCATGGCCGCCATCTCGGCGGTGGACCTCGCCATCTGGGACATCCTGGGCAAAAGCGTCAACAAGCCGGTGTTCAAGCTGCTGGGCGGGCGCACCAAGGAAAAAATCCCTTGCTACTACAGCAAGCTCTACCGCACCGACCTCAAGGCCATGCAGGAAGAGGCGCAACAGTTCAAGGACCAGGGCTTCAAGGCCTTCAAGATGCGCTTTGGCTACGGCCCCGCGCATGGCCAGCAGGGCGTGGTGGAGAACCTCAAATCGGTGGAAGCGGTGCGCGAGGTCATCGGCTACGAGAACGACCTGATGCTGGAGTGCTACATGGGCTGGAACCTGGAGTACGCCAAGCGCATCCTGCCCAAACTCGCCAAGTTCGAGCCGCGCTGGCTGGAAGAGCCGGTCATCGCCGACGACATCGATGGCTACGCCGAACTCAACGCCATGGGCCACATGCCCATCAGCGGCGGCGAGCACGAGTTCAGCCTCTACGGCTTCAAGCAGCTGCTCGACAAAAAGGCGGTCAGCGTGGTGCAGTACGACACCAACCGCGTGGGCGGCATCACCGCCGCACACAAGATCAACGCCCTGTGCGAGGCCTACAGCGTGCCGGTCATTCCGCACGCCGGCCAGATGCACAACTACCACCTGACCATGAGCACCCTGGCCTCGCCCATGGCCGAGTACTTCCCCATCTTCGACGTCGAGGTGGGCAACGAGCTGTTCTGGTACATCTTCGACGGCGAACCCATTGCCGAAAACGGCTTCCTCGACCTGAAGGACGACGTGCCGGGCCTGGGCCTGACGCTCAAGACCGAGTACCTGGACCAGTTCCACATCGTCGAGTGAGGCCCGCCATGCAACGACGCTACACGGGCGTGCTTCCGGTGGTGCCCACCACCTTCCATGAAGACGGCTCGCTCGATCTGGAAAGCCAGAAGCGCTGCCTCGATTTCATGATCGATGCCGGCTCCAACGGCCTGTGCATCCTGGCCAACTTCTCCGAGCAGTTCTCGCTGT
>CAYUAH010000219.1:0-5792 GCA_964442375.1 uncultured Hydrogenophaga sp. | reverse complement strand
TGTCGGTGACGATGACGATGTTGCGGGTGAAAAAGGGCGCGTGGGCGCCCGAGAGATTGAGCAGCATGCCGTCCCGGCCGGCGACCGGGATGACACGCATGGACTGGACGATGGGGGCGGTCATGGGGGGAATCAATCTGCCTTGATGTTGCGCGAGGTGATCAGTTTTTGCCAGCGGCTGTACTCGGCGGCCTGGTAGGCGGCGAACTGCTCGGGTGTGTTGAGCACCACCTCAAAGCCCAGCTCCAGCAGCTTAGGTGTGACCTGCGGGTCTTTGATGGTGGCCGAGATGGCGTCCACCAGGCGCTTCTTCACGTCGGCCGGCAAGCCTTTGGGCGCGGCCACGGCCTGCCAGGAGTAGACGTTGGCGTCCTTCACGCCGCCCTCTTCCAGCGTGGGCACGTCGGGCAGCAGCGGCGAGCGTTTGGCGCTGGTGATGGCCAGGGCCTTGAGCTTGCCCGCCTTGATCTGCGGCATGGCGGTGTTGATGTTCATGAAGGACGACTCGACCTGGTTGCCCAGCAAATCGGTCATCACCGGGCCACCGCCTTTGTAGGGCACGTGCACGCCGCTGGTGTTGGTCTGCTGCCAGAACAACTCGGCCGTCAGGTGGTCGCTGCTGCCGTTGCCGGAAGACGCAAAACTCATCTTGTCAGGCTGCGCCTTGAGGTAGGTGATCACGTCTGCCAGCGACTTGTGCGGCGACGCGGCGGGCACCACCAGCACATTGGGCGCCTGCACCACCACGGTCAGCGGATCCAGGTCCTTGAGGGCGTCGTAGTTGACCTTGATCAGGTGCGGCGCGATCACGTAGGGACCCAGCGAGGCCACCAGCAGGGTGTGGCCATCGGGCGCAGCGCGCGCCACCTGGGCCGCACCGATGGTGCCGGTGGCACCGGGTTTGTTGTCCACCACAAAAGTGCCTGCGCCCATCTTCTCGGCCATCTTGCCGGAGAGGGTGCGGGCGATCAGGTCGGTGGAGCCGCCCGGCGGGAAGGGCACGACGAGGGTGATGGGTTTGTCCGGCCAGGCGAAAGCGCTGAGGCTGGTGCCGGCGGCAAGCACCAGCGCGAGAACGGTCTTTTTCATGGGTTTGTCTCCGGGGAGGAAGAAACAACAAAAGCCTGGCACTCGGGTGCCGGGCTGAGGGATCACTCGACGGTGATTTTTTCGTCGCGCACGATCTTGGCCATGGCCGGCACCTCGGCCTTGAGCCAGGTGGCAAATTCGTCGCTGCTCATGTGGGCGGTTTCGGCGCCCAGGGCCACCAGCTTCTCCTGCACTTCGGGCAGGGTCACGATGCGCGCCACCTCGTTGTGCAACTTGTCCACCACGGCCTTGGGTGTACCGGCGGGCGCCAGCAAGCCCTGCCAGCTGCCGGTGAGGAAGCCGGGCATGGCTTCGGCCACGGTGGGCACCTGGGGCAACACGCTGTTGCGCTTGGCACTCGACAAGGCAATCAGCTTGATCTTGCCGGCCTTCACGTGCGGGTAGGTAGCGACCATGCCGTTGAAGGTGACGTCGACGTGGCCACCCAGCAGGTCGGTCATGGCCTGGGCGCCGCCCTTGTAGGGCACGTAGTTCCAGTCGATGCCGTTGCGGCGCGCAAACACCACACCGGCCAGGTGGGTGGCACTGCCCATGCCGGCGGCGGCGGCAAAGCTCAGGCGCACGTCCTTGGCCTTGGCGTAGGTCACCAGCTCGGCCACCGTGTTGGCCGGCACCTTGGTGCTGGTCACCAGCAGGTGGGGCGAGTAGGCCACCATGGACACGGGCGCGAAGTCGTTCAGGACGTTGAACGGCAGCTTGTACAGCGAAGGCGCGATGGCCAGGTTGCCCACGTCCATCAGCAACAGAGTGTGGCCGTCAGCAGGTGATTTGGCGACCTGGTCGGCACCGATGTTGCCGCCCGAGCCGGCGCGGTTTTCCACCAGCACCGGCTGACCCAGCGCCTCGCCAAGCTTGACACCGATCAGGCGCGCCAACACGTCGGATGTGCCGCCCGGCGGGAAGGGCACAACGATCTTGACCGGTTTGCTGGGGTAGGCCGTTTGCGCGAATGTGGCTGCGGTGGCCAGCGGCAACGCGGCTGCCAGGACCACGAGTTGTCGGCGGATGTTCATGTGGGTGTCTCCAGGTGTTTGTTGGGCGGGTGCGGAAATGGAAGCGATGCGATCACTGCGGACCGAGCTGGTCGATCAGCGCCTTGAGCTGTTCCATCTCGGCGGGCTTGAGGTCGGTCAGGGGCGCGCGCACCGGTCCGGCCGAATGCCCCACCAGGGTGGCACCCGCCTTGACGATGCTCACGGCATACCCTTCGCAGCGGTTGCGCAGCTCCAGGTAAGGCATGAAGAAGGACTTCAGCAGGCGGTGCTGGGTGGCCATGTCGTCGGTGCGCACGGCTTCGTAGAAATCCATGGCCGTCTTGGGGATGAAGTTGAAAACGGCCGACGAGTACACCGGCGTGCCCAGCGCCTTGTAGGCCGCGGCATAGACTTCGGCCGTGGGCAGCCCGCCCAGGTAGGCAAAACGGTCGCCCATCTTCATGTAGATGGAGGACATCAGTTCGATGTTGCCCAGGCCGTCCTTGAAGCCGATCAGGTTGGGGCAGCGCTCGGCCAGGATGGCCAGCGAGTCCGGTGTCAGCTTGCAGACGTTGCGGTTGTAGACAATCACGCCGAACTTCACGCTCTTGCACACCGCTTCCACGTGAGCGATCAGGCCTTCCTGGCCGGCCTCGGTGAGGTAGTGCGGCAGCAGCAGGATGCCGTGGGCGCCGGCCTTTTCTGCCGCCTGCGCGCACTGGATGGCAAAACGGGTCGGGCCACCTGCACCGGCGATGATGGGCACCTTGCCGCGGCAGGTGTCCACTGCTGTCTTGATGATGCCGGGGTACTCGTCAGCGGTGAGCGAGAAAAACTCGCCGGTACCGCCAGCGGCAAACAGCGCACTGGCGCCATACGGGGCCAGCCACTCCAGGCGCGCCGCATAGCCCTTGGCGTCAAAATTGCCTTCGGCGTCAAAATCGGTCAGCGGAAAAGACAGCAGACCGCTGGACATGATGGATTTGAGTTCTTGCGGATTCATGGCTTGGGTTTCTCGAAAAAACAATCGGTTGGACAAACGGGTTGTGGACCACTTGGACAGACGCGCGATGCTTTGCTACAGTCGGCTTATCGTTAGATGTCTGTTGTAGGTTGTCTGACAACTTGTTTGAATTGTGCGAACCCGTTCACGGGCTGTCAAGGAAATTCCCATGTCCTCAGTGAAAACCCTAGGTTCCCTTCCGACCGCAACGCCCCCCCGTGTGCGACGCCCGCGGGGGCTGGTGCCCGAAATCGTCGCGGCACTGGGCCATGACATCCGCGAAGCCACCCTCAAGGCCGGCGACAAACTGCCCACCGAGGCCGAGCTGATGGAACGGTTCGACGTCAGCCGCACCGTGGTGCGCGAAGCCATCTCGCGGCTGCAGGCCTCCGGTCTGGTGGAAACGCGGCATGGCATCGGCACCTTCGTGATCGAGCAGGTCGAACCCGATCCCACCTTTCGCATACCTGCCCACGAGTTGGCCACCGCCGCCGACGTGATTGCTTTGCTGGAGCTGCGCATCAGCCTGGAGTCCGAAGCCGCAGGCCTGGCCGCGCAGGCGCGAACCGACCACAACCTCACCGCCATGGCGCAGGCACTGGACGCCTTCCAGACCGCCATACAGGCCGCGTCCGACGCCGTGCCCTCCGATTTCCAGTTCCATGTGGAGGTGGCACGCGCCACCGGCAACCGCTACTTTGCGGAGCTGATGTCCTACCTCGGCACCATGATCATCCCGCGCACCCGGCTGCGCACCGCAGGCGACGCGCCCGAAGGCCGGTTGGCCTACCTGCAACGCGTGCACCAGGAACACCAACGCATCTTCCACGCCATCCGCGAGCGCGACCCGCAAGCCGCTAGCGCGGCCATGCGCACCCACCTGACCAACAGCCGCGAGCGCCTGCGCCGGGCACAAACCGCCGAAGCCCAGGCCCACGGCACCCACTGACGTGGATTCGGCGGCCATGCCGCCGGCCAGTTCATTTCACCCAACCTAACGTCATCTGACATCGTTCAACTGAAATTGCCATGAGCACCCTCCTCTCCATCGACGCCCGCACCGGCCAGGCCCACGGCGCCGCCTTGCCTGCCTCCACCCTATCCGACATCGACGCCGGCGTATGCGCCGCCAGTGCGGCCGCGCCCTTGTGGGCACGCAGCGACGGCGCGGCGCGCGGCGCCTTGCTGCGTGCCCTGGCCGACGCCCTGGAAACCGACCGCGAATCCCTGGTGGCCTGCGCCGACCGCGAAACCGCCCTTGGCCCGGTGCGCCTCAACGGCGAGCTGGACCGCACCGGCTTCCAGCTGCGCCGTTTTGCCGCGCTGGCCGAACAAGGCCTGCCCTATGCCCAGACCGACGACCCCGCCGTGCCCGGCGCGCCGCCCGTGGGCCACCCGGCCATGCTGCGCCAGCAGCTGCCGCTGGGTCCGGTGGCCATGTTCGCCGCCAGCAACTTCCCCTTCGCCTTCTCGGTGCTGGGGGGCGATACCGCCTCGGCATTGGCCGCCGGTTGCCCGGTGGTCGTGAAGGCCCACCCCGGCCATCCGGAACTGTCGCAACGCGTTTTCGCACATGCGCGGTCGGTGCTGGCGCGTCAGGGCCTGCCTGCGGGGCTGATCGGCATGGTGCAGGGCGCGGATGTGGCGGTGGGCGTGGCGTTGATACGCCACCCGTTGATCGCAGCGGGCGCCTTCACCGGCTCCACGCGGGGTGGCCTGGCCCTGTGGGCCGAGGCCAACGCGCGTCCACGGCCGATTCCGTTCTACGGCGAACTCGGCGCCATCAACCCGGTGGTGGCCCTGCCCCAGGCCCTGGCCTCACGCGGCGCCGAACTGGCCACCACCCTGGCTGGCTCCATCACCCTGGGCTGTGGCCAGTTCTGCACCAACCCGGGCACGGTCATCCTGATCGAGGGACCGGAGTCCGACGCCTTTGTGCAACAGCTGGTGCAAGCCCTCGCGCCCATGGCGCCCCACGCCATGCTGACAGCGGGCATGCGCCGCGCATTCGAGCACGGCGTGGTCGAGCTGGTGGCCGCCGGTGCCCAGCCCCTGCTGCAATCGGCAGCTCAGGGCGCTGCACCCGGGCCGCAGCTGCTGCAGGTCGGCGGCGCGCAATTCGTTGCCAACCCACATTTGCGTGAAGAGGTCTTTGGCCCCGCCAGCCTGCTCGTGCGTTGCGCCGACCTGACCGAAGTGTGCGCGGTGCTGCAGGCCATTGGCGGCAGCCTGACCACCACTTTGTGGGGTGTGGACGAAGACAGCGAGGACAACCGTGCCCTGGTGCGGGCCGCCACCGCCATCGCCGGGCGTGTGCTGTTCGCCGGTGTGCCCACCGGTGTGGCCGTGAGCGCGGGCCAACACCACGGTGGCCCGTGGCCGGCCTCCACCGCACCTGGCACCACCTCGGTGGGCGATGCGGCACTGTCGCGCTTCCTGCGCCCGGTGTGCCTGCAGGACGCACCCGCCTGGCTGGTGGCGCGCAAGGGCTTGCCCTGCTGAGCAGAGCGGGCAGGCGCGAGCACAAAAAAGCGGCCCCAAGGGGCCGCTTTTTCATTCACGCAAGGGTGCTGCCGTTCAGGCGGCCACGCCCTTGGCGTTGTCCACATACTCTTCGATCTGGTCGAAGTTGAGGTACTTGTAGATCGCCGCGCCGTCCTTGTTCACGATGCCCATGGCTTCGTGGTACTCGGCCACGGTGGGGA
>CAYUAH010000218.1:0-5854 GCA_964442375.1 uncultured Hydrogenophaga sp. | reverse complement strand
ATGAAGAGTCCGCCGGCCAGCGGCTGGACAATTTCCTGATCCGGGAACTCAAGGGTGCGCCCAAGACCCTGGTGTACCGGATCATTCGCTCCGGGGAAGTCCGGGTCAACAAAGGGCGCGCCAGCGCCGAAACGCGTATTCAGGCCGGTGACGATATCCGCGTGCCGCCGTTGCGGCTGTCGGAGAAACCGCAGGAAAAGGCCGATCAGGCGGTGCCGGGCCGGGAATTCCCCATCCTGTTCGAGGATGGATTGTTCCTGGCAATTGACAAACCGGCCGGCGTGGCCGTGCACGGTGGCAGCGGCGTGTCTTTTGGCGTGATCGAGCAGTTGCGTCGATCGCGGCCGCAGGCCCCTTTGCTGGAATTGGTGCACCGGCTCGACCGCGAAACCAGCGGTGTGTTGCTGGTGGCCAAGAAAAAAAGTGCATTGAAATCGCTGCAGAATCAATTCCGCGAACGCGAAACCGGAAAGACATACCTCGCGCTGGTCAAAGGTGCCTGGCCGCAGCGCTTGAAGGTGATTGATCTGGCCTTGCACAAATACCTGCTGGCCGATGGTGAGCGCCGGGTCAAGGTTGTGCCAGCCGACCACCCCGATGCCATGCGTTCGTTGAGCTTGGTGAAGGTGCGCGCCTCGGGCATTTTGCCCGCGCTGGCCGGCACGTCCGATGCGGCCACGGTGTTCAGTCTGCTGGAGGTCACCATCAAGACCGGGCGCACCCACCAAATCAGGGTGCATCTGGCGCATTCGGGACATCCGATTGTGGGTGACGACAAATACGGCGACTTCGATTTGAACCGGCGAATGCAGCGGGCAGGCCTCAAGCGCATGTTCCTGCATGCCTGGCGCCTGGGTTTGACGCATCCCGTTGGCCTGGAAATGATGGAGTTGAAATCCGAGTTGCCTTCCGAATTGTTGCCTTGGGCCACATTCGGCTGATTTTTACAATAATTGCGAAGCGTCGGACAAAATTTCGGGCGACTTTGTGTAAACTCGCGGCCATTCTCATTTTTATTCGAGGACATTACATGGCCAGCTATTCCGAACTCATGAACCAGGCCCAGGCGCTGATGGCACAAGCCGAACAAGTGCGCAAGCAGGAGTTGGCATCGGTGATTGCCGATATCAAGGCCAAGATGAAGGAATACGGCATCACCGTGGCCGATCTGGGTGCCGCTGCGGCCAGCGGTCGCAAGGCCCCCAAGGCCAAGGCGGAAGCCCGCGAAGCCAAGTACCGTGGCCCGAACGGCGAAACCTGGGCCGGCGGTCTGGGGCGCAAGCCGGAGTGGGTGCGTGCCCTGCTGGCCGCTGGCAAGAACATCGAGGACTTCCGCATCTGACCCGCCTGACGGCAAGGTCACGAAAGGGGCGCACAATGCGCCCCTTGTCATTTCCGCCCGCGTTTTTGCCATGACCCGACGCCGCTTTGATCTCATCGCCTTCGACTGGGACGGCACCTTGTTCGACTCGACGGCCATCATCACCCAGTCCATTCAGGCCGCCGTGCGCGACGTGGGGGGGCGCGAGCCCAGCCGCGAGCAGGCCAGTTACGTGATCGGCATGGGGCTGATGCAGGCCCTGGCGCATGCCGCGCCCGACGTGCCGCCCGAAAAATACCCCGAACTGGGCGCCCGCTACCGCCACCACTATGCCAGCCGGGCCGACGAGCTGAGCCTGTTCGAGGGCGTCTTGCCCCTGTTGGCCGAGCTCAAGGCGCGCCAGCATTTCCTGGCGGTGGCCACCGGCAAGAGCCGCCGCGGCCTGGACGAATGCCTGCGCACCGTCACCCTGCAAGGCGTGTTCGACGACTCGCGCACCGCCGATGAAACGGCGGGCAAGCCCCATCCGCTGATGCTGCAGGAGCTGATGGCCGTGTGGGGTGTGCCGCCCGAACGCACCCTGATGATCGGCGACACCACCCACGACCTGCTGATGGCGCAGAACGCCGGCTGCCCCAGCGTGGGCGTGGCCTATGGCGCTCATAACCACGCCGGTTTCGAGGCGCACGGTCCCTTGTTCGTGGCGCACACGGTGCGCGAACTGCACGACTGGCTGCTCGCGAACGGTTGAGGCTTCATCGGGCGTGCGTCACGCCGCCGTCCACCACCAGGGTTTCGCCCACCACGTAGTCGCCCGCACGTGAGGCCAGGTAGATGGCCGCCGCCGCCAGGTCCTCGGGCTGGCCCACGCGGCCGGCCGGAATGCGCTGACCGGTGGCTTCCTCCTCGTCGCGCGCAGCGCGGTTCATGTCGGTGGGGAAGGCCCCCGGCGCGATGGCGCTGACCACGATCTGCTCGCGGATCAGCTGCAAGGCCATGCGCTTGGTGAGGTGGATCAGCCCGGCCTTGCTGGCCGCATAGGGGTAGGTCTCCAGCATGTTCACCGACAGCCCGTCGATGGAGGCGATGTGGATGACCTTGGCCGGGCGCCCGCTGGCGGCCACCGAGGCCCGCAGGGCGGGGGCCATGGCCTGGGTCAGGAAAAAGGGCGTTTTCAGGTTGAGGTCCACCACCTTGTCCCAGCCGCTTTCCGGGAATGCGTCGAAGGGTGCGGCCCAGGCGGCACCGGCATTGTTGACCAGGATGTCCAGCGTGGGCTCGTGCGCCAGGTAGGCCTGCTTCAGGGCCGCAATGCCGGCCGGGGTGGACACGTCGGCCGGCAGCGAGACACAGTGGCCCTGCGCCGAGAGTTCGCGTGCCGTGGCGTCACAGGCCTCGGCCTTGCGCGCGCTGATGTAGACGCGGGCGCCCTGGGCCAGAAAACCCTCGGCGATCATGCGGCCGATACCGCGCGAGCCGCCGGTGATGAGGGCGGTGCGGCCCTGGAGCGAAAACAGGTGGCGGGTGTCCATGGTGTGGGCGGGCGGGTTGGGGATGGGCGCAGCATAGGGCCCGTCGTTGCCCCCAGGCGTCGCATGTGCGCCAGTGCGAGGCTTGCGGTATGCTCGCGCCCTTGTTTTTTGGAGCCAGGTGCCATCCCATGTTGCCCTTGCAGGAAATCTTGTTCTCCCAGGGTTTTGGCACCCGGCGTGTCTGCTGTGGCCTGATCCAGCAGGGCCTGGTGCTGGTCGGGGCCGAGCGCTCGCCCTGCACCGATCCCTGGGCCGAGTTCGACACCCAGGGCTTGCGCTTCACCGTGCAGGGCCAGGACTGGGTGTTCCATGAACGCGCCTACCTGATGCTGCACAAGCCGGCCGGCCATGAGTGCTCGCAAAAGCCCAGCAACCATCCGAGCATCTTCACCCTGCTCCCCGGTCCGCTGCGCGCACGCGGTGGCGGCGCGGCGGCCGGCGTGCAGGCGGTGGGCCGGCTCGATCAGGACACCACCGGCTTGCTGCTGATGTCGGACGACGGCGCTTTCATCCACCGCATGACCTCGCCGCGCCACCACGTGCCCAAGGTCTATGAGGTGGGCGTGAAACACCCGCTGGATGACAGGCAGGTCCAGCGCTTGCTCGACGGCGTGGTGCTCGACGACGACCCGAAACCGGTGCGCGCCGCCGCCTGCGAGGCCATCGAGCCCCACCACCTGCGCCTGACCCTGACCGAAGGCAAGTACCACCAGGTCAAACGCATGGTGGCCGCAGTGGGCAACCGGGTCGAGACCTTGCACCGCTCCCGCATCGGCGATCTGACGCTGCCGGCCGAACTGGCGCCTGGCGCCTGGCGCTGGCTCACGGCCGACGAGGTGGCCGCCCTCTACAAAAAAACCGCACCGGCCGCTGCGCGTTGACGGCTGGCCGCAGGCGTGCGGGGCTTGCGTGTATTCTTGGTCCATGGGTTTGATCTTCGATTCTTTCTGGCGTGCGGTCGCCTACTGCCTGCACCCGCGGGTGATTGCCTTGTCGGTGCTGCCGCTGATCCTGATGGTGGCGTTGTCCTTTGCGTTGGGGTATTTCTTCTGGGAGCCAGCGGTTGCGGCCGTGGCGTCTTGGTTGCAGAACTACGAGCTGGTGGGCGTGTTCCTGAACTGGCTGGACCAGGTCGGCGCGGGCGCCTTCCGCACCGTCTTTGCGCCCTTGCTGGTGCTGGTGGTGGCCACGCCCGGCATCGTGTTCCTCACCCTGCTGCTGGTGGCCGTGACCATGACGCCGCAGATGGTGTCGCTGGTGGCGCAGCGCCGGTTTGCGGCGCTGGAGCGCAAACAAGGTGGCAGCCTGGTGGCCAGCATTTTCTGGTCGCTCGGCTCCACCTTGCTGGCACTGGTGGTGCTGGTGCTGACCATGCCGCTGTGGCTGATTCCGCCCTTGGTGTTGCTGCTGCCGCCCCTCATCTGGGGCTGGCTCACCTACCGCGTGTTTGCCTTTGATGCCCTGGCCGAACACGCCAGCAAGGGCGAACGCAGCGGGCTGATCAAAACCCACCGTGGTCCGCTGCTGGTGATGGGCGTGGTGACCGGGTTTCTGGGTGCCGCGCCCAGCCTGATCTGGGCCTCGGGCGCGATGTTTATCGTCGCCGCACCCCTGCTGGTGCCCTTGGCCATCTGGATCTACACCCTGGTGTTCGCCTTTGCCTCGCTGTGGTTTGCCCACTACCTGCTGGCCGCGCTGGAGCGCCTGCGCGCTGTTCCTGCGCCGGTCAGACCGGTGTCAGACGCAACACACACCATGGCATCGAAAGTGCTGACGCAGGACGTGGAGGACGTGTGGCCCAAACCGGCGCCGGGCACGGCCCCCGGCTTGCCAGGCCCCCCTCCACCGACGACGCCATGAGCCCACCCATGCCCGACAACGTGTCACCCGTTCCCGACATCGGCCTCGTCATCGTGGGCGATGAAATCCTGTCCGGCAAACGCGCCGACAAACACCTGAGCAAGACCATCGAGCTGCTGGCCGAGCGCGGCCTCGCCTTGAGCTGGGCGCGCTACGTCGGCGACGACCGGCGCCAGATCACCGCCGCGCTGAACGACGCGTTTGCCCAGCCTGGCATCGTGTTCTCGTGTGGTGGCATTGGTGCCACACCGGACGACCACACCCGCCAGTGTGCGGCCGCCGCACTCGGCCGCCCCTTGGTGCTGCACCCGCAGGCGCGCGAGCTGATTCTGGAGCGCATGCGCGACGTGGCGGCCGAGCAAAACCTGCCCTACGAGCCCGAACGCACCGACAACGTGCACAGGCTCAACATGGGCGTGTTCCCCGAGGGGGCGGCCATCGTGCCCAACCCCTACAACAAGATTCCGGGCTTCGACTGCACCGGCAGCGGCGGCGGGCGGGTGTTTTTCCTGCCCGGCTTCCCGGTCATGGCCTGGCCCATGATGGCCTGGGCGCTCGACACCCACTGCAGCCAGTGGTTCCACCGGCAGACCTGGGGGGAACGTTCGGTGATCGTTTTTGGTGCGATGGAAGCCAGCCTCACGCCGCTGATGGAGCGCATCGAGGCGGAGCACGCCGGCGTCAAGGTCTTCAGCCTGCCCAGCGTGGACCACCCTGAATACGGTCGGCACATCGAATTGGGTGTCAAGGGTGAGGCCGACACGATCCTGCCGGCCTTTGATGCACTCAAACAAGGCCTGGTGGCTTTTGGTGCACCCATTGGCCCCGAAATGGTGCGATGAATGTGCCGATGTGGGCCTTTTGCACCTTCGTGGTGCTTGCTGTATGGGTGCACAATATTGAACTTGATGTCGCGACAGAAGTGCCACACCTCGGTGCGTGTTGGCACAGAAGCTGCTTCACCGATACCCGTCAATCCTTTTTATCCAACCCGTACCAGGAGAGTTTCTGATGGCCAAAAGCGTCGCCGACGTCATGAGCATGGTCAAGGACAACGACGTCAAGTTCGTTGACTTTCGTTTCACCGACACCCGTGGCAAGTGGCAGCACATCACCATTCCCGTGTCCCAGTTCGAAGAAG
>CAYUAH010000217.1:0-5862 GCA_964442375.1 uncultured Hydrogenophaga sp. | reverse complement strand
CAGAAAGCCCAGGCCATTTACGACTGGGTGGTGGCCAACACCTACCGCGAGCCCAGCGTGCGCGGCTGCGGCGAAGGCGACATCAAGACCATGCTGGAGACCGGCAACCTGGGCGGCAAATGTGCCGACCTCAACGCCATCTTCGTCGGCCTGTGCCGCGCTGCGGGCCTGCCCGCGCGCGACGTGTACGGCATCCGCCTCGCACCCTCGGCCTTTGGCTACAAGGAACTCAGCGGCAACCCGGCCAGCCTCAAGGGCGCGCAGCACTGCCGCGCCGAGGTGCACCTGGCCGGTCATGGCTGGGTGGCCATGGACCCGGCCGACGTGGCCAAGGTCATGCGCCTGGAAACGCCCGAGTGGATCAAGACCACCCAGCACCCGGTGGTTGCACCCGTGAACCAGCGCCTGTTTGGCGGCTGGGAGGGCAACTGGATGGCCTGGAACATGGCGCACGACCTCAAGCTGCCGGGCGCAAACGGGCCCGAACTGGGCTTCTTCATGTACCCCACGGCCGAAACCGGGGGCGAGCGACTGGACTCTTACGCGCCCGACAGCTTCAAGTACCAGATCACGGCCAGCGAGATCAAGGCCTGATCAAGGCAGCATGGGCTGTGGCCACGCGTTCAAAGGCAGCAGGCGGCGCCCGCTCTCGAAGCGGCGCGCCTCGCCGGTGAAGGGGTCGGTGAAGGCCAGCGCCTGCGCCAGCAGCTGCAGCGGGCGTTCGCTATCGTCCGGCAGGTCGGCGGGCAGCACGCGGGGGTAGAAGCGGTCGCCCAGCAGCGGCAGGCCCAGCGCGTCCATGTGGGCGCGCAGCTGGTGGCGCTTGCCGCTCAGCGGTGTCAGCCGGTAGCGGGCCAGCGTGCCAGTGCGTTCGATCAGCTCGATGCGGGTTTCGCTGTTGGGCTCGCCGGCCACCTCCTGCATGGTGAAGAAGCCGTCGACCGGCGCCAGCCGGCTGCGATGAACGCGGGGCAGGGCCACACCGTCCCGCCACGGCGCGAGCGCCTCGTAGACCTTGTGCACTTCGCGCATGCGAAACAAATCCTGGTAGGCCGCCCGGGTGCGGACCTGCACCGCAAACACCACCAGACCGGCAGTCTCTCGGTCAATGCGGTGCAGTGGACTGAGGTCGGGCAGGCCCAGGCGCTCGCGCAGGCGCACCAGCAGGCTGCTGCGCACGTAGCGCCCGCCGGGGACCACCGGCATGTGGTGGGGTTTGTCGGCCACCACCAGCCAGTCGTCCTGGAACAGCACGGTTTCGCTCTCCCGCACGGGCGGCTCCGCGTCCACGTGGCGGTAGTACCAGACACGTGTGTTGCGCAGAAACGGCGTGTCGGGCGGCAGCGGCTGGCCGGCCTCGTCCAGCACCTCGCCTGCGGCCATGCGCGCGGCCCAGGCCGCGCGGTCCAGCGCGGGCAGGCGCCAGGCCAGGAAGTCCAGCAGGCCGGGCCAGGGGCCGGCACCCGGCAAGGCCACGGCGCTGGCGTCCAGGCCGCCGCGTGGGGCGATGAGTGTGGGGCGGGGGGCGCGTGTCATGGGTGTCGGCCGTCTACGGGTATTTTCGCCATGGATTTGCCGACCCGAACTTGATACAGTTTCACAATTGCGCGCAAAGTGGTGCGTTGGGCAAGAAGAATGAAAAAAATGAGATTTGCACTGGGTTGCGTGGGGGTGATGTGGCTGGCCTTGTGGGCGCAGACGGTGTGGGCGCAGAAGGTGGCCTTCATCAACCCTGGCAAGAAGAACGAAGCCTACTGGGCGGCGGCTGCCCAGTCGATGGAGGTGGCCGCGCGCAGCCTGGGGCAGTCGCTGGAGGTGCTCTATGCCGAGCGCGAGCACCTGCGCGCCTTCGAGTTCGCGCGTGAACTGGTGGAGCGCCCGCCCGCGCAGCGGCCCGACTACGTGGTGTTTTCCAACGATTACGGTACCGGTGCCGAATTGCTGCGCATTTTCGAAGGCAGTGGCATCCGGTGTTTTCTGGCTTTCAGCAAGCCGCCGGTCGACGGTCCCTCCGGCGCCGGTCAGCCGCGCGAGCGCTTCAAGCACTGGATAGGCGCGCTGGAGCCGCGCGCCGAGGACGCGGGCTACCTCACCGCGCGCGCGCTCATTGAAAAGGGTCGCGCCGCCAAGGCCCACGCGCCCGATGGCAAACTGCATCTGCTGGTGATGGCCGGCGACCGCACGACGACCTCCTCGGCGCTGCGCAACGAGGGCATGCGCCGTGCGGTGCGCGAGGCCGGCGATGTGGTGATCGCGCAGGAGGTCTATGCCGACTGGTCGCGCGAGAAGGCTGCCGAACAGGCCGCCTGGTTGTGGCAGCGCCACCCGCAGGCGCGCCTGGTGTGGGCGGGCAACGATTTGATGGCGTTTGGCGCCATGGCCGCCTGGGAGCAGCGTGGCGGCGTGCCGGGCAAAAACGCCTGGTTCAGCGGCATCAACACCTCGGGCGAGGCCATGGCCTCGCTCAAGTCCGGCCGGCTGAGCGCGCTGGCGGGCGGACACTTCATCACCGGCGCCTGGGCGTTGGTGATGATCCACGACCACCACCGTGGACGCGACTTCGCCGACGAAGGTCTGGCGCTGGAGCGCTCCATGTTCACCCTGTTCAACGAGCGCACGGCCGATATCTTTCTGGCGCGTTTTGGCGAGCGCGCCGAACCGGTGGACTACCGCCGCTACAGCAAGGTGTTGAACCCGCGCACGACACGCTACGAGTTCGGTTTCGAACAGCTGTTGCGCTGATCCTCGTGCGATGACCGATTCCCCCAAGTTCCGCCCCATCGCGGCCCGGCTCATCCGGCGCATCGTCGTGCTTTCGGCCTTGTGCATGGCGGTGGTGCTGGCCCTGCAGACCGCCGCGTTGTGGTACCAGCACCGCCAGCGTCTGGCGGAGGTGGTGGAGCTCCTGGGAAGCACCCACGTGCCCCTGCTGGGCGTGGCCTTGTGGGACGTCGAACCCACGGCGGTGTCGTTGCAGGTGCAGGCGATTGCCAACTGGCCGGAGATCGGCCATGTGCGCGTGCAGGCCGCGACCGGCCAGGTGTTCGAGGCTGGCGAAAGCGAGTTGGCCGATGCCGCGCACGTGCACGCCGTGGACATCGCCGCGCCACGCGGCGGCCCGCCGGTGGGGCGGCTGGAGCTGGTGCCCGACCCGGCCCACCTGCGCGCCGTGGTCTGGCGCAACGCCTTGCAGATGCTGCTGGGTTATGGCGTGCTGGTCACGGCCCTGTGTGTGCTGATTGCGGTGATGCTGCGCCGCGAGCTGCAAAGGCCGCTGGAGAGCATGGCGCGTTTTGCCTCCGAGCTCACGCCCGAGCAACTGACCACGCCACTGCGCATCGCGCGTTCGCGGCGCGGCGACCGGGTCGATGAGATCGACGTGCTGGCCGACGGATTCGGCAAGCTGCAGGCGGGGTTGCGTGGCCACATCGCCAACCTCGATGGTCTGGTGGCCGAGCGCACCGAGCAGCTGGAGCAGCTGGTCGAGGAAATCCACCGCCTGTCCATGACCGACGCCCTGACCGGCGCCTACAACCGGCGCAGCATCGATGAGCGCCTGCCCTCCGAGGTGGAGCGTGCGCACCGCTACGGGCGCGAGCTGTCGGTGCTGTTTGTGGACCTGGACCACTTCAAGCAGATCAACGACAGCCACGGCCACCCGGCGGGCGACGTGGTGCTGCGCCACATGGCCGCCAGCGTGCGCGAGCAGTTGCGCGGCGGCGTCGACTGGATCGCCCGTTACGGTGGCGAGGAATTCCTGGTGGTGCTGCCCGAGACTCCGCTCGAATCGGCCGTGGCCACGGCCGAGCGCCTGCGCGAGCGCGTCGCGGCCGAGGTGATCGAGGTCGAGGGCGGGCTGCGCCTGGGCATCACCTCCAGCTTTGGCGTCACCAGTTGCCGGGAGGGGGACGACAGCGCTGCCCTGCTGGCGCGCGCCGATGCCTTGCTCTATGAGGCCAAGCTGGGCGGGCGCAACCGCGTCGCCTTCAGCACCTGAGTTTCAGCGACGTGTGAAGACCAGGTCCCACACGCCGTGGCCCAGCTTGAGGCCGCGGTTCTCGAACTTGGTCAGCGGCCGGTAGGCCGGCTTGGGTGCATAGTCGGTCACCGTGTTGACGAGCAGGGGCTCGGCGCTCAACACCTCCAGCATCTGCTGCGCATAGGGTTCCCAATCGGTGGCCAGGTGCAGGTAGCCGCCGGGCTTGAGGTGGCGCGCCAGGCGCTGCACAAACGGCCCCTGGATCAGGCGGCGCTTGTGGTGGCGGGTCTTGTGCCAGGGATCGGGGAAGAAGATGTGCACACCGTCCAGGCTTTGTTCGGGCAGCATGTGGTCCAGCACCTCCACCGCGTCGTGGCGGAAGATGCGGATGTTCTCTATGCCTTGTTCACCACAGAGCTTGAGCAGGGCGCCGACGCCGGGCTCGTGCACCTCGCAGCACAGAAAATTGTCGTCGGGGCGCACCTGCGCAATGTGGGCAGTGGCGCCGCCCATGCCAAAGCCGATTTCCATGATCAGCGGCGCGCTGCGGCCGAAGGCGGCGGTGGTGTCCAGCGGCTCGGGCCGGTAGGGCAGCAGAAAACGCGGGCCGAACTGCTCGTAGGCGCGCTGTTGGCCGGGGCCGGTGCGGCCGGCGCGCAGCACATAGCTTTTGATGACGCGCCGGAACGGGGTGGTGGCGTCGCTGGGGTCTGGGGTGTCGGTCATGGGGGGCCTGTTTGGGGCACCGATTCTATCGGGGGCCGGCCTGAGCCCAAGCGCTTGCCCATTGTTTGGTCCAGGCCGCCAAGGCCGCGGCCACGCTGCCAGCGGCAGGAGGCAGGTCCAACACCTGGGCCGCGAGGTTCAGGGTCGCCAATGGGTCGTTCAGGTCGAGGGCGGCGGCGCCGGTCTGCTTGCTCAGTTTCTGCCCATCGGCCGCCAGCACCAGCGGCGTGTGTTGGTAGGTCGGTGTCGGCAGGCCCAAGGCCGCCTGCAGCAGCATTTGCCTTGGCGTGTTGTCCGCCAGGTCGGCCCCACGCACCACGTGGGTGATGCCCTGCGCGGCGTCGTCCACCACCACCGCCAGTTGGTAGGCCCACAGGCCGTCGGCGCGCAGGAGCACGAAGTCGCCCACCTCTTTGGCCACATCCTGCTGCTGCGCGCCCAGGCGGCGGTCGGTCCAACACACCGGTGCCTGCCTGGCTTCGATCAGAAAACGCCAGGCGCGCGCAGGGCGCCCCTGCAAGCCACCGTGTTCAGGCCGGCAGGTGCCGGGGTAGACGAGTTCGCGGTGCCGGGGTTGGGTGCGGTTGGCCAACGCGGCAGCGATGTCCTTGCGCGAACAGGCACAGGGGTAGGCCAACTGCCGCGCCAACAGGCTGTCGAGCGCCTGCCGGTAGGCGTCGCCACGTTGCGATTGCCAGCTCACTGGCCCGTCGCGCACCAGGCCGCAGGCGGCGAGCTGCTGCAGGATCAGGGTGTCGGCGCCGGGCACGCAGCGCGGCGTGTCCACGTCTTCGATGCGCACCAGCCAGGTGCCGCCGTGGGCCCGTGCATCGAGCCAACTGGCGAGTGCGGCAACGAGCGACCCGGCATGCAGTGGCCCCGTGGGCGAAGGCGCGAACCTGCCGATATAGCTGCGGGTCAAGCGACGTTCAAAGCCAGTTCAAGGCCCGACACAAACGCGTTCTCGACCCGGTGCCCCAGGCACCAGTCGCCACACAGGCCGATGCCGGCCTCACCGTCCCACAGGAAAGACTGGCCCAGCGGCTGTTGGGTCTGGGCGTAGCGCCACAGGTGGGTGACGGCGTGGCCGGGTTCGGCACGTATGCCGGTGATCTGGGCAAAACCCTTGAGCATCTTGGCCTTGACGCGGTCGGCGT
>CAYUAH010000216.1:0-5886 GCA_964442375.1 uncultured Hydrogenophaga sp. | reverse complement strand
GCCCTCCAGCTTCCCGCCTCGGTGGGAACAACCTATTGCAACTCAACAGCTAGGTACTTGGTGCGGTTGTAGCTGCGCCCGTTGGAGTCCTTCACGGCGTGGGCCAAGTTGGCTTCAATCGCCAGTGGATCAAGGTCCAACTGGTCAACCAGCATCGTGCGCGCGCTAGCCCTGAAGCCGTGCCAGCTTTGTTCCTTGCCCACTCCCAGCCCGTACAAGGCGCTACGAACGGAGTTATCCGACATGGGCCGATCATGGTCCCGCTGGCCAGGAAACACGTAGCGGCCACCGCCGGTCAGGTGGTGCATCTCGCGCAGGATGGCCACCGCCTGGGTGGGCAGAGGCACTACATGGGGTTCGCCCTGTTCCTTTTCCTGTTTGGTGCGCTTCATCTTCGCGCTCGGGATGGTCCACAGTGCCCCGTCTAGGTCCAGTTCGGCCCACTCCATCATTCGCAGGTTGCCAGGGCGTTGATACAGGATCGGGGCCAGCAACAGCGCCGCGCGAACGATCATGCCGCCCTTGTAGGCCCTCATGGCGCGCAACAGTTCACCGAAACGCTGAGGCTCCACGATGGCGGGAAAGTTCTTACCTCGGTACGGTGTCAGGCGCTTTTTCAGGCCCTCGGTGATATTACGCTGTGCCTTGTCGGCAGTGGGCAACCAGTATTCCCACACCTGCCGCGCCAACATCAGGGCACGGTCTGCCGTTTCCAGTGCCCCGCGCTCCTCCACCTTTTGCAACACAGCCAGGAGTTCCATCGGCTCGATGTGAGCAATGGGCCGCTCACCTATCCAGGGGAACAGATCGCGCTCCAACTGGCGTTTGGTGCGTTCGGCGTGGCTGGGGCTCCAGCCGTCCAACTGTTTCTCGTGCCATTCCAGGGCCACGGCCTTGAAGGTGTCGCCATCTGCCCGCTTGCCTTTGAGCTTTTCCAGCTTGCGCGCCTGCACCGGGTCCACCCCTTCAGCCCGCTTGATTCGTGCGGCGTCCCTTGCCCGCCGTGCGGCTGTCAGGCTTACATCGGGGTAGCTGCCCAGCGCCATCCGGGTATCGCTTGCCCCCTTGCGGTATTTCCAGAACCACCGCTTTGAACCGCTGGGGCTCACCTCAAGGTACAGGCCAGCGGAATCGGTCAGGCGCTCGCGTGGCTTACCCGGTGGGCAGGTGGCGTTCTTGCATTCGGGATCGGTCAGCATGGGGGCCTCGGTTCAGTTGTTCCCCCACTTTTTGGGGCTTGTGCCCCACATGTGGGAAAAATCACGGGTCTGTTCCCCCCAATGTTCCCCACATCTGCCGTGCCTGTCAATGTCTGCCCCTGCCAGTCATTGCACCGTAAACCCTTGATTTTCCAAAGAAAAAGGCCGCCAGGAGTATGTTCCTAGCGGCCTTTATCGGTTGGTTTGGTGGAGCTGGGGGGATTTGAACCCCCGTCCGCAAGCCTTTTTCGAGCAGTTCTACATGTGTAGCCGTCTGATTTGGGTCTCGCTTCTTGAACCGCGCAGTGGCACGCTGATCAAGACGCCAGCAACCTTGAGTCTCGACCTGCGCCAAGTTGCCCGACGCCGATCCAGCCAAATAAGATTACCCCGCAGCCTGGACCGTGTTGCCTTGCGGCACCACAACCCTTGCCCAGCCTATTGGCTTGCTGTTGCGAGGCTCACGCGCAATTAAGCGGCGAGTGCGAAACGTTCGTCGTTTGCAGTTGGATTTTTTCTGCTGATTAACGAGGTGACAGAACCTCGACATGCCCTGCTGCGCGTCCGAACCCACGTCGAAACCAGTGCAGCCCCTGGACCCCGTAGTTTAAGGCATGCCCAGCAATTTCAAGAGGGCACCCGGGCTGTCGATGATGGCATCGGCGTTCCAGGCGCTCACATCGGTCTGAACGCCCAGGTAACCGTAGCGCGCGGCAACGGTGGGCATGCCGGCGGCGCGTCCGGCCTGGATGTCGCGTTCGTCGTCGCCCACGTAGATGCAGTCGGCGGCATCCAAGCCCAGGCGACGAGCGGCTTCAAGCAGGGGCGCGGGGTGGGGTTTGGGGTGGGGCGTGCTGTCGCCGCACACCACGGCGCGGGCGTTGCCGAACAAGGGCATGGCCGCCGTGAGGGGCAATGTGAAGCGTTGCGCCTTGTTGGTGACCACACCCCAGGGCAGGCCGGCGGCTTGCAGGGCCGCCAGCAGGTCGGGCACCTCGTCGAAGGCGCGTGTCAGCTGGGTCATGCGGGCTTCGTAGTGCCTAAAAAACTCGTCGCGCAGGCCAGCGTATTCGGGATGATCTGTGGTCATTCCGAACGCCACACTCAGCATGCCACGCGCACCAGCACCGGCCATGTGGCGGTAGTTTTCCAGCGGCAGAGACGGCAAACCTCGCGCCACACGCATCTGGTCGGCGGCGGCGCCCAGGTCGGGCGCGCTGTCGATCAGGGTGCCGTCCAGATCGAACAACACCGCCCGCACGGCGGCAAACCGGCTCACGCAGCCACCTTGCGGGTGGCCAGAAGATAGTTGACGCTGGTGTCCTGGTTGAGCCAGTAGCGGCGGGTCAACGGGTTGTAGGCCATGCCCTTGCTGTGTTCGAGCGTGAGATCGGCGCGGCGGCAGTAGGCAGCCAGTTCGCTCGGGCGGATGAATTTGGCGTACTCGTGGGTGCCACGCGGCAGCAGGTTGAGCACGTATTCCGCGCCAACGATGGCCAACAGAAAGGCCTTGGGGTTGCGGTTGAGTGTGGAGAAAAACACCCAGCCACCGGGTTTGACGAGGGTGCTGCAGGCCGCCACCACCGAGGCCGGGTCGGGCACGTGCTCCAGCATCTCCATGCAGGTCACGACATCGAAGCGCGCCGGGCTCTCGGCGGCCAACGCTTCGGCCGCCACCTCGCGGTAGGTGACGCCGCTGGTCTGCGCCTCCAGCGCGTGCAATTGCGCCACACGCAAGGCCTTGGAGGCCAGGTCGATGCCCAGCACCTCGGCGCCTTTGCGTGCCATCGAATCGGCCAGGATGCCGCCGCCACAACCGACGTCCAGCACCTGTTTGCCGGCCAGGCCACCGGCCAGCTGCTCGATCCAGGCCAGGCGCAGCGGGTTGATCTGGTGCAGCGGGCGGAATTCGCTCTCGGGATCCCACCAGCGGTGGGCCAGGTCGGAGAATTTGGCCAGTTCGGCCGGGTCGGCGTTCACAGATGAGTTCATGGAGAAATTATCCCTGCGGGCGAAAAAAAACCGCGCCATGGCGCGGTTTTTTTGGGCAATCCGGAAGGATTACTTGTTGGCGCGGGTGCCGACCACTTCGATTTCCACGCGACGGTTCTTCGCACGGCCTTCTTTGGTCTTGTTGTCGGCCACGGGCTGGGCTTCGCCCTTGCCTTCGGTGTAGACGCGGTTGGTTTCGATGCCCTTGGAGACCAGGTAGGCCTTCACAGCTTCAGCGCGCTTGACCGACAGCTTCTGGTTGTAGGCGTCAGCGCCCACGGAGTCGGTGTGACCCACGGCGATGATGACTTCCAGGTTGATGCCCTTGACCTTGCCCACCAGATCGTCCAGCTTGGCCTTGCCTTCGGGCTTCAGAACAGCCTTGTCGAAGTCGAAGAACGCGTCGGCAGCGTAGGTCACCTTGGATGCAGCGGCAGGAGCAGCGGCAGCGGCAGCGGGAGCAGCAGCAGCGGGACGGGCAGCCGGGGCAGCGGCAGGAGCAGGAGCGGGAGCAGCAGCAGGAGCCGCAGCGGGAGCAGCAGGCACGATGGCGCCGTCGCAACCTTGAGCAGCGGTGGCCGGGGTCCAGCTGGCATCGCGCCAGCACAGTTCGTTCGTGCCGTTCTTCCACACCAGCTCGCTGGTGCCGTTGCGCCAGTTGTCGACGGTCTGTGCACCTGCGGCAGTTGCCAGCGCAGCCGTTGCGAACAGCATTGCCACTTTGTTCAGTTTTTGCATGTTTTCCTCTGATTGAAGGCGCAGGGCTTCTGCGATGAATGACGACGCTTGAAGTGACCACCACTAAAAACGTTGCGTTTTATTTTGCCACAAGGCCCAACACGCACGCCGCAATGCCAAGGGGCGCGAAACTTACTTGAGGATTGATGTGCGCAAAATGTTGCGGATGCACCACAGTGATGCGCGCCGGCACGCGGCCGAAGCGCCAGCGGCGGCCCAACTAGAATGGTGGATTGCGCCCGCACACCCAGCTTGCCTGTTATGACCCAGTTCGCCAAAGAAACCCTGCCCATCAGTCTAGAAGAGGAAATGCGGCGCAGCTACCTCGATTACGCCATGAGCGTGATCGTGGGCCGAGCCCTGCCCGATGCGCGCGACGGCTTGAAGCCGGTGCATCGCCGGGTGCTGTTCGCGATGCATGAGCTCAACAACGACTGGAACCGGCCGTACAAGAAGTCGGCGCGTATCGTCGGTGACGTCATCGGTAAATACCACCCGCACGGCGACAGCGCGGTCTACGACACCATCGTGCGCATGGCGCAGGACTTTTCGCTGCGCCACATGCTGGTGGACGGTCAGGGCAACTTCGGCTCGGTGGACGGCGACAGCGCCGCCGCCATGCGATACACCGAAATCCGCCTGGCCAAAATCGCGCACGAAATGCTGGCCGACATCGACAAGGAAACCGTCGATTTCGGGCCCAACTACGACGGCAGCGAAAAAGAACCGCTGGTGCTGCCCACGCGCCTGCCCAACCTGCTGGTCAACGGCTCGGCCGGCATCGCGGTGGGCATGGCCACCAACATCCCGCCGCAAAACCTCAACGAGGTGGTGGACGCCTGCCTGCACCTGCTCAAGCACCCGGACGCCAGCATCGACGACCTGATGGAGATCATCCCGGCGCCCGACTTCCCCACCGCCGGCATCATCTACGGCATCAATGGCGTGAAAGACGGCTACCGCACCGGCCGTGGCCGGGTGGTGATGCGCGCCAAGTGCCACTTCGAGGACATCGACAAGGGCCAGCGCCAGGCCATCATCGTCGATGAAATTCCGTACCAAGTGAACAAGAAGACGCTGCTGGAGCGCATTGCCGAGCTGGTACACGAGAAGAAGATCGAAGGCATCAGCCACATCCAGGACGAGTCCGACAAGGACGGCATGCGGGTGGTGATCGAGCTGAAACGCGGCGAAGTGCCCGAGGTGGTGCTGAACAACCTGTACAAGCAGACGCAGCTGCAGGACACCTTCGGCATGAACATGGTGGCGCTGGTGGACGGCCAGCCCAAGCTGTGCAACCTGAAGGACCTGATCGACATCTTCCTGCAGCACCGCCGCGAAGTGGTGACACGCCGCACGGTGTTCAACCTGCGCAAGGCGCGCGACCGCGGCCACGTGCTGGAAGGCCTGGCGGTGGCGCTGGCCAACATCGACGAGTTCATCCGCATCATCCGCGAGAGCCCCACCCCGCCGGTGGCCAAGGCCGAGCTGATGACCCGCGCCTGGGACAGCCAGCTGGTGCGCGAGATGCTGACCCGCGCCAAGGCCGACGGTGGCACGGTGAACGCCGACGACTACCGCCCCGAAAGCCTGGACCGCAGCTTTGGCATGCAGGGCGATGGCCTGTACCGACTGTCCGACACGCAGGCGCAGGAAATCCTGCAGATGCGCCTGCAGCGCCTGACCGGCCTGGAACAGGACAAGATCGTCGCCGAATACAAAGAGGTGATGGCCGAGATCGATGACCTGCTGGACATTCTGGCCAAGCCCGAGCGCGTCTCCACCATCATTGGCGACGAGCTGAGCGACATCCGCAAGGAGTTCGGCCAGACCAAGCTGGGCGCGCGCCGCAGCCTGATCGAGCACAGCGCCCAGGACCTCAGCACCGAAGACCTGATCACGCCCACCGACATGGTGGTCACGCTATCGCATTCGGGCTACATAAAGAGCCAGCCGC
>CAYUAH010000215.1:0-5908 GCA_964442375.1 uncultured Hydrogenophaga sp. | reverse complement strand
CGATCAGGCAGCGGCCTTGGCAGCGTGTTGCTTGACCAGGCGGGCCACGGTGTCGGAGGCTTGTGCGCCCACGCCGGTCCAGTAGGTCAGGCGATCTTGAGCGATGCGCAGGGGCTCTTCACCGCCCTTGGCCAGGGGGTTGTAGAAACCGATGCGCTCGATGAAGCGGCCATCGCGGCGGTCGCGCTTGTCGGCCACGACGATGCTGTAGAACGGACGGGCCTTGGCGCCGCCGCGGGAGAGTCGAATGACGACCATGATTTATCCTTCGGGTGGTGGTGACGGTGGTGGCTTTTGAAAAACCGACCGGCACCGCAAAATTTTGCAACGCTTGAGACACACGACTGACCACCCGGTCAGCGAAACGCCGCAAAGCCCGCGATTATAGCCTTCGCCGGCGTTTTGCGCCATACCGACCCACTGCCTCGCCCACCATGCCCCTGATCCGCCCGAGCACCGACCACGACGTCGCCGCCATCACCCGCATCTACGGCCACCATGTGCAACACGGCACCGGCACCTTCGAGACCACGCCCCCGAATGAGACCGACATGGCCAGCCGCCGCGCCGACGTGCTCTCCAAGGGCTTGCCGTGGCTGGTGCTGGAAGACGGCGGCCATGTCATCGGCTTCGCCTATGGCAATTGGTTCAAGCCCCGCCCCGCTTACCGTTTTTCGGTCGAGGATTCGATTTACCTCGCACCCGAAGCGGCTGGCAAGGGCCTGGGCCGCGCGCTGCTGGCCGAGCTGCTGGCCAAGCTGCAAGCCGGCGGCGTGCGCAAGGTGATGGCCGTCATCGGCGACTCGGCCAACGCAGGCTCCGTGGGCGTGCACACGGCGCTGGGCTTTGAGCGGGTGGGCATCGTCAAGTCCTGCGGCTGGAAGTTCGACCGCTGGCTGGACATCGTGCTGATGGAAAAAAGCCTGGGCGAAGGCGACAGCACGCGTCCTGAATAATCACGCCATGCGTAACAAAAACAAAACCGTGGCCGCCTGGCTGGCGCTGCTGGGCGGCCCGCTGGGCCTGCACCGTTTCTACCTCAAGGGCCTGGGCGACACGCTGGGCTGGCTGTACCCGTTGCCCACCGCGCTGGGCCTGTGGGGCGTGGAGCGCCTGCAGGCGCTGGGGCAGGACGACAAGCTGTCGTGGGTGCTGATCCCGCTGCTGGGCTTCACCGTGGCCAGCACCTGCCTCACCGCCATCGTGTACGCCCTCACCGACCGTGCTCGCTGGAATGCGCGTTACAGCACCTCACCCGAGAGCAACGCCGGCAACACCCAGGGTCTGACCATCATGGCCATCGTGATTGCGTTGCTGGTGGGAGCCGGGTCACTCATGGCCAGCCTGGCCTTCAGCTTCCAGCACTACTTCGAATACCAAGTTGAGGAAGCGCGAAAAATAAGCCAGTGATCAGTTGCTGCGGAACATGAAGTACACCGCGCCCACCATGCACAGCGCGGCCCACAGGAAGTCGAGCTTGAGCGGCTCTTTCATGTAGAACACCGCAAAAGGCACGAACACGCTGAGCGTGATCACCTCCTGCAAGATCTTGAGTTGGGCGACGCTGAACTGGGTGTGGCCAATGCGATTGGCCGGCACCTGCAGCAGGTACTCGAACAAGGCAATGCCCCAGCTCACCAACGCGGCCACCAGCCAGGGGGAGGCGGCGTGGCTGCGCAGGTGGCCGTACCAGGCAAATGTCATGAACACGTTGGACGCCACCAGCAGACCAATGGTCTGCAGCGACACGGGAAGCGACTGGAAAAAAGCGATCATGGCAACTCCCGGCAACACTCAGGATACGAGCCACACGACGGCACTCAGCGTGAACAGGCCAGCCGCCGTGGACACGCCCACGCTGGCGGTCACCACGTCCTCGGCCACCCGGTAGCGCTGGGCAAACAGGAACACGTTGGCCCCCACCGGCAAGGCGGCCGCCACCACCATCACCGTCCACGGCAGGCCTTGCAAGCCCCACAGCCAGCCGCTGGCGGCCACGCAGGCCGGCAGCGCCAGGTTCTTCAGGGTCGTGACCCACAGCGTATCGCGCCACAGGCCGGCCACGCGGGTGCGCGCCATGGTCACGCCCACCAGCAGCAGCGCGATGGGACCAAAGGCGTTGGCCAGCAGTTGAAGCGGTTTGTCCACCACCACCGGCAAGCCCCAGCCGGTCTGGGCAAACAATAAGCCACACAGGATGGGCAGCGGGATGGGGTGGATGAGCGTGCTTTTGATGGCCGCACCCACACTGGCCCAGATCGACGATGCGCCCTCGCCCAAGGCCCGCGCCTCGCGCGCCACCACCAGTTCGAACACGATGGTGATCACAGTCAGCAGCACCAGCGCGTGCACCGAAATCAGGGTCAGCAGGGTCACCAGGCCGGCCTTGCCGTAAGCCAGCTCCACCAGCGGGATGCCAATCATCACGGTGTTGGAAAACACGCCCGCCAAGGCCAGGGCCACCGCTCGCCGGTGAAAGCCCTGCAAGGCCAGCAGCACAAAAAACAGACCCAGCGCGGCGCTGAAGTACACCAGCAAGGGCAGGGTGTCGAGCTGCTCCACCCGCACCGAACTCATGGTGCGGAACAACAGGGCCGGGATCAGCACCAGGAACACCAGGTTGGACAGATCGCGCACGGCGCTGTCACGTATCCACTGCAGGCGGCCGGCGATGAAGCCCAGCGCGATGAGCAGCACCACGGGCGTCAGCGAGACCAGGACGGGTTGGGGGCTTGCGACATTCACGGCGGCGATGTTACCTGCGACGGCAAAACAACTTTTGACGCCGCCGCGCCACCCGGATTTACCCGCGATTTACCCAAGGGGCGGCGGCATGCGCTATAGTTAATAACCAATTGGTCAGTAACAATGCCCTCCTTCACCCACGACACGCAGACACCAGAGGCCGAGCCGCGCCACAAGCGCGAGCGGCGCAAGGAGGCGCGCCCGGGCGAGCTGCTGGACGCGGCGCTGGACCTCTTTGTGGAAAAGGGTTTTGCCGCCACCCGGGTGGAGGAAGTGGCCTCCCGCGCCGGCGTGTCCAAAGGCACGCTGTTTCTGTACTTTCCCAGCAAGGTCGATCTGTTCAAGGCGGTGGTGCGTGAAGCCATCACCGGGCGCTTCGACGAGTGGAACGCCGAGCTCGAAAGCTTTGCGGGTGACACCTCCGAGCTGGTGCGCGAATGCATGCTGCGCTGGTGGGAGCGCATCGGCAACACCCGGGCGTCGGGCATCACCAAGCTGGTGATGAGCGAAGCCGGCTCTTTCCCCGAAATCGCCGCCTTCTACACCCAGGAAGTGATCGAGCCCGGCAACGCGCTGGTGCGCCGCATCCTGGAGCGCGGCGTGGCGCGCGGCGAGGTGCGCGACATCGATCTGGACAGCGCCTGCCACAGCATCATCGCGCCCATGATCTTTCTGACCATGTGGAAACACTCGCTCGGCCCCTGCTGCGCGGTTCAGCCCACGCTGGACCCGCGTGCCTTCATCCTGGCGCAGGCCGACATCCTGACCCACGGCCTGCTCAAGCCCCCGACACGGACAACTTCGACATGAAACGCTGGCTCACCTGGTTGTTGTGGGGCGCGCTGCTGCTGGCGGTGGCCCTGGGCGTGGCACGCGCGCTGAACGCCCGCAAAACCCAGCAGGCGGCGGCCACGCAAGCGGTCCAGGCTTTGCGCACCAACGCCGTGCTGGTCCTGGCCACCGGCGACGTGCTGGTGGCGCAGCACACCGAGATGGCGACCGGCGTGGCCTTGTCGGGCCCGCTCAAGGCCGTGCGCAGCGCCGCCGTGAAAGCCAAGGTGGCAGGCGAACTGCAAGGCCTGTCCGTGCGCGAAGGCGACAGCGTGCGCGCCGGTCAGGTCATCGCACGCACAGACAACACCGAGGGCCTGGCCCGTGTTCGACAGGCGAGCGAGCAAGCCGAGGCCGCGCAGGCCCAGGTGGCCATTGCCCAACGCCAGCGCGACAACAACCAGGCGCTGGTGAACCAGGGCTTCATTTCGCGCACCGCACTCGACACCTCGCTGGCCAACCTGGACGCCGCCCAGGCCAGCCACAAGGCGGCACTGGCCGCGCTGGACATCGCCAAAAAGGGCCTGGCCGACACCGAACTGCGCGCCCCCATCAGCGGCCAGGTGGCAGCCCGGCTGGTGCAGAACGGCGAACGTGTGGCGCTGGACACCCGCATCGTCGAAATCGTTGACCTGACGGCGCTGGAGCTTGAAGCCGCACTCGCGCCCAGCGATGCCCTGGCCGTGCGCGTGGGCCAGAAGGCCGTGTTGCAAATCGAAGGCGCCTCCCTGCGTGTGCCCGCCACCGTGGTGCGCGTCAACCCCACGGCTCAGGCCGGCAGCCGCAGCGTGCTGGCCTACCTGCAGCTCGACAAGCCCGAGGGCCTGCGCCAGGGCCTGTTTGCCCAGGGCACGCTGCGCACCGGTCAGATGCAAGGCGTGGCCGTGCCGCTGTCGGCCGTGCGCACCGACAAACCCCAGCCCTACCTGCAGCTCGTGCGCGATGGCAAGGTGGCGCACCAGACCGTGACGCTGGGCGCGCGCGGTCGTGTGTCAGACGAAGACTGGGTGGCGGTGGCGCCGCTGAGCGCCGGCGACCAGGTCTTGCGCGTGGGCGTGGGTGCGCTGCGCGAGGGCACCGCCGTCGGCCTCGCCAGCAAACCGCAATAAGCCTGGACGCCCACCATGTGGTTCACCCAGGTCTCGCTGCGCAACCCGGTCTTCGCGACCATGGTCATGCTCGCCTTCGTGGTGCTGGGGGCCTTCTCCTACCAGCGACTGCAGGTCGATCAGTTCCCCAACATCGACTTCCCCGTGGTGGTGGTCACCACCACCTACCCCGGCGCCTCGCCCGAGATCGTCGAGTCCGAGGTCACCAAAAAGGTCGAGGAATCGGTCAATGCCATCGCCGGCATCAACAAGCTGACCTCGCGCAGCTACGAGAACCAGTCGGTCGTCATCATCGAATTCCAGCTGCACATCGATGGCCGAAAAGCGGCCGAGGACGTGCGCGAGAAGATCGCCCTGCTCAAGCCCCTGCTGCGCGACGAGGTGGAAGAACCCCGCGTGCTGCGTTTCGATCCGTCCAGCCGCGCGGTCTGGTCGGTGGCCGTTCTGCCGGAACCGAATGGCCCAACGGCCGCAGAGCTCACCAACTGGGCTGACCAGGCGCTCAAGAAGCGGCTCGAAAACGTGCGCGGCGTGGGTTCGGTCACGCTGGTGGGAGGCACCCAGCGCGCCATCAACATCGAGCTCATCCCATCGGCCATGGAAGCGATGGGCATCACCCCCGAGCAGGTGGTGAACGCGGTGCGCAGCGAGAACCAGGATCTGCCCGTGGGCGCACTCAAGTCGCGCGAGCAGGAGCGTGTGGTGCAGGTGCAGGCGCGCATGGCGCGGCCTCAGGACTTCGAACGCATCATCTTGGCCCGCCGAAACGGCCAGCCGGTGTATCTGCGCCAGGTGGCCCAGGTGGTGGACGGCACCAACGACGTGGAAAGTCTGGCCCTTTACAACGGCCAACGCACCCTGCTGCTGCAGGTGCAGAAGGCGCAGGACGAAAACACCATCGGCGTGACCGAAGGGCTCAACGCCGCCCTGGCCGAACTGCGCACGCAGTTGCCTGCCGGCGTGCGGCTGGAGCCCATTGGCGACGCCGCCCGCCCCATCAAGGTCGCGGTGGACAACGTGCGCCGCACGCTGATCGAGGGCGCCGTGCTCACGGTGCTCATCGTCTTCCTGTTCCTCAACTCCTGGCGTTCCACCGTCATCACCGGTCTCGCGCTGCCCATCGCGCTGATCGGCACCTTTCTGTTCATGCAGCTGTTCGGCTTCACCATCAACATGATCACGCTGATGGCGCTGAGCCTGTGCGTGGGCCTGCTGATCGACGA
>CAYUAH010000214.1:0-5911 GCA_964442375.1 uncultured Hydrogenophaga sp. | reverse complement strand
GCATCCGCAAGGGTGCGGCGGGTTTCGACATCACCTTCCTGCACCCCAAGGCCAGTGACGAATTTCCCATCGCCGGCGAGGGCGTGCTGGTGGAGCTGGTGCAGGCCCCGCCCGAGGTCGTGGCAGCCTTTGCGGCCTTGCGGTAAGCGGGCTGTCAGGTCTGGTAAGACCCCGTACCCGCCGGGGGTGGCGGCGGTATAGTTTGTGAAATTTCACAATCTATCGGCGGCCTTGCCTGCGAGGCGGCGCCGGTGGTTGGTGCTGCCGCACGACAACGGGGACACGATGAGCGCAAACCACGAAAAACTGGGTATCTGGCGACTGGGCATTCTGTTGGCCCGCAAGGCGCGTTTCCCGGTCAAGCTCGGTGGCATGGCGACCGTGCTGCTGGTGCCCCTGCTGGTGGCGGCTGTGCTGCTGGTGTTGCGTGAGAACCGAGAGATAGCGACCACCCAGGCCGAAATCGAAGGCGTGCTCAACATCCGCCCGGCCATGGAGGTGTTGAGTCTGGTGCAGAAACACCGCGGGCAGACCAACGTGCTGCTGTCGGGCAATGCCGGCGTGGCGGCCGACCTGGCCCAGACCGGCGAGCAGCTGGCGCGCGCGCGTGCCGCGCTCGACCAGCGCGTGGCCGGCAACCAGGCGTTCGACATCCAGGCGCCCTGGCGCGCGCTCAACGAACGGCTGCAGCGCCTGCCCACCGAGAGCCGCGCCGGCACCGTGGCCGCCAGCTTTGCCCTGCACACCACGCTGGTGGCTGATCTGAGGCGCTTCATCTACACCACGGCCGACGCTTCGCAGCTGCTGTTCGACCCGGTGCCACAAACCTATTTGCTGATGGAGAGCGTGGTGGTGCGCACCATCCCGCTGACTGAGCTGCTGGGGCAGATGCGGGGTGCGGGCGCCGGCCTGCTGGCCCGGAACGAGCCCGACCTGGCGGGCGCGGCCGGCATGCGCCTGCGCGCGCAGCAGTTGGGTGACATGCTGGTCGATCAGCAGCACGGGCTGGCTTTGTTGGTGAAAGCGGGCATGACCGGGCTGGCCATCGACCCGGCACTGGACACTGCCAAAGCGTTTGGCGAACTGGCTGCCGCGCGTTTTGCACCCGATGCGGCCGGGGGCGAATCGGCCGCGTTTTTTGCCGCCGGCTCGCAGGCCATCGAGCAGGTGCTCAAGGTGCAGGCTTCGATGATGGAAAGCTTGCAGGCCCAGCTGACGGCGCGCGAGCGGGCCTTGTTGAACGAACGCCTGTTCCTGATCGTGCTCATGGTGGTGGGCTTTGTGCTGCTGCTCTACACCGTCATCAGCGTCTACCGCAGCTTCATGATCGACCTCAAGCGCCTGGGCTACGCCATGAACGAGCTGGCCAGCGGCAACCTGCGCGTGGCCGCGTCGGTGCGGGCCAAAGACGAAATCGGTGATCTGGCCCTGCTGTTGCAGAAGATGATTGCCAACGTGTCGTCCATGGTGGCGGCGGTGGGCAGCGACGCGGCCCTGGTGGCCCACGCCGGCAAGCAGCTGGTGACGGGGAACCGCCAGCTCTCCGAGCGCACGGAGCAGCAGGCGGCCAACCTGGAACAGACCTCGGCCAGTGTGCAGGAGCTGGCTTCCACCGTGCAGCAGAACGCCGGCACGGCCCTGGAGGTGGACCGCCAGGCCGCCGAGGTGCGCAGCGTGGCCGAGTCGGGCGCACAGGCCATGACGGCGGCCGTGGGCTCGGTGGAAGCCATACAGCGCAGCGCGCACCGCATGAACGAGATCATTGGCGTCATCGATGGCCTGGCCTTCCAGACCAACATCCTGGCGCTCAACGCCGCCGTTGAGGCCGCCCGGGCCGGCGAGGCCGGCCGGGGCTTTGCGGTGGTGGCCAGCGAGGTGCGTTCGCTGGCGCAGCGCTCGGGCGAAAGCGCGCGCGAGATCCGCAACCTCATCCAGACCTCGTCGGCGCAGGTCGAAACCAGCGTCGGCCAGATCCGCAAGGCCGGCGAGGGCATGACACAGATCCTGGGCGGCACGCGCGGCGTGTCCACCAACATCTCGGTGATTTCCACCGCCAGCTCGGAGCAGAACACCAGCGTGCAGGAAATCTCCACAGCGGTGAAGCAGCTCGACGACATCACCCAGCGCAACGCGCAGATGGTGGAGGTGGCGGTGCGGCAATCGGAGAGCCTGGAAACCCGGGCCGCGTCCTTGTCCTCGGCCATCAACAGCTTCAAGCTGCTGCAGGGCGTGGCCGAGGAGGCCATGGCGCTGGTGGAGCGTGCGTACGCGCACCGGCGCGGCGCGGGCTCGCTGGAGAGTTACCTGCGCAGCCTGACCGACCGCGCCAGCGGCTTCTTCGACCGCGACATGTACGTCTTCGCACTCACGGCCGATGGCACCTACGTGGCCTTCGGCGGCAACCCGGCCAAGGTCGGCACCCGCGTGCAGGACGTGCCGGGCATCGACGGCAACGCGCTGATCGCCGGCATCGTGCGCCAGGCCGAGGAAGGGCCGGGCTGGGTCGAGTACGACATCGTCAACCCCGCCTCGGGCCGGGTGCAGAGCAAGATGTCCTACGTGGTCAAGGTGGACGACGTCTACATTGGCTGCGGCGTCTACAAGACGCTGGCCTGACACCGACATCACGGTCAGGCCGGCATGGGCGGCGCGATCGTGTCCGCCAGTTGATCCACCGGCACCGGGCGGCTGAACAGGTAGCCCTGGAAGGCCGTGCAGCCCTGCTCCAGCAGAAAGGTGTGCTGCGCCGGTGTTTCCACCCCTTCGGCCACTACACCCAGCCCCAGGCTCTTGGCCAGCGACAGGATGGTGCAGGCGATGGCCGCGTCGTTGGGGTCGTTGAGCACGTCGCGCACGAAGGACTGGTCGATCTTGAGCTGGTCCAGCGGCAGGCGCTTGAGGTAGCTCAGGCTGGAGTAGCCGGTGCCGAAATCGTCGAGCGAAAAGCGCACCCCGATCATGCGCAGCGTGCTCATTTTCTCTATCGTTTCGTCGATGTCGCTGTGCAGCATGCTCTCGGTCAGCTCCAGGCGCAGCAGTTGGGCGTTGACGCCGGTGGACTGGATGGCAAACATGACTTGCTGCACGAAGTCGGCGTCGCGGAACTGCCGCGCGCTGACATTCACCGCCACCGACCAGTGGCTGCGTTGCGGGTCCTTGTGCCAGGCCACCAACTGGCGGCAGGCCGTGGTCAACACCCATTGGCCCAAGGCCTGTATGAGGCCGGTCTGTTCGGCCAGCGGGATGAACACGGCTGGCGAAATCATGCCGCGTTCCGGGTGGGGCCAGCGCAGCAGCGCCTCCACACCCAACACCCGGCAACTGGTGTCGACGATGGGTTGGTAGAACACCTGGAATGCGTGTTCTTCCATGGCCTGACGCAGGTCGCGCAGCAAGGTGGCGCGGGCATTGACTTCGTCCTGCAGCGCCGGGTCGAAGAAGGCCAGCCGGTTGCGGCCCGCCGCCTTGGCGCGGTAGAGGGCCATGTCGGCTTGCTTGAGCAGCTCGTCCACGTACTCGTCGGCGCGGTGGAACATCACCACCCCAATGCTCGGTGTCACGTCCACCTGCAGGCCGTTGAAGTGGTAACGCTCGGCCAGCGCCTCACGCACTTTTTCACCCAGGTCGCCGGCGCGCGCGGTGGCCATGGTGGCGTCGCTGCCCAGACCACCGAGCACCAGCACGAACTCGTCGCCACCCAGGCGGGCCACGGTGTCGGTCTGGCGCACACAGCGTTGCAGGCGCATGGCCACCTGGCGCAGCAGCTCGTCGCCCTGGAAGTGCCCCAGGGTGTCGTTGACTTCCTTGAAGTGGTCCAGGTCCAGCAGCACCAGCGCGCCGTACTCGCCGCTGCGCGACGCGTTCATGAGGGCCAGGTTGAGGCGCTCGGCCATCAAGCGCCGGTTAGGCAGGCCGGTGAGGGTGTCGAAGAAGGCCATGCGCTGGGCCTCGTCCTCGGCGCGTTTGCGCTCGGTGATGTCGGCGCGGATGGCGATGTACTGCTCGGGAATGCCGTCTGCCCCCACGAAGGGCACGATGGTGGTGTGGACCCAGTACAGCGAGCCGTCCTTGGCGCGGTTGCAGATCTCGCCGTTCCACACCTCGCCGCTGGAAATGGTGTGCCACAGTTCGCCGAAGAAGGCCTTGGAATGGTGCCCCGAGTTGATCAGCTGGTGGGTGCGGCCAATCAGTTCGCTGCGCGGGTATTTGGAGATGCTGCAGAACTTGTCGTTCACCCGCGTGATGACCCCGTTGGCATCGGTCACGGCCACGATGGCGTGCGCATCCAGCGCGGCCTTGAGTTCCGTGATCTCGCGCATCGAGTCCAGCAATTGCTGCTGCGTCTTGGCCTGTTCGGTGGTGTCGCTGACGATGGCGACGGTGCCGACGATCTCACCGGTGTCGGTGCGCTGCGGCACCATCTTGACTTCCACCCGCACCGGGCGGCCACGGCCGTTGACGAACGCGGCCGTGTATTCGACGTCGCGGCCACTGAGCGCTGCCTGGATGTGTGGGCGGGCGTGGTCCATCAGATCGGGCGGCAACACCTTGTCGAGGCGCGCGCCTATGAGGTGGGCCATCGGGTGGCCCAGGTTGTTGGCATGCACCGCGTTGACGTAGCGGTAGTGGAAGTCGGCGTCGATCTGCGACACCCCCACCGGGATGTTGCTCAGAATGGTGTCGAGCTGTCGCTCCTGCTGCCGCACCTGGCGCTCGGTCTGCGCCAGCCGCGCATAGGGCTCGCGCACCGCCACGTGGAAGGTCACGTGGTAGATGATGCCGAAGGCCACCACCTTGTAGATGTGGCCGAAGAGGTTGAGAAAATCAGAGGGTGCCGTGTAGCCGGCAAAGGCCAGTTCACCCACGCCCATGACGAAGCAGGCCGTGCCCAGCCACAAGGTGTGGGTCTGCGGTTCGCGTCGGCTCTGGTGGAACAGCCAGGCGGCCGCGAGCAGGTTGGCCGCGCTCAGCACGTACTCGTAGCGGACTTTGAAAGGGGTCAAGCCCTGTCCCGCCACGAAGGTCTGGGGCAGGGCGTCCAGGTAGAAGCTGCCCACCACCGTCAGGATGAGCACGGTGATCCCACCCGACAGCAGCCACAGGCCCTTGCTGCCGTCGGTGCGCACGCGGCACGCGAGCCACCACACCGTGAGGACCTCGAAGCTGCGGCCCATGAGCCAGAAGAAGATGGCCTTGGGCGTGCTCGATGGACTGATCAGGTCCGGCATGCCGTCGTAGGACAGGGCGTGCATCACATCGGCGCCGGCCACCACCGTGAAGCCGTAGATCAGTGCTTTGGACAGGTGGGCGTGTGTCTCGTCACGTGTGTGCCAGGCGATGGACACCACCAGCAGGGAGACGATGACGGAAAACAGCTCCATCAGCAGGTGGACGGAGAGCATCTGGCCATGCGCGTGCCCGAACAGCGCAAAGGGTGGCAGGGCGGCGGCGCCGGCCATCAGCAGCACGGCGAGCACGCAGGTGATGAGGGCGCGGCGCCGCTGGCGCGATGTCGCCGTCGCCTGTGGGGCGGGGTGGGGGTAGCTGGTCATGCGGGGTCGGTGGGCGCGTCACGGCGCCCCGTGCCGGGCTGGCTGGGGACGATGCTCAAAAAGATTCCCAATCGCCACCGGCGTCGGGCTTGGACACACCGACGCGGGGCGCGGCTGCGGCCGCACGCGGTGCCGGCATGGAGGGCGCGGCCTGGCGCGTGGGCGTCTTCTGGCTCAGCGCCGTGGGCGCGGGCTTGCGCGGTGCCGGTGCTGGCGCGCGGGGGCGGGGTGTGGGCCGGGCGCTGGCCACGTCACCATTCACCTTGAACACGGCCACGGTCTGCACCAGGTCGTCGGCCTGGGTGCGCAGGCTGCTGGCCGCCGCCGCCATCTCTTCGACCAGCGCGGCGTTCTGCTGC
>CAYUAH010000213.1:3330-5912 GCA_964442375.1 uncultured Hydrogenophaga sp. | reverse complement strand
GCCGCATCGCGCATGGCCTCGGCGATGCGGGCCGCCATGGCCCGGCCCTCGGGCGCGTCGTAGCGCAGGCCCAGCAGCGTGAGCGCGTTGCCCAGGCCGGTGAAGCCCACGCCAATGCGTCGCTTGAGCTGGGCCTCGCGCGCCTGCTCGGGCAGCGGCCAGTGGGTCAGGTCCAGCACGTTGTCCAGCGCCCGCACCTGCAAGGCCACGCTCTCGGCAAAGGCCGCAAAGTCGAAGGCCGGCAAGCCGCCGTGGCCAAACGGGTGGCGCACAAACCGCGTGAGGATGACCGGGCCGAGGTCGCAGCAGCCGTAGGGGGGCAGCGGCTGTTCGCCGCAGGGATTCGTCGCCGTGATGGCCTCGATGGCGCGCAGGTTGTTGTCGCGCTGGATCTGGTCGAGGAAGAGGATGCCGGGTTCGGCGAAGTCGTAGGCCGAACGCATGATGGTGTCCCACAGCTCGCGCGCGGGCAGGCTGCGGTAGACCCACTGGCCGCCGTCGCGCTGGTGGGCTCCGGCGGCGCACAAGGCTTCGCCAGGGTGGGCGGTGTGCACCAGGTCCCAGGGCTGGTCGTTGGCCACGGCCTGCATGAAGGCATCGCTCACGCCCACCGACACGTTGAAGTTGTTCCAGCGCCCGGGCGTGCGTTTGGCGGTGATGAATTCGAGCACGTCGGGGTGGTCTATGCGCAGCACACCCATTTGGGCGCCGCGCCGCGCACCGGCGCTTTCCACGGTGGCGCAGGACTGGTCGAACACGTTGATGTAGCTGCACGGGCCGGAGGCGGTGGAGGCCGTGCCCTTGACGCGCGCGCCACGCGGGCGGATGCGCGAGAAGTCGTAACCCACACCACCGCCCCGGCGCATGGTTTCGGCGGCTTCGCGCAGGGCTTCGTAGATGCCGGGAAAACCGGCTTCGTCGCGGCCCTGGATGCAGTCGCCCACGGGCTGCACGAAGCAGTTGATGAGCGTGGCCTGTATGCCGGCACCGGCCGCGCTCATGATGCGCCCGGCGCCGATGGCGCCCGCATCGAGGTTGCGGCGGAACAGGGCCTCGAAGTGCGCCTGCTTGTCGGGTGCCTCCACCGAGGCCAAGGCGTGGGCCACGCGGTCGAACAGCGCGGCGGCGTCGGCCTCGCCGTGTTTGAGGTATTTCTCGCGCAGCACATCGGTGCTGATGTCCTGCGGCGGCAAGGCCAGGCTGGGGGTCAGGGGATCGCGGTTCATGCGGCGGCTCCAAGGGCGGCGTTACCTCCCATGGTGTCACGAACCCCGGCCAGCAGCCAGCGCAGCAGGTCGGCCACCGGTCGGATGTCGTCGCCGAACGGCAGGCGCCCCGCCCCTCTGAAGAACAGGCCGCGCTGGGCATCGCCCTCCAGGGCGTGGCCCAGTTGCTGGTCGATGCAGAACTGGCCGATCTCGCTTTTGCCGTCGCGCAGGCCACACTGGGCCAGGCAGTCGAACGACAGGTTGCACTTGCGCTTGACGTGGGCCACGGCCTTGAGCTTGGGCTCGATGCGCAGGTATTTGTCGAGCCAGGGCGTGCGCACCGCGCGCGCGGGCAGGCCGGCCACGCTGACGAACTCCACGATGTCCTCCGGCTTGGCCTGGGCCAGCACCCGCTTGAAGGCGAGGTCGGCGTCGCATTCGGCGGTGACGGCGAAGGCCGTGCCCAACTGCACCGCGCTGGCGCCCAGGGCTTGCAGGCGCAACACGTCGTCGTGGCTGGAGATCCCACCGGCGGCGATCAGCGGGATGTCGCGCTCCAGGCCGGCACTTTTGAAGAACTCGCGCACCGCCGGAATCACCACCTCAAAATCGAAACGGGTGTCGTTGAGGTCGGACACGCGGGCCGCGCCCAAGTGGCCGCCGGCCAGGCGCGGGTGTTCGATGACGATGGCATCGGGCAGGCGCCCTTTTTTCTCCCACTTGCGCACCAGCAGTTGCACACCACGCGCGTCCGACAGGATGGGGATGAGCGCGGTCTGTGGGTGATCGGCGGCCAGCTCGGGCAGGTCCAGCGGCAGGCCCGCGCCCACCACCAACGCGTCGATGCCACTTTGCAGCGCCTGGCGCACATAGGCTTCGTAGGCGCTGAGCGCGCGCATGACGTTGACGGCCAGCAGGCCTTGGCCGTTGGCGGTGGCGCGGGCGGCGCGGATTTCACGGTCCAGCGCCACCAGGTTGGCGGCGTTGATGCGGTCCTTGGCGTCGCTTTCCTTGTTGAGGTGGGCGGTCTGCGCCATGAGGTCGGGGTGCAGGCGGCGCAGGTCCACGGCCGAAATGGTGCCCATGGCGCCCAGGCGCGCCACCTGGCCCGCCAGGCGCGAGGCCGACACACCCACCCCCATGCCCCCCTGCACCACCGGCAGCAATTCGCGCCCCGCCAGGTGCAGCGGGCGCAAGCCCGACGCTCGGCACATGTTCAACAACTGTTGCCACTCCGCCGTGTCGGCGCCCACTTCAATCACTGATGACTTGTCCATCGTGTTCCACATAGGGTTGGTACGGCCCGGTGCCGCTGGTGGAGGCTACCGAAGCGGCCACGAAGTCCCCTTGCGCTGCGTCAAAGACATGCACTTC
>CAYUAH010000213.1:0-3230 GCA_964442375.1 uncultured Hydrogenophaga sp. | reverse complement strand
TCGGAGCAGCCGATGAACAGCGTCTTGGGGTGCTGGCCATCGGCCACCAGATCTTGAAAACGCTGCTGGTGCAGCGGGAAGTAGTCGGAGTGGAAACGGCGCAGGCGCAGCAGCAGTTCGTCGCCCGCGCCTGGGCTGTCGGCGCTCACTGCACCAAGGGCGAGTCCGCCCCCTCCAGGTCCAGGCCCTCCACCCGGGCCTGCCCGATGAGCAGGCGCATGTACTGGCGCAAGGCGGTGGCGCGGGTCTGCAGCGTCATCTGCATGGCGATGCGGTCTTGCACCGCTTCGAAGGGCTGTTGTGTGCCCTTGCGCCGGCCCAGCACCTCGACGATGTGAAAGCCAAAACGCGTGTGCACCAGGCGCGGGTGCACACCCATGCCCCAGCCGGAATCGCTCTGAAAGAACAGCTCGTTGGCCAGCTCGGGCGCGCAGTCGTGGGGACCTATCCAGCCCAGCTCGCCGCCTTCGGCGCTGCTGGGGCAATTGGAGAGTTCGCGCGCCAGCTCGGCAAAACGGCCGGCGGGCACGTCCTTGCGCGAAAGTTCGAGCAAGGCGGTCTCGGCGCGCTGGGCCAGCTTGTGCACGTCCACCCCCGGCGTCACCGCGAACAGGATGTGGCGCACGTGCAAGGCCTGGCCGGTGATGAAGTGCAGCTTGTTGGCCGCGTAGTAGCGTTCTTGCGCAGCGAGGTCGGGCGCGGGCGTGACCACGGCCGCGTCCACCATCTGCTCCAGCACCTGGCGCTGCGCTTCGTCCAGCAAAGGTGCGTGATCGGGGTGGGTGTCGGTCAGCAGACCCTGGCGCACGGCTTGCTGGCGCAGCAGTTCGGTGTGGGCGCGCTCCAGCAGTTCATCGGGCGGGCGTTGCTCGCCCGGGCCGAGCAAGGCCACACCGTTGATGCGGGGCGATGTCGCTGCGCTGGCGCAGCCGCAACTGCCACCGCCGCCACAGCCCAGGTCGGCCGGCAGGGGGATGGTCATGGCGTTCATCTCAGCTCTCCTGGCGTGGCGATTGGTTAAGCCCGGCGGGCAGGCCCAGCTTGCGGCTGCGCACCACCTGGTAGGGGCGCACGATGTAGGCCAACGTGCCAAAGCCGCTCCACACGTGCACCAGGCGCGAGAAGGGGAAGAGCAGGAAGATGGTCATGCCCAGCACCAGGTGCACCTTGTAAGGCCAGTCCAGGCCCACGAGCTGGGCGGCGTCGGGGCTGAAGGTGACGATGCCCTGCGCCCAGGCCGAAAGCTTGAGCATGACCGCGCCATCCGAATGGCCGATGGAAAACGGCAGCGTGATCAGGCCCAGCACCAGTTGCACCCACAGGATGATGAGGATGCCCAGGTCGGTGCGGTGGCTGGTCAGGCGGATGCGGTCATCGAACAGGCGGCGGTGCAGCAGCAGGCTCAGGCCCACGAAGCACACGGCGCCGGCAATGCCACCGGCGGTCACGGCCACCATCTGTTTCTGGCCGGCGGTGATGAAGGGCTCGTACACCCAGTGGGGCGTGAGCAGGCCCACGCTGTGGCCGAAGAACAGGAACAGGATGCCGATGTGGAACAGGTTGCTGCCCCAGCGCAGCTGGCCCTTGCGCAGCAGCTGCGAGGAGTCGCTTTTCCAGGTGTACTGGTCGCGGTCGAAGCGGGCCAGGCTGCCCATGAAAAACACCGACAGGCAGATGTAGGGATAGACGTTGAACAGGACGTTGTGCAGCGTGTTCATGCTCGCGCTCCTTGTGCCGTGGAGGAAGGGTTCTTGACGATGCGTATCGGTTGCACATTCGGTTGCGCTTGCCCGGGTTTGGCCTGGCCCTCGGTGGAGCAGCCGCCAAACACCTCGGGCTCGGCCCAGCTTTCATCCATGGCCTGCTCGTCGGGCACGGGCACGGCCTCGGCCTTCTCGCCGGCCAGCTCCAGCACGGCGGCCAGCACGCTGGCATAGGGGCTCTGGCGTTTGAGCAAGGCGCTGAAGATGGCGCGCACGATGTGGGCCGTCTCGGCCAGGAAATCGCGCGCCTGCTGCGGCGGCTGGGTGGAGGCGAACTCCAGCAACACGGGCAGGTAGTCGGGCAGCTCGCTGTTGTCGATGTAGAGCCCGGCTTTTTCGTAGGTCTGGATCAGGTCAATCATCGCGGGGCCCCGGTCGCGCGAGTCGCCGTGCACGTGCTCGAACAGGTGCAGCGAGGTGCTGCGGCCCCGGTCGAACAGCTCCACGTAATCGGACTCGACCTGCAGCGCCGGCAGCAGCACCAGGCGGTCCAGCAGGCGCTCGATCTCGTCGATACGCTCGGCCGGCAGCGCGGCCTCGTCGCGCAGCGCGGCACGCAGTTCGGCCACGTGGGCGCGCAGCTCAGCGTCGGGGTAACGCAGCAGGTGGGCCAGCACACGCTGGGTCAGGCGGGCCTGGGGGGCTTTGGAAGCAAACAGCATGGTCAGACTCCTGCCTTGATGGGGATGGTGCGCTTCTTCTCGCTGCCGAACAGGCTGGTCTCGGTGGTGCCCTCGCTGCACCCATTGCCGAAGCTGAAGCCGCAACCGCCGCGCACGTTGAAGGCGTTCTCGGCGTACTCGCGGTGCGTGGTCGGGATGACGAAGCGGTCTTCGTAGTTGGCGATCGCCATGGTGCGGTACATGTCTTCCACCTGCGCCTGGCTCAGGCCCACCTGCTCCAGCACGCCGGTGTTGACGATGCCGTCCACGTGTTTGCCGCGCTGGTAGGCGCGCATGGCCAGCATGCGCTCCAGGGCGTGGATGACCGGGCGGGTCTCGCCGGCGGTGAGCAGGTTGGCCAGGTACTTGACCGGGATGCGCAACTGGCTCACGTCGGGGATCTCGCCGTTGATGCCCACCTGCCCGGCGTTGGCCGCAGCGGTGATGGGCGAGAGCGGCGGCACGTACCAGACCATGGGCAGGGTGCGGTACTCGGGGTGCAGCGGCAAAGCCACTTGCCAGTCCACCGCCATCTTGTAGACCGGGCTGTTGCGCGCGGCCTCCAGCCAGCCTTCGGGGATGCCGTCGGCGCGGGCCTGGGCGATCACCTCGGGATCAAACGGGTCGAGGAAAAGGTCGATCTGCGCCTGGTAGAGATCGCTCTCGTTGGGCACACTCGCGGCCTCGGCAATGCGGTCGGCGTCGTACAGCAGCACGCCCAGGTAACGGATGCGGCCCACGCAGGTCTCGGAGCACACCGTGGGCTGGCCGGCCTCGATCCGCGGGTAGCAGAAGATGCACTTCT
>CAYUAH010000212.1:0-5924 GCA_964442375.1 uncultured Hydrogenophaga sp. | reverse complement strand
AGCGTGGCACCAAAACCTGCGACGTGATCCTGGAGAACGTGCGCGTGCCGGCCGCGAACATCATCGGCGGTGTGCCGGGTCAGGGTTTCAAGACGGCGATGAAGGTACTGGACCGGGGCCGCCTCAACATCTCGGCCGTGTCCTGCGGCATGGCCACGCGCATTCTCGATGAAGCGACCGCCTACGCCCGCGACCGCAAACAGTTCGGTAAAGCCATTGGCGAATTCCAGCTGATCCAGGCCATGCTGGCCGACAGCCAGGCCGAACTGCTGGCGGGCTGGGCCCTGGTGCGTGAAGTGGCCGCCCGCTTTGACCAGAAACCACCCCATGTGTCCGATCTGGACGTGTCGATGCGCGTGTCTTGCGCCAAGCTGTTCGCCACCGAAATGTTGGGCCGTGTGGCCGACCGGGGTGTTCAAATACACGGTGGCGCCGGCTACATCAACGAGTACCCGGTGGAGCGTTTTTTCCGCGACGCCCGCCTGCTGCGCCTGTACGAAGGCACCACGCAGGTGCAGCAACTCATCGTCGGTCGCGAGTTGCTGCGGCAGGCGGCCTGAACGATCACATGCCCACGCCATGTGGGCCTGAATGGATGAGCACAAAACACAAGGCGGTCCGAGGACCGCCTTGTGTTTTGTAGGGCGCTGCGGACATGCCGCAGCGGTGGCTCATTCGCCAGAGATGTTGGCGTCCTTGGCAATCGTCGCCCACATCTTCACGTCGGACGCGATGATGGCCTTGAACTCTTCGGCCGTTTTCACCGGTGGCGGCTCAAAGTTCATGGTCTCCATGCGCTTGGCCATTTCTGCCGAGGCCTGGACCTTGTTGATTTCCGCGTTCAAACGGTCGGTGATGGGCTTGGGCAGGTTGGCCGGGCCAAACATGCCGAACCAGCCCACCGAGTCGAACGGGTAGCCCTGTTCCCCCATGGTGGCCACGTTGCGCGTGCGCGGCACGCGGTGGTTGCCGCTGATGGCGATGCCTTTGATTTTGTTGGCCTCGATCATGGGCACCGGTGTGCCCGGATCGCTCCACCCGATCTGCAACACGCCCGAGGCCAGATCGTTCACGATCTGGGGTGTGGTTTTGTAGGGGATGTGCTCCATCTTGAGGCCAGCTTTTTGCTTGAGCCATTCCATGGTCAACTGGCCCGCCGAGCCATTGCCCCAGGTGGCGTAGTTGTAGCGCTCGGGATTCGCCTTGACCAGCGCGACCAGTTCCTTGAGGTTGTTGGCGGGCACGTCCTTGTTCACCATGAGAATGATGCCGCCAACGGCGGTCTGGGCCAGGGGCGTCAGGTCCTTGACCGGGTCGTACGTCATGTTCTTGATGACCGCAGGGGCCACCGTCACGAACGACGCGTTGCTGTAGAGCAAGGTGTAACCGTCGGCCTTGGCCCGAGCCACCATGCTGCCCGCCAGCATGCCGCTGCCGCCGGGTTTGTTGTCCACCACCACCGGCTGTTTGAGCGCGGCACTGAGTTTCTGCGCCATCTCGCGCGCCGCCAGGTCCACACCAGAGCCGGCGCCCGACGCCACCACCAGCGTGATGGCCCGGTTGGGCCAGGTTTCGCCAGTCTGGGCCAGTGCGGCCAAGGGTGCCAGCGATACCCAAAGTGTGGCCAGCGCCAGGCGCCGTGGGACAAGTTGTTTGTTCATGGGGTGTGTCTCCTGTGGATTTGTCACGGATGTGGTCGTCAATGCGCCTGGGGTCAGTCCGGCTTGCGCAGAAAGCCTTGGTTGCCACCGTTGCGGTTGGGCGCAAAGCCGTTTTCGCGCAGCGTTTCTTCTGCCGTTTCGTAGAACACGCCGATCTTGCAGATCTCGCGTGCCTGTTGCGCGGTTGCAATCGGGCGGCCGAGTTCGCCCGCGATCCGCACCAGTTGTTTGATCTGCTCGACCGTGCTCATCTTGCCCGAGCGGTCCTGCTTCCACAGCACGTCTTCGATGCCACATCGCACGTGCAGGCCCAGTGCCATGCCGATCAGGTTGATGGGCAACACGTTGAGCACCGAGCTTTCCACGGTGACGACCGCGCCGTCTGGCACCGCGCGCAGCATGTTGGCCAGGTTGTAGATGTTGGCCTGGTCCATGCCGCCACTGATGGCCACCCAGTTCATCACCAGTGGCCCCTTGTAGACGCCACGTCGGATCATGCGCTCGATGGTCTCGAAGCTGTTGATGTTGTAGACCTGAAACTCGCTCTGGATGCCGGCTTCGGACAGGCGGCGGATGTGCTCCTCGACAAAGCTGGGGTTCGAGGGAACGATCATGTCCTTGTAGGTTTTGTACAGGTGCGGGAAGCCGCGCGAGACGCCACGAAAATCGTCTTCGCCCGCGTGTTCCGTCACGTTCATTTGGGTGGTGTTGACGGTCACCGTCACCTGGTCGGGCCGGGGCGTCAACTCGGCCAGCATGTGGCGGGTGTCGTCGGAGAGCCATTTCGCCGCGCCATCTTCGCCTTCGGGCGCAAAGCTGATGGAGCCGCCGACCTGGATGATCATTTCCGGCACCGCCTTGCGCACGCCGGCAATCAGCTCGTTGAACATGGACAGGCGCTTGCTGCCCTTGCCGTCGGCTTCGCGCACGTGCAAATGCAACACGGTGGCGCCGGCCTCATAGCAGTCCACCGCCTTCTGGATCTGCTCTGCCATGGTGATGGGGATGTCTTCCGGGAAATCCGAGGGAATCCAGCCCGGCGCATAGGGTGCTGCGGTGATGATCAGCGGCTGCTGGTTCTCGGGGTAGAGGTGGCCGTCAAGAAAGTTCATGGCGCTGGGGCTCCAAAAAGGAATGGGGTGGCTTGTGGAAAAGACGTGCCGATGATGAAACATCCGGCCCCCAGTCGCTTGACACTTGACGACACAAAGTTAACTTTAGGCGACACCCTGGTGCGATCGACCCCCCGTGCTGAGCATGTGCCGCGCCGCTCAGCCTGGCCAACGGGGATGTGCGAAGCCTTGTGGTCTGCTGCGCAGATCACGCACCGCGTGCGCGGCCACCCTTCTCTGCCCAGGTCCGCGTCCAGCGGACCTGCATCTTGCGCATCACGCCCAGCATCAGCAGCGAGAACACGGCCAGCACGATGAAGCCGGTGAGGAAGCTGTCGGTGTGCTGTTTGGACTGGCCCATGAGCATGGGCACGAGGCCGCCGCCGAGGGCGCCGATCTCGCCGATCATGGAGCCGGCCACGGCGGTGGAGGTGGGCCAGCGCAGCGGCACCAGCTGGAACAGCGCACCGTTGCCCGCGCCCAGGGCTGCAAAGCAGACGATGAGCAGCAGCGTGGTCAGCACGATGGAGTGTGCCGAGAGGCCGACGCCGACCAGCGCGACAGACACCACCACCAGCACCACGGTCAGGGTGTTGACGCCGCCCCAGTGGTCGGAGATCCAGCCGCCGAAGATGCGCACCGCCGCGCCCATGAAGGCCGCGAGCATGGTGAGCTGGCCGGCCTGCACCTTGCTCACCCCGAACTGGTCGTGGTAGTAGGTGGGCAAAAAGGTGGTGATGCCGATGAAGCCGCCGAAGGTGACGACGTAGATGAGGCTGAAGACCCAGCCGTCTTTTTCGAGCAGGCAGGCCAGGTGGTCGCGCAGCTGGGCGTGTTGGTCGCGGTCGGGCGGCTCCTTGGCCATGAAGGCCACCACCAGCATGGGCACCAGCGACGCAACGGCGGCAAAACCGTAGACCGCCTGCCAGCCAAACTTCTGCGCCAGCGGCGGCGCGGTGAGGGCGGCGATGGCCGTGCCCACGTTGCCCGCACCCACCAAGCCCATGGCCAGGCCCTTGTACTTGGGCGGGTACCAGCCCGCGCCGAGCGACATGGCCACCCCGAAGCTGGCGCCGGCCACGCCCAGCAGCAGCGCGAGCTTGAGCATGTCGTCGTAGGTGTGGACGAAGAAGTAGCCGAAGGCCATGGTGAAGCAGATCAGGCCCAGTTCCACCAGCGTGGCGGTCTTGCGGCCCACGTACTGCGCCAGCAGGCCGAGCGGGAAACGCATGATGGCGCCGGCCACGATGGGGATGGACAGCAGCAGGCCCTTCTGGGCGGGCGTGAGGTTGAACTGCTCGCTGATGAAGGGCGCCATGGCGCCGTTCATCACCCAGATCACGAAGGAGAACGTGAGGTAGAAGAAGGCGGCGAACAGGGTGGGGCTGTGTCCGCTGCGAAGGAAAGCACGAAATCCGGCCATGGTCGTGGTCTGCTGTGGGTGGGGCTTGGGGGAGGATGCACCACAACCGCAGGCCACCTGTGCAGGCGCTGCGGTCGCGGCGGCGCCTGATCACCGCGAAAGCGGCGTGGCGCAGAGGGGGAAGGCCAGCGTCAGCCTTCGCCAGGTAACTTGCAAGCTTCGTGCCCGCCAAAACCGGGCGCCATGCACCCGTCTGGGGCGCGGTGCTTCAGGCGGCCTTTTCCACGTGCCCCTGGCGGGTGTAGAGGAAGTCGATCACCGCCTTGCGGTGGTGCTGGTATTGCGGGTCGTCGGCCAGGGCCACGCGGTTGCGTGGGCGTGGCAGGTCCACGCTCAGCAGCTCGCCGATGGTGGCGGCCGGGCCGTTGGTCATCATCACGATCTTGTCGGACAACAGCACCGCCTCGTCCACGTCGTGGGTCACCATCACCACGGTGGCCTGGGTCTTGGCGACGATGTCCAGCAGTTCGTCCTGCAACTTGGCGCGGGTCAGCGCGTCGAGCGCGCCAAAGGGCTCGTCCATCAGCAGCACCTTGGGTTCCATGCACAGGGCGCGGGCGATGCCCACGCGCTGCTTCATGCCGCCGCTGATCTCGCCCGGGCGTTTTTGCGCCGCCGCCGTCAGGCCCACCAGGGCCAGCGCCGCATCGGTGCGGGCCTTGAGCTGGGCCTTGGTCTCGGTCGCACCAAAAACGCGCTCCACCGCCAGGTGGATGTTCTCGAAGCAGGTCAGCCAGGGCAGCAGCGAGTGGTTCTGGAACACCACCGCGCGCTCGGGGCCGGGGCCGGCGATTTCCTTGTTGGCGCACAGCAGCACACCTTGTGTGGGTTCGGTCAGCCCGGCAATGAGGTTGAGCAGCGTGGACTTGCCGCAGCCCGAGTGGCCGATGAGGGCCACGAACTCGCCCTTGGCCACCGTGAGGTGGATGTCGCGCAGCGCGGGGAACAGGCCCTTCTTGGTCTTGAAGGTCTGCTCGACGTTCTGGATTTCGATGTACTTGGTGTTCATGCCTTCACCTCTTCAAAGGTAAACAAGGAAGCGAGCTTGATGAGCGCGAACTCCAGCACCAGGCCGACGGCGCCGATGACGAAGATGGCGATGATGATGTGCTGGACGTTGAGGTTGTTCCATTCGTCCCAGACCCAGAAGCCGATGCCCACGCCACCGGTCAGCATCTCGGCGGCCACGATCACCAGCCAGGCCGTGCCCACCGCCAGGCGCACGCCGGTCAGCATGTAGGGCAGCACGGCGGGGAAGAGGATCTTGGTCAGGATCTTCCATTCGCTGAGGTTGAGCACGCGGGCCACGTTCATGTAGTCCTGTGGCACGCGCTGCACGCCCACGGCGGTGTTGATGACCATGGGCCAGATGGAGCAGATGAAGATGGTCCAGATGGCGGCCGGGTTGGCGCCCTTGAAGACCAGCAGGCCGATGGGCAGCCACGCCAGCGGCGAGACCGGGCGCAGCAGGCTGATCAGGGGGTTGAACATGCGCGAGAGGAACTCGAAGCGCCCGATCATGAAACCCACCGGGATGCCCACCGCCGCCGCCATGCCAAAACCCAGGGCCACGCGCTGCAGCGAGGACAACACGTTCCAGCCTATGCCCTGGTCGTTGGGGCCGTTGCGGTAGAAGGGGTCGCTGAAGAGCTTGAGTGCAGCCTCCCAGGTGACGGCCGGCGAGGGGATGCTGCTGCCGGTGGACACCGACACCAGGGCCCAGATGCC
>CAYUAH010000211.1:0-5989 GCA_964442375.1 uncultured Hydrogenophaga sp. | reverse complement strand
CACTGGGCAGCAGCTGCACGCCGCGCTGGACCGCGTGGCTGGTGATCTTGGTGGTGACGTTGACCGACACGTTCTCCACCCCCGGCACACTTTTGGCGGCGGCGATCAGGGCCTTGCGAAAGCCCGGAATCTGGCTTTTGGCCGGGTAGCCCAGTTCAACGTCGAAGGACACATCGCCGTCCTGCACTTGCAGGTTCCTGATGCACTTGGACGAGACGAAGTCCTTGCCGGTGTTGGGGTCCAGCACGCCCTGGAGGGCGGCCTGGATCTGCTCTGCGGAGATGGCCATGAAATGCGTCTGCCTCTGTTTGTAGGAGCGCAGAGTCTAACCAAGCCGGCCCGACCCCACGGGTGGGCCGGCTTTGTCGGGGCGCCGAGGCTCCGCCGCTCAGGCCACGCGGGCCTCCTCGGCTTCGGGCTTGTCGGCGTAGGCGCGGGCAATGGCCAGGAAGTCGGCCTCGTGGGCCACGAAGGCGTCGGCCATCACGGGGTCAAAGTGCTTGCCCCGGCCCGCCGAGACGATGGCCACCGCTTCCTGGTGCGACATGGCCCCTTTGTAGACGCGTTTGCTGATCAACGCGTCGTACACGTCGGCCACCGCCATCAGCCGAGCCGACACCGGTATGGCCTCGCCCTGCAGGCCCAGCGGGTAGCCACTGCCGTCCCATTTTTCCTGGTGCGAATAGGCAATTTCCTTGGCGATGCGCAAAAAAGGCACGGTGCGCCCCAGCCGCTGCTCGGCCATGGCAATGGCGTCGCGCCCCAGCGTGGTGTGGGTCTTCATGACCTCGAACTCTTCGGGCGTGAGCTTGCCCGGCTTGAGCAGGATGGCGTCGGGGATGCCGACCTTGCCGATGTCGTGCAGCGGCGCCGACTTGTACAACCACTCGATGGTCTGCTCGTCCAGGTGGGCCTGGTAGGCGGGGTGGTCTTTCAGCGCGTTGGCCAGCAGGCGCACGTAGCGCTGGGTGCGCAGGATGTGGTTGCCGGTGTCGTTGTCGCGCGCCTCGGCCAGCGAGGCCAGGGTCAGGATGGTGACGTCCTGCACGTCATGAACCTCCTGTGTGCGGCGCTCCACCTCTTCAGCCAGGTAGCTGGACTTGTCGCGCAGGAAGTCGGTGGCCACCTTGAGTGTCAGGTGGGTGTGCACCCGCGCCAGCAGCAGGGGCGGCACCACCGGCTTGGCGATGTAGTCCACCGCACCCAGCGAAAAACCCAGCGCCTCGTCGTCCAGGTCGTGGCGCGAGGTCAGGAAGATGACCGGGATGTCGCGTGTGGCCACATCGGCCTTGAGCTGGCGGCAGACCTCGTGGCCGTCGGGTGCGGGCATCACCACGTCAAGCAGGATCATGTCGGGCGGTGTGGCGCGTGCGATCTGCAGCGCGCGCGCGCCGCTGGGCGCCACGCGCACCTTGTAGCGGTGGGCCAGCAGCTCGCTGATGAGGTTGAGGTTCTGCGGCGTGTCGTCCACCACCAGCACCGTGGGCCGTGTGGCGGCCAGCGCAAAGTCGTTCATCGCAAGGCTCCTGATTCTGAAGACGGCGGCGCACCCTCGCCCACATCCAGCAAGGCCAGCGCCGCCGGAAAGTCGAAGCCGCGCACATGCTGTTCAAACGCCTCGAAGCGCACGCCCACCAAGGCCTGGACGTCGGCGGCCCGGCGCTCGGTGAACCGCCGGGCGCGCGGGTCGTCCTGTGTCAGCCAGACCCGCAGCAGGCCTGCCGTGCGCCGCAGCCGCAGCGGGCTCGCGGGGCCGGTGCTGCGGACGGCGGTGTGTTCGGGCATCGCGGCCTGCAACTGCGCCACCAGCTGTTGCAGTTCGCGCGCCAGGCGCTCGTGCCCCGGCCAGTGGGCCTGGCCCTTGCGGGCCGAGGTCTCCAGCGCATTGGCGTGAAAGCGCAGGGCATCGGCGCCGATGTGGGCGGCCAGGCCCTTGAGGGTGTGGGCCACGCGCTCGGCACGTGCCCAGTCGCCCGCCTGCATGGCATCGGCCAGCTGGGCGGCGGCCTCGCCCTGGCCGGCCACAAACTCGCGCAGTGTGGCGATGTAGCGCTGCGGGCGGTCGAGTGCGCGGCGCAGGCCGCTGCCCATGTCCAGTGCGGTGATGGCCTGCAGGCGCAGCAGCGTGGCCTGCTCGTCGGCGGCCACCGGTGCCGCCGCCTCGGAGGCCGGCACCACCCGGTCGCCCGGTGCGTCGCCCGTGGCGGCCACCAGAAAACGTCGCAGCACCCGCCACAGGCTGGCGGGCTCTATGGGTTTGGCGATGAAATCGTCCATGCCGGCGGCCTGGCAGCGGGCGCGGTCTTCGGCCAGCGCGTTGGCCGTCATGGCCACGATGGGCAGGCTGGCCAGCGCCGGCTGGGCGCGCAGCTGTCGGGTGGCCTCCAGACCGTCCATCTCGGGCATCTGCATGTCCATCAGCACCAGGTCGTAGGGCTGGCGCTGGGCCATCTCCAGGCCGATGCGGCCGTTGCCCGCCACGTCCACCGTGATGCCCGCCTCGGCCAGCAACTCGGCACCCACCTGCTGGTTCAGCGGGTTGTCCTCCACCAGCAGCACACGCCGACCCTGCAACCCGATGGGCACGCCGCTGGGAAGGTCGCGGGCGCCCAGCAGGTCGGCGGGTTCGTGTGCGTCGCCGGGCAAGGGCTGGTCGGCCAGCAGGCGCAGCAGCGTGTCGAACAGCACCGAAGCCCCCACCGGCTTGAGCAGCACATCGATCTTGCCCAGGCGGTGCTCCTGCTGCAGCCAGTCCTCGCGACCATGGGCCGTCACCAGCACCGGGCGCGGCACGTGTTTGAGGCCCAGCACCTTCATGCGCTCCAGCGTCTGCAGGCCATTGAGGCCAGGCATCTGCCAGTCGACCAGGGCCACGTCGAAGGGATGGCGCTGGTGGTCGGCCTCCACCGCTGCGGCCAGCGCAGCAGCACCCGAGGCCACCGCCTGCACGTCGAAGCCCATCTGTACCAGCGTGTGCGTGAGCACGGTGCGCGCGCTTTCGTTGTCGTCCACGACCATCACGCGCCGCCCCACCAGATCGCTGTGCTGCGGCGGCTGGGAACGCTGCGCCGCTGCCACGCCCAGGTTCACGGTGGCCCAGAAGGTGGAGCCGACGCCGGGCTGGCTGTCCACACCGACCTCGCCGCCCATGAGCTCGACCAGCTTGCGCGTGATGGCCAGCCCCAGGCCGGTGCCGCCGAACTGGCGCGTGGTGGACGAATCGGCCTGCTCGAAGCTGCGGAACATGCGGGCCTGCTGCTCGGGCGTGAGGCCCACACCGGTGTCGCGCACCGCAAAGCGCAGGCGCACCTGCTGGCCGTCGCTCGACTCGACGCGCACCAGCACGTGCACCTCGCCGCGCTCGGTGAACTTGATGGCGTTGTTGGTGTAGTTGATCAGCACCTGACCCAGGCGCAGCGGGTCGCCCACCAGCCAGGGCGGCACGTCAGGGGCAATGTCATAGACCATCTCCAGGCCCTTGTCTGCGGCGCGCTGGCCCACCAGGCCGGCCAGGTTGTCCAGCAGCACATCGAGTTCGAATTCGATGCGCTCGACCGCCATCTTGCCGGCCTCGATCTTGGAGAAGTCCAGGATGTCGTTGATGATGCCCAGCAGGTGCTGGCCAGAACGCTGTATCTTCTCCAGGTAGTCGCGCTGGCGCGGTGACAGGTCGGTCTTGAGGGCCAGGTGGCTCATGCCGATGACCGCGTTCATGGGTGTGCGGATCTCGTGGCTCATGTTGGCCATGAACTCGCTCTTGGCACGCGCCGCCTGCTCGGCCTGCTGGGTGGCGTCGCGCAGGGCCACGGTCATGCGCAACAGGTTTTCGCGCATGGCGGCCAGGCGGCCCATCACGCTGCTGGGCTCGGTGCGTTCACCCAGCTGAATGGATGTTTCCAGGTCACCACGGGAAATGCGGCCAATGGCCTGGTGCACCTCGTCGATGGCGCCGCCCATGATGCGCTCGAGTCGCGCCACAAAGGTGTTGAAGCTGCGCGCCACCGCCGCGAACTCCACGCTGCTGCTGTGGGGCAGGCGCAGCGAGAGATCGGCGTCGGCCGAGGCGATGTGCTCCAGTGCGTCGCGCACCGCAAAAAGGGGCCGCAACACCACCACACGCAAGCCCACCAACAAGGCCAGCGTGACCAGCACGTTGAGTGCCAGCATCACGCCGACCAGGCGCACCAGCTCGCGCTGGACGTTGGCGCGAATGGCCTGTGTGGTGGCGTAGATGCGCACCACCCCCAGCGGGTGACGAACCTGGTTTTCCTCAAAGCTCAGGCGCACGCTGCGCTCGATGTCGGGTGGCATTTGCGCCGGGCTCCATGGTTTGCCTGCACGCTCGGACGACGCCAGGTACATGGAGTGGCCCTGCTCGTTGAACACCTCGATGCCCAGCACATCGGCCGCGCCCATTTCGGAATCCACCAGGGTGTGCAGCAGGTTGCTGTCGAAACGCCAGAGCGCGTCGGGCAGGCTGCGCGTGAGCCTGCCCAGGGCGGCGGCCAGTTCGGCATCGAGCAATTGCAGCTTCTGCGCCTGGCTGTCGTGGTAGTTGTAGGCACCAAAAGCGCTGAGCACCAGTGACACCACCATCACCAGCAGAACAATGAAGCGGTTTTGTATCGAGTTCATGGGTCCACCCGAGCGGACCTCAGAAGGGGTAGTCGAAACCGGCCTTTTTGTAGATGGCCCTGAAGGCGTCCGACTTGTGGAAGGTCTCCATCTCCTCGTCCCACACGCGGCGCAGGCTCTCGCCGCGTGGCGTGTCGGCAAAGGCCAGGTACAGGCCCAAGTGCATCACGAAGGCCCGTTCGAAGCCGCTCATGTCGACCTTGCGCGCCACGATGTCGTCGGTCAGGTCGGACTGCGCGCCGATGAAATAGTCGATGCGGCCCGCCTCCAGCATCTGCATGGCGCTCTGAATGGTGTCAACCTCGACCACCTTCATCGGCTCGGTGATGTATTTGTCGAGACCAAAGTCGCGCAGCCAGGCGACACGCTGGCCACGCAAATCCACCGTCCCGCCAAACTGGTAGCCGGGGCGTTTGCGAAACAGCGCCTGCTGCACGTTGCGGTCGAAGTGCCAGCGGGGGTAGAGCGCGAAGTCCTTCTCGTTCATGAACGAGGCCACCCAGGCGTCGGCACGCTTGTCCTTGACCGCCTGCACGGAACGCGCGTATGGGTAGACGTTGATGCGCAGCTTGATCTGGCGGCGCGCGTACACCGCGCGGATGAGATCGAAGTACAGGCCGGTGCCGTCCTTGCGCGTCAGGCCGTGCCAGGCGTCGGACACCAGGTGGATGTCGGTGGGCGGTGGCGCAGCCATCGCCGGAAAAGCCAGTGAGGCCGCCACACCCGAAATGAGTGAGCGACGGGACAACAACGCCAGTGGATGGCGTTCGGCGCGGTGTGTCATGGCAACTCCCTGTGCGCCCCTTGTGTCGGGTCGAGTTGACCGTAATTGACACTACGAGGCGACTACTTGATATTTTTTAGCAATTGTAGCGATACACATGCGTTGCACAAGACCAGACCATGCCGCTTGTCGCGCCCCAGGCCGCCGAGCGGCGGAAAAATGACCGCCACCTACAATCACAGGCTTTTCGCGAACCGTACCCCAGCCCTGACCATGACGCCCCGCCGCCTGTTCGTCACCACCGCCCTGCCCTATGCCAATGGCCACTTTCACATCGGCCACATCATGGAGTACATCCAGGCCGACATCTGGGTGCGTTTCCAGCGCATGCTGGGGCATGAGGTGCATTTCGTCTGTGCCGACGACGCCCACGGCGCGCCCATCATGATCGCGGCGGAAAAAGCCGGCAAAACGCCCCAGCAGTTCGTGGCCGACATCGCCGCCGGCCGCAAGCCCTACCTCGACGGCTTCCACATCGCCTTTGACAACTGGCACAGCACCGACGGCCCTGAGAACCATGTGCTGGCGCAAGACATTTACCGCGCGCTCAAGGCCAATGGCCTGATCGAG
>CAYUAH010000210.1:0-6058 GCA_964442375.1 uncultured Hydrogenophaga sp. | reverse complement strand
TGGTGTTCCAGCACTTCGAACTGTTCCCGCACCTGTCGGTGACGGAGAACCTTACCATCGCGCAGGTCAAGGTGCTGGGCCGCAGCCCCGACGAGGCGAAGACGCGCGGGCTGAAGATGCTCGACCGCGTCGGCCTGATGGCGCACAAGGACAAGTTCCCGGGCCAGCTCTCCGGCGGCCAGCAGCAGCGCGTGGCCATCGCGCGCGCGCTCAGCATGGACCCCATCGTGATGCTGTTCGACGAGCCCACCTCGGCGCTGGACCCCGAGATGGTGGGCGAGGTGCTGGACGTGATGGTGCAGCTGGCCAACGAGGGCATGACCATGATGTGCGTGACGCACGAAATGGGCTTTGCGCGCAAGGTGTCGCACCGCGTGATCTTCATGGACAAGGGCCAGATCGTCGAGGACTGCCGCAAGGACGAATTTTTCGGCAACCCCGAGGCTCGCTCGCCGCGCGCCAAGGACTTCCTCTCGCGTATCCTTGCCCACTGAGCGCGTCGCGCCTGTGCCGACGCCCCTTCGCCGAGGCCACCATTTCCGCCCCCGAACCGCGCCCCGCCACCGCCAGACACACCGAGCCCAACCTGGCCCCTGCGGAGGTGCTGGGCCGCCTGGTGCTGGCGTTGGCGGCCCTGCTGCTCATCGCCGCCACAGGCGGCTGGGTCTATGAGCGCAGCTTCGCGCGCGGCACGGCCACCTTGAAGGCAGCCACCAACGACCGCCTCGACCTGTTTGCGTCTGTGGTCGAGGCGCGCGTGCGCCGGCTGGAGCCAGTGCCGGCCACCATACAGCTCAACCCGGCGGTGGTGCGGCTGCTGCGCGACGGCAGCGCCGCCCACACGGCCGACGCCAACGACTACCTCAGCCGCCTCAACGCCCACCTGGGCAGCGAGGCTGTGTTCGTGCTCGACGTGCGCGGCGTGGTGCGAGCGTCCAGCAACACCGCCCAGCGCGACGACAGCCTGCTGGGCGAGGACGTGTCCTACCGCCCCTACTACCTGGACGCCCTCGCCGGTCGCTCCACGCGCCACTTCGCCATCGGCAGCGGCAACCGGGCCGGCTACTTCGCCGCCCACCCGATTCACGATGGCGCGCGTGTGGTGGGCGTGGCCACCATCAAGATCGGGCTGGACGCGCTGGAGCAGACCTGGTCCATGCTGGGCGCGCCGGCCCTGGTGGCCGACGCCAACGAGATCGTGATCCTGTCGTCGCAGCCGCCCTGGCGCTACACCGCGCTGACCGACCTGTCGCCACAGCGGCGGGTGGACCTGGCCCTCACACGCATCTACGGCGCGCTGCACCTGCCGCGCTTCCCCCTGGAGGTCGAGCTCTCGGTGGATGAAGACAGCCAGGAGGCCCAGGGGCTGCTGCAGGTGCGCGGGGCACGCGGCGCCGAAGCAGGCGGGCTGCCGCCTGGCCAGGCGGGCTACCTGGTGCTGGGCCGCTCGCTCGACGGCATGGACTGGCGTGTGCTGATCTTCACCGACCTCACTGCGGTGCGACAACAAGCCATGATCGACGGCGTCGGCGGTGCGCTTGCCGTGGCTTTTCTGATGCTGCTGGCGCTGTACTGGGCGCAGCGCCGACGCATCGAACGCCAGAAGATCGGTGCCAAGCGCCTGCTGGAACAGGCCAATGCCGCGCTGGAGCAGGAAGTGGGCCGCCGCACCCAGGAGCTGACCGACACCAACACCCAGCTGCGCAAGGAAGTGGCCGAACGCGAGCAGACCGAAAAAACCCTGCGTGCGGCCCAGGACGAACTGGTGCATGCCGGCAAGATGGCCGTGCTGGGCCAGCTGGCCGCCAGCATCACCCACGAGCTGACACAGCCGCTGGGCGCCATCCGCACGCTCTCCGGCAACGCGGCCGAATTCATGCGCCGCGGCAACCACGGCGCGGCGCAGGACAACCTGTCCATCGTGTCGCGCCTGGTGGAGCAGATGGCGCGCATCATCGACCCGCTCAAGAGCTTCTCGCGCAAATCGGCCGCCACACCTGAGGCCACGGATGCGGGGCGGGTGATCGAGCAGGCGCTGTTCCTGTTCCAGCTGCGCCTGCGCGACGAAACGGTGCGTTTCGAAAACCGCTGCGCGCCCGGCCAGTGGACCGTGTGGTGCGATCCCAACCGGTTGGAGCAGGTGCTGATCAACCTGATCGGCAACGCGCTGGATGCCATGCGCGAAGTGCCGCACAAGGCCCTGCAGATCACGGCCGAAGCCTGTCAACTGGACCAGCGGCCCGCGCTGGCCCTGAACGTGCAGGACAGCGGCAAGGGCCTGAGCGAGACCGACCTGGCCCACCTGTTCCAACCCTTCTACACCACCAAGGCCAGTGGTGCCGGCCTGGGTCTGGGCCTGGTGATCTGCCGCGACATTGCCGCAGAATTCGGGGGAGAGCTGCGCGCCCGCAACGTGCCGGGCGGCGGCGCCTGTTTCACCCTCACCGTGCCCTTGTGGCACCCCGCCATGCACCCAGACACCCCCTCCTCGACATGAACAGCGCGCTCACGGTCTATCTGGTGGAAGACGACGCCGCCGTGCAGTTGGGCTGCGTGCAGGCGCTGCAGCTGGCCGACATCGCCGTGCGCGCCTTCGACTCGGCCGAAGCCCTGCTGCCCCACATCAGCCCGGGCATGGCGGGCGTGGTGGTGACCGACATGCGCCTGCCCGGCGCCGACGGCCTGTCTGTGATCCGCGAGGTCATCGACATTGACCCGGAACTGCCGGTCGTCATGATCACCGGCCATGGCGACGTGAGCCTGGCGGTGCAGGCCATGCGCAGCGGCGCCTACGATTTCATCCCCAAGCCGTTTTCATCCGAACAACTGGTGGAGGTGGTGCAGCGCGCACTGGACAAGCGCCGCCTGACGCTGGAAGTGGCCAACCTGCGCCGCGTGCTGTCGCTGCGCGAGGGGCTGGAGGGCGAGCTGGTGGGCCACTCGCCGGCCATACGGCGCGTGCGCCAGCTGGTGATGGAAGTGGCCGACTCGCCGGTGGACGTGCTCATTCGCGGCGAAACCGGCACCGGCAAGGAAGTGGTGGCGCGGGCCCTGCACGAACATTCGCGGCGCAGCCAGGCGCCCTACGTGGCCCTCAACTGCGGCGGCCTGCCCGACTCGCTGCTGGACAGCGAGCTGTTCGGCCACGAGGCCGGCGCCTTCACCGGCGCGCAAAAGCGGCGCATCGGTCGCATCGAACACGCCCACGGCGGCACCCTGTTCCTGGACGAACTCGAAAGCATGCCCATGGGCGTGCAGGTCAAGCTGCTGCGCGTGCTGCAGGAGCGCAGCATCGAACGCCTGGGCTCCAACCAGGGCGTGCCGGTGGACGTGCGCGTGGTGGCCGCCACCAAGGACGACCTGCTGGCGCGGGCCCAGCAGGGCAACTTCCGCGCCGACCTGGTGTACCGGCTCAACGTGGTCAACATCGAGTTGCCGCCGCTGCGCGAACGCCGCGACGACATCCCCATGCTGCTGGAGCACTTCATGCTGCTGGCCTCCAGCCGCTACGGCCGCCCGCAGGTCAAGATCGCGCAGGCGCAAATGCGCCAGCTCATGGCCCGTGACTGGCCGGGCAATGTGCGCGAACTGCGCAACGTGGCCGACGCACTGGTGCTGGGTGTGGGCCCACAATGGGTGTCGCCACACGGGCCGGCGCCCGGCACGTCCGACCCCGATGCCTCGCCCTCCCTGACCGAGACCGTCGACCAGTTCGAGCGTGCGCTGATCGCCGACGCCTTGCAGCGCCACGGCGGCAACGTGGTCCAGACCGCCAAATCGTTGCGCATCGCCAAGACCACGCTGGCCGACAAGATACGCAAACACGGCCTGGGCAAGGCCGACGCGCCACCAGACCCCGGCCTCTGAGGCGCTAACATGGGGGCATGTCGCTCCCAGGCCGACCTCCTCTTGCCCCCTTTCGCCCGCGCTTTCTGGCCGACCTGCGCGGCTACAACAGCGAGCGGCTGGCCAAGGACGTCGGGGCCGGCGCCACGGTGGGCATCGTGGCCCTGCCGCTGGCCATGGCCTTCGCCATCGCCAGCGGCCTCAAGCCCGAAGCCGGCCTGTGGACGGCCATCATCGCCGGCTTCCTGATCTCCGCCCTGGGCGGCTCCTCGGTGCAGATTGGCGGGCCGGCCGGCGCCTTCATCGTCATCGTCTATGGCATCGTCGAACGCTACGGCGTGGCCAACCTGCTGATTGCCACGGCCAGCGCCGGGGTGCTGCTGTTCCTGCTGGGGCTCTTCAAACTCGGCACGCTGGTGCGCTACGTGCCGGTGAGTGTGGTGATCGGCTTCACCAATGGCATCGCGGTGCTGATCGCCTTGTCGCAGCTGCGCGACTGGCTGGGCCTGGACATCGCCAGAATGCCGGGCGACTTCTTCAGCCAGATCGCGGTGATCGCCCGCCATCTGCACAGCGTCAACGGCCACGCCCTGCTGCTCGGGGCCCTGTGTGTGATCGGCCTGTTCATCTGGCCGCGCCTGTGGGCGGTGGATTCCAAATTCCGCCAACGGCTCGATCAGATCGACACCGTCAGCGCCCTGCGCGCCACCTCGCGCCTGCCCGCGCCGGTGGTGGCCCTGGTCACGCTCTCGCTGCTGGCCTGGGCCTTGAGCCTGCCGGTCGAGACGATTGGCACCCGTTTTGGCGGCATACCACAAGGTCTGCCGGCCTTCGAGCTGCCGGCCTTCTCGTGGGAAACGGTGCGCCTGCTGGTCGCGCCCACCCTCACCATCGCGCTGCTGGGCGCCATCGAGTCGCTGCTCTGCGCGCGCGTGGCCGATCAGCTGGGCGGCGGCCCCAAACACGACCCCAACCAGGAGCTGATGGCCCAGGGCATCGCCAACGCTGTCGTGCCCTTCTTCGGTGGCATGCCCGCCACCGGCACCGTCGCCCGCACCGTCACCAACATCCGCGCCGGCGCCACCTCGCCGGTGGCCGGCATGGTGCATGCCCTCACCCTGGCCGCCGTGGTGCTGATCGCCGCGCCGCTGGCCATGCACATCCCGCTGTCGGTGCTGGCCGGTGTGCTGCTGTTCGTGGCCTGGAACATGGGCGAATGGCGCGAGTTTGGCCGCCTGCGCCACTTCAGCAACCACTACCGGTTGATGATGCTGTCCACCTTCTTCGTCACCATCGTCTTCGACCTGACGGTGGCGGTGGAACTGGGCCTGGTGCTGGCCTGTGTGCTGTTCGTGCGGCGCCAGAGCGCGCTGTTCCGCGTCGAGCCCGTGGCCCACACACCGGAGCAGATCACCTACAAGCTCTACGGCTCGCTGTTTTTTGGCGCTGTTTCAAAGATGGACGTGTTGCTGGCCGCCGCCGAAGCCGCCGCGCCAGGCCAAACCGTGATGCTGGAGGCCTCTCACCTGATCTCGCTCGACACCACCGGGCTGGACACGCTGGAGCAGCTGCACAAACTGCTGCACAAGAAGGGTTGCCCGCTGGGCATGGTGGGCGTGAACGAACAGCCGCGCTCGCTGATCGAGCGCTCAGGCTTTGCCCAGCACCTGCACACTTTTGAGTGGCCGGCCGGGGACGACCCGGGCCGGTAAAATCGCCGTTTTCGTCTGAACAAACGGTTTTGGCCATGTCCATCTTCGCCCGCCCCCACTACACCTCCGACGCGACCGATTTCATCGAGTCGCTCAAGGCCGCCAAGCCGGCGCTGGAAGCCGAGCAGCGCGAAGGCCGCGCCCTGTTGTGGGACAAGCAGGTGGACCGTGACCAGCAGGCCCAGGCCCAGGCCGCCAAAGTGGCGCAAAAGCCCTACGTGTACCAGACCAACGCCGACCCGCGCTGAACACCATGAGCCAAGGTGGCGCGGACGCCGCGTCCCTGGACAGCCTGGCCCAGGCGCTGAGTGCGGCCACCGCCGCCGAGATGCCGGAGGTGGTGGACCAGGTGGCGCTGGCACGGCTGTACGGCGAGCCGCTGTTCAAGCTGCCGCAGGACCTCTACATCCCGCCGGACGCGCTGCAGGTCTTCCTCGAAGCCTTCGAAGGCCCGCTGGACCTGCTGCTCTACCTGATCCGCAAGCAGAACTTCAACATCC
>CAYUAH010000209.1:2537-6074 GCA_964442375.1 uncultured Hydrogenophaga sp. | reverse complement strand
TGACGAAGTAGGCGTGCAGGTCGTGGCCAAAGCGGTTGAGCTTGTGCAGCACGCCCTTGTTGCCGCGCACCAGGGCGTTGTAGCCCAGCACGGCGGGAATGGCCACGGCCAGGCCCAGCGCCGTCATGATCAGCGCCTCGCCGATGGGGCCGGCCACCTTGTCGATAGTGGCCTGGCCGGCGGCGCCAATGCCCAAGAGCGCGTGGTAGATGCCCCAGACGGTGCCGAACAGGCCCACAAACGGCGCGGTGGAGCCGACCGAAGCCAGCACCGCCAGGCCGCCCTGCAGGCGCGCGGTGAAGTCGTCGATCGTGTTGCGCAGCGCGCGCGTGACCCAGTCGCTCACGTCCAGCGAGTCATGCAGCTGGGGCTTGTTCTGGCCGTCCTGGTGCATGACGTGGCGGGTGGCTTCGCGGCCTTGCAGTGCCAGTTGGCGGAAGGGGTTGCCTTCGTCGTCGCCGAGCTTGTTCAGGCCGTCGGCAAAGTCGGCACTGTGCCAGAAGCTTTCCACCTGCTGCGCCTGCGCGCGGTGGCGGCGCAGGTCCAGCGCCTTGATGACGATGACCATCCAGCTCGCCAGCGACATGCCCAGCAGCAGCAGTGCCACCGTGCGGGTGACCCAGTCGCCCTCGTTCCACACGTGGGCCAGACCCATAGAGGTTTCCATGAACATTTACTCCAGTACAAAGTTGATCGGTACGTTGAACCACATGGCCTCGGGCACGCCGGCGCGTTTGCCCGGCACGTAGCGCCAGCGGCGCACGGTGTCCAGTGCGGTCTGGTCCAGTCGGTCAAAGCCGCTGGACTGCGCGATTTCGGCCTTCGAGGCGCTGCCATCGGTGTCGATGAACACACGCACCAGCACCTTGCCTTGTTCGCCCAGGCGCTTGCTCAAGGGCGGGTAGGTCGGGCGCGGGTTGTTGAGGTAGTCGGCGTTGCTCGACGGCAGTTCGATGCGGGGTGGTGCGGGCGGTGCCACGGGCGCGGGGGCCGGCGGTGCTGGCGCCACGGCCACCGTGATGGGCGGCGCAGGTGGTTGGGGCAGCGTCGAGCCTGTGGGGGCGTTGGGCGCAGGCGCGGGATCGGCGATGGCCACCGGCACCGGAGCCGGCGGCAGCGGGGCGGGTTGGGCTGGCGCTTTCTGCACCGGCTGTGGCTTGGCCTGCGGCGCAGGTGGCGGCGTGACGATGGGCTTGGCGGGTTCGATGAATTCCACCAGCACTTCGGCCGGCACCACCATTTCCACCGCGCGGCGCAACAAGCCGCTTTGCAGCGCCCACAAGCCACCCACGTGCAGGGCCACCACGCCCAGGGCGATGGCGGTGTTGCGTGGCAGCAGGGGCGTGCGTGGCATGGAACTCGGCGCGGCCGCGCCGGCGGGCGCGAAGGATGTCGTGAGCGGGTTCATAGTGTAGGAAAGACCATGGCCAGACATGCCGTCATCAGGGCCGCAGCACCCAGCGGGCCGCCAGCAACACCAACACCAGTCCGAGCATCAGAAACATGTTCTCATTCTAAATGAGAATTGATTGCATTCTCGAAAAGTGGCTGCTCACTCGGGAAATTTCAGCAACTCGCCGTCGACGTCGGCCAGGGTGCGGCAGCCGCACAAGGCCATGGCCACCTCCAGTTCGTCACGCAGCAGGCGCAGCACGTGCGCCACGCCCGAGGCCCCGGCATTGGCCAGGCCGTGCAGGACCGGGCGGCCCACCATCACCGCGTCGGCACCGAGGGCCATGGCCTTGAGCACGTCGGTGCCGCGCCGCACGCCGCCGTCGACGATCAGGGGCACACGGCCCGCCACAGCACGTGCCATGGCGGGCAGCAAGCGGGCGGTGGCTGGCACGGTGTCCAGGGTGCGCCCGCCGTGGTTGGACAGCACGATGCCATCGGCCCCCTGCGCGATGGCCTGGTGCGCGTCCTCGGGGTGGGTGATGCCTTTGAGCAGCAGCGGCAGGCGGGTCTGGCTGCGCAGCCAGGCGACGTCGTCCCAGTCGGGGGCCAGGGGCAACAGGTGGTCGAAGACGCGGCTTTGCCCGGGGCCCAAGCGCGTTGGCGGCGATGGCGTCAGGTGCACCGCGTGCAGGCCGGGTGGCAGCCTGAAGCCTTGGCGCCGCTCGGTGTCGCGCACACCGTTGACGGGCGCGTCCACGCTCAGCACCAGGGCCTCGAAGCCGCAGGCCTCGGCGCGGCGCACCAGGGCCAGTGTGGTTTCGCGCGGGGCCTGCCAGTACAGCTGGAACCACAGGGGGCCGCGCCCGGCATCGTCGCGCACCAGGGGCACGACGTCTTCCATGGGCGTGTTGGACTGGGTGCTGAGCACAAACCCCGCGCCCTGCGCCGCCGCCGCCAGGGCGGTGGCGGCTTCGCCATGGGGATGCAGCAGCTTCTGGTGCGCCATGGGGGCCACGATGAGGGGGCTGGGCCATTCGCGCCCCAGCAGTGTGGTGCGGGTGTGGCCGCCGTCCAGGCGGCGCAGCACGCGGGGGTGCAGCGGCAGGTGCTGCCAGGCGGCGGTGTTGGCCGCGAGCGTGTGTTCGTTGGCGGCGCCGCCTTGCACATAGGCCCAGGTGGCGGGTGCCACGTGCTGGTGCGCCCAGGCTTGGTGATCGGCCAGCGAGACGACGTCGGCCGGCACGCCGGCCAAAGCCGCTGTCATGTGCTGCTCCACATGCGCAGAAGGTTGTGGTAGGTGCCGGTCAGGGCGGTGGTTTCAGGGGTTTCGCCGTGCTGCGCACGCAGGCGCAGCAGGCTCATGTCCATGTCGTAGAGCAGGCGGCGCTGCTCGTCGCTGCGCACCATGCTTTCGACCCAGAAAAAGCTGGCGACACGCGCGCCGCGCGTGACCGGCTCGACCCGGTGCACGCTGGTGCCGGGGTAGATGACGGCGTCGCCAGCGGGCAGCTTGACACGCTGGGCGCCAAAGCTGTCCTGCACCACGAGTTCGCCGCCGTCGTAGCTGGCGGGGTCGGCCAGGAACAGGGTGCAGGAGATGTCGGTGCGGACCCACTGCCCATCGGCCCGCGAACGCAGCACGGCGCCATCGATGTGGTCGCCGTAGTGGTTGGCGTCGCCGGCGTAGCGGTTGAACAGCGGGTTGAAGATCTTGCGCGGCAGGGCCGCAGAGAAAAACAGCGGGTCGCGCTGCACGGCGGCCAGAACCACCGCCTGCAACTGGCGCGCGACGTCGCTGTCCTGCGCCAGTTGCTGGTTGTTTTTATGCGCCAGGGCCTGCCCGCCAGCGCTGCTGCGCCCATCCCGCCAGGGTGCGTCCTCGCCCAGCTGGGCCTGGACGCTTCGGAGTTCATCCTTGGAGAGGAGGTTTTTCAAATGCAGCAGCATGAGGGCAGGGCGTGGGCCGAAGCGGGGCTCAGAACAGGGTCTTGAGCGTGACCTGCAGGCTGCGCGCGGCACCGGGCGTGTAGAAGCCACGGTACAGGGCGTCGGCGTAGAGCTTGTCGGTCAGGTTGGTGACGTTGAGTTTGACCAGGGTGGTGTCGGTCAGGCTGTACTCGGCCATGGCATCGACGGTGACAA
>CAYUAH010000209.1:0-2437 GCA_964442375.1 uncultured Hydrogenophaga sp. | reverse complement strand
TTGACCAGGGTGGTGTCGGTCAGGCTGTACTCGGCCATGGCATCGACGGTGACAAACGACTTGGCGACCAGGTTGCGCGCGCCTTCGGGGCTTTGTTTGCCACGGTAGTTCAGGCCGGCGCCGATGCGCAGCTTCTGCGTCAGGCGGTAGGTGGTCCAGAGGCTGGCGCTGTGTTTGGGCGTGAGGGCCGGGCGGTCGCCTTCGACCTGGGCACCTCCCCCGTTGGCGGCCAGCGCCACGTTGCTTTCGTCGATCTTGGCGCTGGGGATCCAGGTGTGGTTGTAGAACACGTCCCAGCGCGGGTTGATGCGACCGGCCAGGTTGAACTCCATGCCGGTGGCGTGGCGCTTGCCCGACAGCAGTTCCTGCTGGGCGGCGGTGTCGGGGTCGGTGTTGCGCTCGTTGTACTTCTGCGAGTGGAACAGCGCCACACCCAGGGTGGAGCTCTTCTCGAACAGCTCGAACTTGCCACCCAGCTCGAAGTTGCGGCTCTTCTCCGGCCCGGTGTTGGAGAGCCGGTTGCTCGGTGCTGCGGGGCTGAACTGGTAGGTGTCGCCCGAGGTGTTGTACGAGGTGCCGAAGGACACGTAGTAGGACGCCACGTCGCTGGGCTGGTACAGCGCACCCAGGCGCGGGCTCCAGAGGTTTTCGCTGCGGCTGAACTGGCGTGCGGGCGTGACCGTGCCGTTGGCGGCGGTGGTTTCCACCGTCTGGTACGAGGCATCGAAGCGGTCAAAGCGCACGCCGCCGATGAGCTTGACGGTGTCGGTCATGGCCACCGTGTCCTGGGCATACAGGCCGATGTTGCGCGACTGGAAGGTGTTGAACGCGGGGTTGCCGCGCGTGTCGGCACGCCAGTCGCCGTTGTTGGCGTTGCCCACCGTGGTGGTCAGGCCGCTGCCGCTGCCGGCGAAGTTGTTGTTGCGCTGGGCGTCTTCGTCGTACAGGTCCACACCGGCGATCAGCTCGTGTTTTTTGCCCAGGGCATCGAACTTCTTCGTCAGGTCGCTCTGCAACTGGGTGATGTCGCTGGTGCCCACGCGGCCTTTGGGCGAGCGGGTGACGATGGTGTCTGGTCCCAGGTTGGCGGCGGTGGTGGGCTGGCCGTTGGTTTGGCCGAAACGGATCACGCTCGCCCAGAGGTCGCGTTCGTAACGGCCGTGGCGCACGCGGGTCAACAGCTCGGTGTCGTGGTCGAAGCGGTGTTTGTGGGTGAAGGTGAGGTAGTTGGCCGAGCTGTCCTGGTAATCGCTGTTCAGGCCATAGAAGTTCTTGGCCGGCAGGGTGGGCTGGATCACGCCGTTGCTGGTGAACCAGGGGTGGTTGTAGCTGGGGCGGCCGTGTACGTCCAGGTGGTACAGGCCCACCTCGAACTCGTCGCGCGAGCCGATGCCCCAACGGTAGGCGGCGGCCACGCCGTTCTTGCGGCTGGTGGCGCCATCGTTGTCGGCGTTGTGCAGCATGGCGTTGATGCGCAGCGCCGAGTCTTCGCCGGTCTGTTTGTTGAAATCGCCGGTCAGGCGGTGCTCGCCGCCCGTGCCCAGGGTGTAGGTCACCTCGTTCTGGTCCATCAGGAAGGGGCGCTTGTTCACCTGGTTGACGATGCCACCGGTGGAGCCCTTGCCGAACAGCATGGACGCCGAGCCTTTGAGCACCTCCACGCGCTCGTGGTTGAAGGTGTCGCGTTCGTACAGCACGCCGTCGCGCATGCCGTCCACATAGATGTCGCCGGCCTGGCCCAGCGAGAAGCCGCGCAGGCGCACGTCTTCTTCACCGGTTTCGCCTGCCAGGAAGGTCACGCCTGCCGTCGTGCGCAGCACCTCGCGGAAATCGTCGAGGTTGCGGTCGTCGATCAGGCGCTCGGTCATCACCGTCACCGATTGCGGGATGTCGCGCAGGGCCTGTGTGCCTTTGCCGATCTGGGTGTCGGTGGTGCGCAGGCTGGATTTGGCGGCAGCGCCGTCGGCTTGCTCTTTCACGGTCACGGTGGACAGCGTGGCCGCGTTCTGCTGGGCGGGCGCGGTTTGGGCCATGGCGCTCATGGAGCCGGCCAGCAGCATTGCACCCAGTGGGAGCAACACGGGGGCGGGCGAGAGGGGGGCGGTGTGCGCGCGGGTGGCGCGGCGGGGCTTGTGTCGGGACATGCGCAAGTCAATCGGCGGAGGGTTGTCGGCTGGCTGGCTGGGGGCATGTCCCGCTGGCGTGGCTGGCTGGAATTGGAAGTATAAATCAAGTACGAACGATTCGTAATTGCATGTAAAGTTGCTGCGTTGCACAACAAAAGCTATTGGGTTCATACCCACTATCAATAGCGGGCTGTCATAGAACGACCCTATACTTCAAGCCATGGCGGAAACGCCTATCGACTTTCATCAACCCATAGGAGCTGACTCATGTCCATCATCAACGCCCTGTCCATCATCAACACCCCGGTGCA
>CAYUAH010000208.1:0-6105 GCA_964442375.1 uncultured Hydrogenophaga sp. | reverse complement strand
GCGGCGTCGGCGCTCTGGCGCACGGTGGCGGTCAGCTCTTCCATGCTGCTGGCGGTTTCCTCCAGGTTGCTGGCGGCCTGTTCGGTGCGTCCGCTCAGGTCCTGGTTGCCGCTGGCGATTTCGGCGCTGGCGGTGCCGATGCTGTCGGCGCTCTGGCGGATCTGCGAGACCGAGCGCACCAGTGCTTCACGCATCTCGGCCAGGGCACGCAGCATGTCGCCCAACTCGTCGCGGCGGTCGGTGTGCACCGAGGCCGTGAGGTCGCCGCCGGCGATCTGGCGCGCCACCCCCACCGCACGCGACACCGGTTCGGTCACGCTGCGCGTGATCAGGTAGGCGCCGACCAGGCCAATGAGCAGGGCGACCACGGCAGTGACGCTGAGGTAGATCTCGGCCGAGGTCAGCCCTTCGTCCACGCGCTGGTTGAAGTCTTTGTTGAGTTTTTCCTGGAACTGCAGCAGCCCCAGCATGGTGTTGAGGTAGGCGTCGGCCGAAGGCAGCAACTTGCCCGACAACAGCGCATCGGCGCCGGCCTGGTCACCGGCCTTGAGCACCTTGAAGTACTCGTTGCGCACCGCGATGTACTCGCTGCGGCGTTTGCCGATGTCGGCCAGCAAGGCCTTGCCCTCGGGCGAGGCGATGGACGCGTCGAGGTCTTTCTGCAGCTCGTTGATGCGCTGTGTGGTCTGGGTGATCAGCGGCGCGAAGTGGGCCTCCACCGTCGGGTCGTTGCGGGATTTGGCCAGTGCCATCACGCGGTTGATGTTGAGCCGGGTGCTGGCCACCCACTCTTCGGCCAGCCCCACGCGGCGCGCCCGCTCGTTGGCTTCGGAAAACCCTTGCTTGGTGGCCTCCATGCTGAAGATGCCGATGCCCACGAGCACGGCCGTGAGCAGCATGACCAGGCCAAAGCCGAGCGCCAGCCGCGTTGCGATCTTCATGTTGTTGAAATTCATGGTGTGCCTTGTTGTCTCATGTATTTATCGGCTCCCTGCCGTTTTTTTGAAAGGCCTCAGGCTCGCAACCGGAACACCGCCACCACCTCGCTCAGGCGCTGTGCCTGCTCGCGCAGGCTGTCGGCCGCCGCCGCACTCTGTTCCACCAGTGCCGCGTTCTGCTGGGTGCCCTGGTCGAGCTGGGCGATGGCGGTGTTGATCTGGGCGATGCCCTCGGACTGCTCGTTGGCGGCCGCCGTGATGGCACCGATCATGCTCGCGATCTTCTGTGCATTGGCCACGATGTCGCCAATGGTCTGGCCGGCGCGGTGCACCTGGGCGGTGCCGGCCTCGACCTTGTCCACGCTGTTGCCGATGAGGTCCTTGATCTCCTTGGCCGCCTGCGCGCTGCGCTGGGCCAGGTTGCGCACCTCGCCGGCCACCACCGCAAAACCCCGGCCTTGTTCGCCCGCACGGGCGGCTTCCACGGCCGCGTTGAGCGCCAGGATGTTGGTCTGGAAGGCGATGCCGTCGATGACGCCGATGATGTCGTTGATCTTGCGGCTGCTGTCGTGAATGGCCTCCATGGTGGTCACCACCTGGCCCACCACCTGCCCACCCTGTTCGGCCACGGTGGCGTTGTTGGCCGCCATGTCGCGCGCCTGGCGGGCCGACTCGGTCGAGTGCTGCACGCTGGAGGTGAGCTCTTCCATGCTGGACGCGGTTTCCTCCAGGTTGCTGGCGGCCTGTTCGGTGCGGTGGCTCAGGTCCTGGTTGCCGCTGGCGATCTCGGCGCTGGCCGTGCCCAGGCTGTCGGTGGCGCTGCGCACCTCGCCGACGATGCGGGCAATGGAGCCCTGCATGTCGGACAGCGCGCCCAGCAAGGCCGTCAGTTCGTCATGTCCGGAGCGGTCGGCCTGTTGCGTCAGGTCACCCGCTGCCACTGCCTGGGCAAAACGCTGCGCCTGGTCCAGCGGCGCGCAAATGCTGTGCATGTTGGCCAAGGTGGTGGGCACCACCACCAGGGCGGCCACCGCCAGGGCCAGGCCGAACACCAGCAGGGTCTGGGTGCTGGCGGATTTGCCGTGTTCGGCCACCTCGGCCGCTTCGGCGTTGAGCACCTCTTCAAGCTCGACCATGACCACATCGACCTCTTCAAACGCCGCGTGGGCGGCGCGCAGCACGGTGTTGGCCACGGTGGCGGAGTCGTAGTCGCCGTTCGCCAGCGCCTTGGACACCGGCTCGACCGACTTGTAATAGCCTTCGAGCAAACTGGCCATCTTGCGCAGCTTGACGTTGTCCTCGTCCTCCTCGCCCGCCAGCATGGCCTTGAGCTGGGTGTCGAGCTTCTGGCGTGCGGCATCCCACGCCACTTTGGCTTTCTGGATGTTCGCCGGCTTCTCGTAGTTCACGATCATGTCGCGCTCGTAGCGGCGCAACTGGCCCAGGGCCACGTGGATCTGGGTCAGCGCCACGGTTTCGGCGAACACGTGTTGCGAAAATTCCTCGTTCAGGTGCTGCAGGCGCTGCATGCCCCACACGCCGGCGCCACCCACCATCAGCAGGAGGCACAACACCACGCCAATGGCGGAAATCATGCGCAGGCGAATCGAGAATCGCCGCATCAAAGTCATCAAGCCCATGAGTTGTCTCCCTTGCGCAAGCTCAGGCGCGGCCAGCCCCGGCCAACGGCCGCTGGCTCGCAGATGCCACCGACATGTGTGTCCGTGGCCCCGTTGTCAGGCGATGGCGCTGTCGATCAGCCCCATGTCGGCTCTGCTCATCAGCGACTCGATGTCCATGAGGATGAGCATGCGTTCGCCCACGCTGGCGATGCCGGTGATGAAAGTGGTGTCCACCGTGGTGCTCATCTCGGGCGCCTGGTTGATTTGGTCTTTGGCCAGCTCCAGCACGTCGGACACCGAATCGACCACCGCGCCGACCACGCGGCCTTTGACGTTGAGCACGATGACGACGGTGAAGCCGTTGTACTCGACCGATTCACAGCCCAGCTTGATGCGCAGATCCACCACCGGCACGATGACACCGCGCAGGTTGACCACACCCTTGATGAAGTTGGGCGAGTTGGCGATGCGGGTAGGTTCTTCATAGGAGCGGATTTCCTGCACGCGCAGGATGTCGATGCCGTACTCTTCTGCGCCGAGGCGGAAGGTCAGGTACTCCGAGGTGACCTTGTGCCCACCACCTTCCACGGCGCCGGCGCGACCGCGCGAACCCGCCATGCCCATTCCCTGTGTTTGTGTGTTCATGCGAACTCCTCGTCTCGTGATGTGAAAGTCTGCTGGCTGTCTACCTGTCTATCGACCCCGAGCGCCAGCATTTGAGCCTCGCGCAAGCCTGGCGTTCTGTCAAGACAGGCCCCCATTGTGGTCCAGCTTCGGACGACTTTTGCATTCTTTGAAGATTCTCGCGGCACATTTCGCACAAATATCACCATCGAGCCGGGGCACGATGGCCGCGATGGCGGCGGCCTTGTCCGGGAACAGGTGGTCGGCGCCCAGGGCTTTGTCAAATCCGGTGCGGCGCCAGATGGCAATCACCTCGGGGCGGGGTCGGTGAAAGTACAGGTCACCGCCCAGGGCGCGGCGCGCCTTGAGCTCGTGGGCCCACAGCTCGGCGCCCGCCAGGTCGATGAAGTTCATGCTCTTGGCCATCACCAGCAGGTGGCGCGGCGCATCGGGCGCCTGGCGCAGCACGTGCAAGGTGTCGGCCACGTGCTGCAGCGCACCAAAGTACACCTCACCTTCCATGCGCAGCAGCTTGAGTTGCGGGCATTCGGGCAGGGCGCCGGGCGTGCTGTCCACCACCACAAAGGGGCGTTGGGTGGCGGGCAGTTCTGGCGAGGTGTCGAAACCCATGCTGCGCATGGCCGGTTTGGACGTGCGGTACAGGAACACCATCAGCGACAACAGTGTGCCCAGCACAATGGCCATCTCCAGCCGCAGGCTGACGGTGGCCACCAGCGTGGCGCCGGCGATCCAGAAATCGCGCCGGCTCATGCGCCACAGCTCGCGCCAGCGCGCCACGTCGAACAGGCTCCAGGCCACCAGCAGCAGCAAGGCTGCGATGGCCGCCATGGGAATGCGCGCCAGCCAGCCCGACACCGCGCCCCCCAGCACCAGCATGAACAGGCCCGCAAACACCGCCGCCAGCGGCGTGCGCGCGCCAGCCTGCAGGTTGGGCACCGAGCGGTTGAGCGAGCCACACGAGACGTAACAAGAGAAAAACGAGCCCACCACGTTGGCCAGGCCCTGGCCCATGAACTCCCGGTTGGCGTCGATGCGCTGGCCGCTGCGCGCGGCCACCGCCTTGGCAATCGAAATGGTCTGCCCCAGGGCGACGATGGTCATGGCCAGCGCCAGACTCAGCAGCTCGGGCAGGCGCGCCCAGTCGAGTTGCGGCAGGCTGGGCTGTGGCCAGGGCGAAGGCAAGGCGCCCACCTGGCGCAGTCCGGCGCCACCGGATTGAGACAAGGCCACCGCCAGCACCGTGCCGCCCACCAGCGCCAGCAACATGCTGGGCGAACGCGGCCAGCGCCAGCGCAGCCCCCAGGCCAGCGCCAAGGTGAATGCCGCCACCGCCGGTGCCAGCCAGCCCACATTGCCCAGGTGCGCCAGCACAAACGACAACACCGCTGGCGCGCCGCGCACGCCCGCCGCATTCAGGCCCAGCGCATCCACCAGGGCATAAACGGCAATCAGCAAGGCCGCGCCAGCGGTGAAGCCAAACAGCGCCGTGGGCGAAATGAAGTTGGCCAGCGCGCCCAGGCGCAGCGCACCGATCAGCCACTGCATCAGGCCCACCAGCAGCGTCACGGCCAGGGCCAGTTGCACGTAGGCGGCGCTGCCGGTGAGCGCCAGCGGCGCCAGCATGCTCAGCAGTGCGAGCGACAAGGCGTTGGTGGGGCCCGACACCACGTGCCAGCTGGAGCCGAACAGCGCGGCCACGATGGTGGGCACGATGGCCGAATAAATGCCCATCTCGATGGGCAGGCCGGCGAGCGCGGCGAAGGCGATGCCTTGCGGCAAGGCCAGCACAGTGCCCAGCAAACCCGCCAGCACATCGGCGCGCAGCGTGGTGCCGGAGAGCTGCGAGACCCAGGCGCCGAACACGCGGGCGGCCCAGGGCGGTGGAGAGACAGATGTTGACGAAGACATGTGGCGCCAAGCATATAACGGCGCCGCGCCCGGGCCGACGCCAGGGCCCGCACCCGGCAAACGGCGCTGGCATCGGACCGGCGCTTTTGTGATACTCGGGCGATGTCATCACTCTCCGCCCTCGACCGCTTGCGGCGCTGGATTTCCGGCGACACCCCCTCCAGTGCGTCCGGCGCCAAGCTTGCGCCGGCGGTCAAGTCCGGGTCACAGGCCAGCGGGCTGCGTCAGCAGCGGGCGGCGCGGCGCGAGCAGCTGTTTGCTCTGGTGCGTGAAAACATGATCCGCATGGGCGTGCTCAGCAGCCACTACAAGTTCAAGGTGCTGACCCTGGACCCGGCTGGCGAACAGTTCATTGTGATGGTGGACTGGCAACCCGGCGCACTGGGCGCCGACCCGGCCTTCGAGAAGCAGTTCGAGGCCGGCCTGCAGCACCTGCTGGTGGAGCGCCAACAGGGCTTCAAGGTCAAGGCGGTGTACTGGCGCGGCCACGTCGAAGGCGGTGTGCCGGCCAGCCTGCCCTCCACGCGGGCCGTGCGCCCCGCCCCCACGGCGCCCGCAGCCCCGGCAGCCCCCGCTGCCCACCGCGAAGAACATGTGTCGGACGACGAACTCAAGGCCCTTCAGGCCGCGCTGCGGCAGGCCGGCGCCAGCCCGCAGCCCGCGCCGACACGGCGCCCCTCACCGGCCATGCCACCCGCCTTGCAGGACCCGCCCGACTTCGAACCGACCATCAACACCGAGGGCCAGCAGGGCACCGAGTTCGGTTCGCTCAGTGAAACCCAGTATGGCAAGCTGAGCTGAGCAGCTGCGAACCCCGGCTTCAGTGCCCGGCGAAATCCACCAGGGTGAACAAGGGCAGGCCGCTGTCCTTCAGGCGCCGTGAGCCACCCAGCTCGGGCAGATCGACAATGGCGGCGCCCTCGATGACCTCGGCACCGAGTTTTTCCAGCAAGCGGCGACCCGCCATCATGGTGCCGCCGGTGGCGATCAGG
>CAYUAH010000207.1:0-6106 GCA_964442375.1 uncultured Hydrogenophaga sp. | reverse complement strand
TTGGCACTCGATGCCGTTACCAGGAAGTGGGAAGTCCCTTCGTATTCACCTCGCTGCGCCGATCACCCTGTCCCTTCTGCTGCGGAGACGTGGTTTGCCCCCGGTGGCGTGCCACGGCATTGTGGAACTGGCGGGGCAGGCCGACACGTCAGTTCCGCGCCACGAAGTCAAGCCTTCCAAAACCCCACATGCACCTCACTCGCCTCGTCCACCAAGGTCGGGCCAATGCATTCAATGGGGTGCGGTGAGGCCGCGAACACATCGCGACACGACAGTTCGGCATCACGCTGCTCGGCGCGCTCACCCCGGAAGACGCGCAGCCGCACGGCGTCGATGCCATAGACCACCCGGCCGATGTTGGACCAGAAGATGGCGCCCGCGCACATCACGCAGGGCTCGGCCGACGAATATAGGGTCGCGCTCGCGAGGGTGTCGCGATCCACCTTGGGGCTGAGCTGGCGCACCACGTTGGTCTCGGCGTGGCCGGTGCAGTCGCCCGTCTCAGAGGTGTTGCACCAGGCCTCGCCCAGCACCTCGCCCTGGGCCGACACCACCACCGCGCCGAAAGGGCGGTTGCCTCGCTCCCGGCCGGTGCGTGACCACGCGATGGCCTGGCGCAGGTAGCGGCCATCGCGTTCGTCCAGTGTTTGTTCGGTGGGCAGCGCCATGGCTCAGACCTTGAGCGTGCGCTCGGCCACCGAGGGCAGCATGGCGCGATTGAAGATGCCCTCGGCACTGGGGCGGTTCTTGAGACCGAACACCTCGGCCACCTGATCGACCTGCTGCTCCAGCAGGTACTTGCGCACGTCGCCCAGACCGTGGCTGCGCGTGTCGGCGGCCGCCACGTACTGCGACGTCAGGCGCCAGCGTTCCAGCTCGATCTTCTCGTCCAGGATGGACTCACGCTGTTTGATGGCGGCCATCGCCGGCTGTGGGTTGGCCAGTGTTTCCTGCAGGGCGCGGTTGGTGGCGCGCAGAAAGGCGGCCACCACGGCCGGGTTCTGCGTGACCATGGCATTGCTGGCCAGGATGGCGTTGCCGTAGAGGTTCACGCCCGCATCGGTGTACTTGAGAATGGACAGCTCGTCGGCCTTCATGCGCGCGAACAGCGACACGGCCGAATCGTGGAAATAGGTGGCTGCGTCCACGTCACCTCGCACCATCACGTTGTCGCGGGCGCTGAAGTCGGTGGTGGCCCAGGCGAAGTGGTCCTCGGGCATGCGCAGCTTGCGCGCCACCATGGGCCAGGCGCGGCGCGTGGCCTCGACGGCGGCGGCCGCCACGCGCTTGCCCTTGAGGCTGGCGAAGTCGCTGGTGATGCCCCGGTCCTTGCGGCCGATGATCACGAACGGTGCGCGGTTGTAGTACTGGTAGACCGCCTGCACCAAAGGCGTGCCGGTGGTCTGGGCATGGAACTCGATGAGCGAGCTGATGTCGCCCAGGCCCATCTGGTAAACGCCGCTGGCGATGCGCGTGATGGACGCGACCGAGCCCGCGCCCACGTCGATGCTCACGTCCAGGCCTTCGTCGCGGTAGTAGCCTTTCTGCTGGGCCAGAAAGAAGGGCGCGGTCTGGCCGGTGACGCGGAAGTCCAGCGTGAATTTGAGGGGTGTGAGCTTGGGAGAGCCCTGTGCCCAGACCGCAGGGGCGGCGAGGACGGTGGCAGAGGTGGCGAGGAAATGGCGGCGCAGCATGGTTGGCTCCTGGAAACGTCGTTGAATCGCCCGGCCGCGTGGAGACAACCGGGCACATCAAGAGCAATTTCCGGGCGGGTGGTGCACCACGCTGAACGCTTCTACTCTTGCGGCTTGCAATGCAACAGCCGTGCCAGCCGACGATGGCTGGCCTGGCCCGCCGTTTGCTAGAGTGGGGGCGAGAGTAGAAGCGTTCACCCTCGCCCCGGTGCACCACCGGGGACGCGGCCGGAAATTGCTCTTGGTTCATCTGTTTGAAATCCAAGGAGCGTTTCCATGCTGGTCACCCAACAAGCCGTTTTTCGCAAGTACTGGCACGCGGTCATGCCGCTGTCGCATCTGGCCGATGGGCCCCAACCCTTCAAGCTGCTGGGTGTGGACATCGTGCTGTTCCTCGACGAGCATGGCCAGCCCGCCGCCCTGCGCGACCGCTGCTGCCACCGTACGGCCAAGCTCTCCAAGGGCTGGTGTGTGGACGGCACCGGCAAGGCCTGCGGCCAGGGCCACATCCAGTGCGGCTACCACGGTTGGACCTACGACCGCAGCGGCACGGTGGTGGTGATTCCGCAGTTCGACGCCGGGCGCCGCGTCCCTCCTGACTACCGCACCACCGCCTACCACTGCACCGCACGCTACGGCTATGCCTGGGTGGCACTGGAGGAGCCCATCGCGGACATCCCGGTCGTGCCCGAGTTCGACGACCCGGCCTTCCGCACCATCTTCCAGTTCCACGAGGTCTGGGCCACCAGCCCGCTGCGCGCGCTGGAAAACTCCTTCGACAACTCGCACTTCAGTTTTGTGCACCGCGCCACCTTTGGCGTGCCCGACGCGCCCAAGCCCAGCAAGTACGAGATCGTCGAAAACAGCGAAGGCTTTTACGCCGAGACCGTGATCGCCGCCGCCAACCCCGAGCGTTTCCAGCGCATCAGCGGCGTGAGGGAGCCGGTCACCACACGACACATGCGCAACGCCTACTTCCAGCCTTTCTCGCGCCGGCTCGACATCGAGTACCCCAGCGGCATACGCCACATCATCATCAACTGCTTCACGCCCATCGACGACGGCCACATCCAGCTGTGCCAGTGGCTGTACCGCAACGACAGCGAGGCCGATTGCCCCGCACAGCTGCTGATCGACTTCGACGAAGAGATCACGCGCGAGGACAAGGACATCCTCGAATCCACGGACCCCGACGCGGTGGTGGACCTGCGCCGCCGGGGGGTGGAGTACTCGATGGACTCTGACCGGCCTGGGGTTCTGATCCGCAGGCAACTGATGGCCATGCTGAGCGCAGCGGGCGAGGCCGAAGTCCACCGCTGAGCGCGCTGGCGCTAACATCGGCGTCACAACAACCGCATGGAGGAAGTGAAATGACGCCGATGAAACGCAAGCTGGTGGGCGTGTGCTTGATGGTCTGGCTGACCGGGCTTGTGGGGTGCGCCCCCGAGGTGGGCAGCGACAAGTGGTGCCAGCAGCTCAAGGACAAACCCAAGGGCGACTGGAGCATGAACGAGGCGGCCGACTTCGCCAAACACTGCATCCTGAAATGAAGCTCCCCCCGCGCCGCCTTTGGCGTCACCCCCCAGGGGGCGATGCCAGCCGACTGGCAGAGCGAGATCGGCGGCATCCCCGGCTGTGCCGTTGTGCTTCATGCACTGCGGGTGGCGCGCAGCGCCATGGAAAACTGAAGTGAGGACGACCATGTACAAGCTCCACGGGTTTTCGCAATCGGGCAACACCTACAAGGTGGCGCTGCTGTTGCAGGCGCTGGGCCAGCCCTGGCAGGCGGTGCACGTGCCGTTTGCCGACTTCGCGGCCGGCCTGACCCGCACGGACGGCTGGCGTCACGACGTCAACGCCATGGGCGAGGTGCCGGTGCTGGAAGACGGCGCCCGCAAACTCACGCAGTCGGCGGCCATCATGCTGCACCTGGCCGAGCGCCACGGGGCTTACGGCGGCAACACGGACGATGAGCGCCAGGAAGTGTTGCGCTGGCTGTTTTTCGACAACCACAAGTTCACCAGCTACTTCGCCACCTTGCGGTTCAACAAGTCCTTTGCCCCGGCGCCGGCCGACCCCGCCGTCGTGGCCTGGCTGCGAGGCCGTGTCGAGGGCGCCTTCGGGATCGTCGAGCGCCATCTGGCCCAGCGCGATCACCTGGTGGGCGACACACCCACCATCGCCGACATGTCGCTGTGCGGCTATCTGTACTTCCCGGCCGAGGAAAGCGGCATCGACCTCCAGGCCAGCTACCCGGCCATCGCGCGTTGGACGGAGCGCCTGCGCGCGTTGCCGGGTTGGAAGCCGCCCTACGAGCTGTTGCCCGGCGAGCGCGTGGCGCCCCGCTGGTGAACCCGGGGCGCCGCCATGCTCAAGACCTACCACGGCAGTTGCCACTGTGGCGCGGTGCGCTTCGAGGCCGACCTGGACCTTGCCGAGAGCACCTACCGCTGCAACTGCAGCATTTGCCGGCGCACCCGCTTCTGGCCTGCGGTCGCCCGTGAAGGCGGCTTTCGCTTGCTCGCGGGCGAAGGCGAACTGACGCAGTACCTGTTCAATACGCGCAAGAACCAGCACTACTTCTGCCGCCATTGCGGCGTGCGGCCCTTCGGCATAGGCACCGAAACGCCGATCGGCAAGATGTACGGCGTCAACCTGGGCTGTCTGGAGGACGTGAGCGACGAGGACTTGGCCGCGCTGACCATCACCTACGTGGATGGGCGCGATGACCGGTGGCAGCAGGCCCCGGCCTTCTTCGCCCATCTGTAGGCTGTGCACATGGGCAGTTCTGAAATATTGCCTGGCATCCGTTGCCTCGGTTCTGAAGACGCGTTGGCCTTTTCAGGGTTGCGGCAGGTGGTTACGCGCGACAACCCGGTTCCGATGGGCTTGTCGATCGAAGATGAGTTGTCGCGGACCTTGGACAGTTTTCGGGCGCAACTTGCAGCCCCGCTTCCCAATGCCGTGTTCGGCGCGTTTGTTGGAGATGAGCTGGTTGCGACGGCTGCTGTCAGTCGTTCGGGGCCTTTCGGTGCCACAAGGCACAAATTTCTGATGTGGGGCGTGTTCACCGCGCCGCATCACCGACGCAGAGGGTTGGGCAGGTGGGTTGTGCAAACCGCGCTAAGACACGCTTTTGACAGCGGAGCCCATCGGGTGAACCTGCAGGTGTATGTGCCTAACGAGCCTGCCGTTGCCATGTATCGAACTTTGGGCTTCACGGAGTACGGCATAGAGCCCGACGCCATATGTCTTGATGGGCGCTATCACGCGGGCGTGCTGATGACGCGCCAAAGATGACGCCTGACGCTTGCACGGAGATTGGCACATGTTCACTTACGTCTGTCTGGGCAGCAATGACTTGCCGCGCGCTGCGCGTTTCTACGATGCAGTGATGGGCACGTTGGGTCTTTCGTGCTGCGATACGTCGCAAGAACCCGATTGGGATGGCTGGTTGGGGTGGGGTACTTACGAGGAGGATGGCAGGCATGAGGTCGCGCTGTGGCTGTGCCAGCCCTTCAATGCACAGCCCGCGATCCCGGGCAACGGCACCATGGTGGCTTTGCGGGCGATCTCCTGGCAGCAGGTGGACGCCTTCCATGCCGCTGCGCTGGCGCACGGCGGCTCTTCGGAAGGTGTGCCTGGGCTGAGGCCACAATACAACCCCGATTTTTATGCTGCCTACGTGCGTGACCCTGACGGTAACAAGCTTGCGGTGGTTTGCCGGGGCTTCACCAAGGCGCAGCCTTGAGGCCGTGCTTCTTTTTTGTTGGCAGTCCGATCAGTCCTGCCAGAAACCGCGGTGCAAAGCCGCGATTTCTTCTTCCACCTCGGGCACCGGCCCGATGACTTCAATGGCTTTCTGCCCGGCTGCGAACACGCTGCGGCAGGGCAGGTCCATGGTGGGGTTTTCTTCGTGGCTGCCGGTGAGTTCCAGCAGGCGGCGCTCGGTCATGCCATAGACCAGCCGGCCGATGTGCGCCCAATACTGGGTGCCGGCGCACATGGCGCAGGGCTCTACCGTGGTGACCAAGGTGCATTGCCACAGGTAGGCCGGCGGGAAGTTGAGCACCGCCATGCGCGCCAGCACCGCTTCGGCGTGGTTGACCGTGTCCACGTTGCCCTGTTCGGCCAACACCGTTTCGCCATCGGGCGCCACCAGGATGGCGCCGAAGGGGTGTTTGCCCATGGCATCGCGGGCGCGGCGCGCCACTTCGTTGGCCCGGCGCAGGTGGCGGATGGCCTGTTCGGGTGTCATGCGTTCTGGCTGCCGCGATGCGCCCAGCCCGTGGTGTGTTTTTCGATCCAGCTGAACAGCTCGTACATGGCCATGGCCATGATGCCCACCACCAGCAGACCGCTGAAGGCCAGGCCCATCTGCATGGACGAACCGGCCGAGATCAGCAGGTAGC
>CAYUAH010000206.1:0-6115 GCA_964442375.1 uncultured Hydrogenophaga sp. | reverse complement strand
TGGGCCGTTCGCGCAGCGCCGCCAGCAACCTGCTGCGCCTGCTCAACCTGGCCGAGCCGGTGCAGACCATGCTGATGGCTGGCGACATCGACATGGGCCACGCGCGCGCGCTGCTGGCGCTGGACCGCGCGGCGCAGATCACGGCAGGCAACCAGATCTCCGCCAAAAAGATGTCGGTGCGCGAGGCCGAAAGCCTGGTCAAGAAACTCGCGGCCGAGTTCGCACTCACGCCCCAGAAGCCCAAAAAAGAGAAGTCGCGCGACATCCGGCGCGTTGAAGACGAACTCGCCGACCTGCTGACCGCCGCGGTGGAGGTGCGGGTGAAAAAACGCGTCAAGCGCCATGGGCGTTTTGAAGACCAGGGGGAGATCGCGATTTCCTTTGGCTCGCTGGACGAACTCAATGGCCTGATCGACCGCCTGCGGGGTGGCCACGGTTCTACAATCTGATACATCTACTGCCCAACTTCCGAGGAGTTCCCATGTCCCTGTCCCGCATCGCCCTGGCCACTGTCGCCGCTGCCAGCCTGAGCGCCTGTGTCGCCACCGCCCCCACCATCGGCAGCCCCGAAGCCAAGACCGCAGCCACCGGTTCGGCCGGCGGCGCCAACGCCGAAAACGCGAACAGCCAGCTCGAACGTTGTGGTGAAACCCTGGGCACCCTGGCGGTGGTGGAAGACCAGCAGGCCGCCTGGTGGGCGCAGTTGCAGAGCTACCAGCTGCGCTCCACGGTGCCGGTGCTGCGCATGCTGATCCAGCAGTCCAACTGCTTCGTGGTGATCGAGCGCGGTGCGGCCATGAACAACATGATGCAGGAGCGCGCGCTGCAGCAAAGCGGCGAAATGCGCCAGGGCAGCAACTTCGGCAAGGGCCAGATGGTTGCCGCCGACTACACCATGAACCCCTCCATCACCTTCAGCCAGAAGGGCACCGGCGGCGCCGGCGCGCTGCTGGGTGCTTTTGGTGGCGCCCTGGGCGGCATCATTGGCGGCGGCCTCAAGTTCAACGACGCCTCCACCATGCTGACGCTGATCGACAACCGCTCGGGCGTGCAGCTGGCGGCGGCAGAAGGCAGCTCGCGCAACACCGACTTCAACCTCTTCGGTGGCCTGTTCGGTGGTGGTGGCGGCGCTGGCGCCGGCGGTTTCACCAACACGCCCGAAGGCAAGGTGCTGACGGCGGCCTTCATCGACTCCTACAACCAGCTGGTCAAGGCGGTCAAGAACTACAAGGCGCAAGAGGTCAAGGGCGGCCTGGGCACCGGTGGGCGCCTGGGCGTGTCGGGCGGCACCACACCGGCCAGCCAGCCCGCAGCGGTACCGGCGCCAGCGCCAGCGCCAGCCAAGCCCGCCACGCGGCCGGCCGCCACCAAACCCGCCACCAAATAATCGGGTGCTGATCCAGCGCTGGCCCTGGCCGCTGCCCGCGCTGCTGGCCTGGGGGGCGGCCTGGGGCAGTTTTCATGCGGCCCGCGCGGTGGGTCTGCCACCTACGTCCACCCTGCTGCTGGCCGCCACCACCGGGGTGGTGTTCAGCCTGCTGGGCAGCAGCCTGCCACGCAAGCTCATCATGGCGCTGGGGTTCCCGCTGTCGTGGGCGTTGCTGCTGGGCGGCTCAGGGGGCGCGTCCGCAGGCACGGCGCTGGCCTGGGCCTGGCTGTTGCCGCTGGGTCTGTTCCTGGCGCTGTACCCGCCGGGCAGCTGGAAGGACGCGCCGCTGTTTCCCACCCCGCCCGACGTGCTCCACGGCCTGCGCGAAGCTGCGCCGCTGCCCCTGGCCGGGCGCGTGCTCGATGCCGGCTGCGGCCTGGGCGATGGCCTCATCGCACTGGAGCGCGAATATCCCGACGTGCACCTGGTGGGCATAGAGCGCAGCCTGCCGCTGCGCTTGCTGTGTGCCCTGCGCTGCCGTTGGGCCCGGGTGCTGGGGGGCGACATGTGGGCGGCCGACTGGTCGCCCTATGACATGGTCTACCTGTTCCAGCGCCCGGAGAGCATGGCCCGCGCCATGGACAAGGCGGCGCGGGAACTGCGCCCGGGTGCCTGGCTGGTGAGCCTGGAGTTCGAGGCCGACGGCTGGGTGGCCAAGCTGTGTCTGCAAGACGAGGACGACCGCCCGGTGTGGCTGTACCAGGTGCCGTTTCAGGCCGCCGACGTGCCGTCGTCTGACGCGGCCAGCCAGGTGGCCAGCACCTCGTCTGCCGGCGCCGGGCGCCCGAACAGATAACCCTGGTGGACCACGTTGGCGCGCTGGTTCAGGAAATCGGCCTGCTCCTGTGTTTCCACCCCTTCGGCCACCACCTTGAGGCGCAGGTGGCCGGCCACCGACAGGATGGCTTCCACCAGGGCGGCGTCGCTGGGGTCATGGGGCGCGTCCTGCACAAAACTCTTGTCGATCTTGAGTTCATGGATGGGCAGGCGCTTGAGATAGGCCAGGGACGAGTAGCCGGTGCCGAAGTCGTCGATGGAAAAACGCACGCCACGCTGGGTCAGCTGGCCCATCTTGCGCACCACCGCGTCCACCTGCTCGATCACCACGCCCTCGGTGATCTCCAGCACCAGGTCACCCGGGTGGGCGCCCGCCTGCTCCAGTGCGCGCAACACGCCTGGCACAAAATCCGATTTGTGGAACTGGCGCGGGCTCACGTTGACCGCGATCGGCAGGTGGCGCCCGCTGGCCCGCAACCGGCCCAGGTGGCCGCAGACCTGCGCCAGCACCCAGTCACCCAGTTCGGCGATCAGATCGCTTTCCTCGGCCACGCCGATGAAGGTGCCGGGCGGCACCAGACCCTTGTCGGGGTGTTCCCAGCGCACCAGGGCTTCGGCACTGACCATGTGGCCCTGGCGGTTGACCTGTGGCTGCAGGAACAGGCGCAGTTCCTGTGCGGCCAGGCCGCGGCGCAGGTCTTGCTCCACCGCAAAACGCTCGCTGACCACCTGGCCCATGGCGGCGTCGAAAAACGCCGACTGCTGCCCGCCACCGGCTTTGGCGCGGTGCAAGGCGGTGTCGGCGCGGCGCAGCACGTCGCCCGGGCTGTCGTTGTCGTCGTGGGGCAGCAGGGCCACGCCCACGCTGGCGGTGACGTTGACCATCTCCCCGGACTCCAGCGCGAACGGTGCCACCAAGGCCTTGTGCACCGCCTGCGCGGTGCGCAAGGCCGCCGCCGACGTGGCCGCAGCCATGGGTTCCTGCGCGTGTTGCAGCAGCGCGAACTCGTCGGCGCTCAGGCGCGCCAGCATGTCACCCGCCGGCTGCAGTTCGCCCAGGCGCTGCGCCAGTTGGCGCAGCAAGGCATCGCCGGCGGCGTGGCCCAGGGCTTCGTTGACGGTCTTGAAGCGGTCGAGGTTGATCAGCAGGATGGCGCTGTGCCCGCCCCGTCGGCCGTCGGCCGCCAGGCTGGCTTCGATTTCGGACAGCAGACGCAGGCGGTTGGGCAGCCCGGTCAGGGGGTCGAACCAGGCCAGGCGGTGGGCGGTGGCTTCGGCCTCGCGCTGGGCGGTCACGTCGAGCTGCACCGAGAGGTAGCGGCTGACCACACCGGCCGGGTCGCGCACCGGGGCAATGGTCACGCTTTGCACGGTGAGGGCGCCATCCTTGCGGCGGTTGATGACCTCGCCGTCCCAGTGTTCGCCATCGCGCAGCGATTGCCACATGGCCTCGTAGGTGGCGTGTGGTGTCTGGCCCGATTGCAGAAAGCGCGGGTTCTGTCCCAGCACCTCACCACGGCTGTAGCCGGTGTTGCGCTCGAAGGCGGCGTTGACGTACTCGATGTCGCCACGCAGGTTGGTGATGATGACGCTGGCCGGGCTTTGTTCCGTGGCTTGCGAAAGCTGGGTGATCTGCGCCTGCGCGGCCTTGCGGGCCGTGATGTCGCGGCTCACGCCCTGCACCTGCACCACCTCGCCTGCGGCGTCGGTGATGAAGCTCGTCACCATCTCCACACACACGGGCCGACCGTTCTTGTGGCGGTGCAGCAGTTCGTCGTAGCCGGTTTTGGCGCTGCCATCGCCCTGTGCCAGTGCGCGCAGGCGCTCGTCCAGGCGGGCATTGGCCTGGGCTTGCGCCTCGGGCATCAGCAGCAGCGTCAGGGTGTCACGGCCCACCAGCTCATCGGCCGAGTAGCCCAGCATCTTGTCCACCGAGGGGCTGACGTAGACCATCTCGCGGCGTTGCAGGTCGTACAGCCACACCACGTCGGCGCTGTTCTCGGCCAGCAGCCGGTAGCGCGCTTCGCTGTCGCCCAGTTCGGTCTGCATGTGCTGCAGCGCCGCGTAGTTGTGGGCCACCACCTGCAGGTGCCTGCGCTGCGTCATCAGGTAGACCAGGGCGGATGCGCTGAGCAGACCCAGCAAGCCCAGCAGCATCAACCACAGCGAGCGCACCACGGCGTCGCCCATCACCTCGACGCGGTCCTGCTTGGCCAGCAGCCACCAGTCGGTGCCTTCGATGGCGCGCACCACAGCCAGCGCCGGTGTGCCCCGGTAGTCCAGCCCGTCGAGCACGGTGTTGGGCAGGGCGTCGCCGCGCAGCACGCGGGCGGTGAACAGCTCGGGGGTGCTCAGGGGCTGGCGTTGTCCATCGGAGGCAGGGGTGGCGTGTTTGCGGGCCGACAGGAAACGCACCTGGTCGCCATCGCGGGTGAACAGGAAGGCCTCGGCCGTCTGTTGCGCCACGGGCCAGTTGGCCAGCGAGGGATGGACATGCGGGGGCGGGTCCAGGTGCAGCACCACCACCGCAGGGCTGTCGCTGTCGGCGGCCACGGGCACCAGAAAGGCCAGCCGGAGTTGGCCCGTGCTGTCGAACCAGGGGCCCACGCGCACCGGCCGGGCTGGCTGGCGCAGCAGCCGCTGCAGCCCGGCCTTGATTTCGCTGTCGCCGGTGTGGGTGGGGCCGCCGGAGTGCCACACCACGCCACCATCGGGGCGCAGCAGGCTGACGCGGCGGAAGTGGCCCTCGTGGAGGTGTGCGCTGAGCGTGTGCGCCAGCGCATCCAGCGCGGCCGGCGATTGCAGGTGGTGCCAGAGCAGCCAGTCGGCCCTGAGCTCCTTGTCACCCTGCAGCCAGTGGGCATCGTGTTGGCGTTCCGTGTACCAGCCCGCCACTTCCCGCGCCTTGCTTTCGGATATCGCCAGCAGCTGTTTGCCCGCCTGTTCGCGTTCGGTGCGCCACACGCCGTTGATGGCCAGGCCTGTGGCGCCGAGCACCAGCACCACCAGCCCGGCCAGGCCCCACCAGGGCAGGGTGCGCACCGGGGCCGGCGTCTCGGCGGTGTGGCGCTCGCGCCGCAGCAGCAGCACGAACACCACGGCCGTGGTCACGCCGACGAACAGCCAGCCCTTGGCGGTGCTGGCCAGCAGCAGCACCGCCGGGTCCTTGAACAGCCAGCCGACGGCGCGGTCGGACAGCAGGATCCACAGCGAGGCCAGCACGCCGTAGAGCAGGGCGACGGTCAGCGGCTGGAAGTGGCCCCGCGAGCGGGATGGCTGGCTCATCGGGCGGGCCTGTGGCGCGTTGTGTGGGCCCGGGTCACCACGTGAAGATCTTGCCCGGGTTCATGATGTTGTCGGGGTCGAGCGCGCGTTTGATGGTGCGCATCATCTGCACCGCGCCGTCACCCGCCTCGTGCCGCAGGAAGTCCATCTTGTGCAGGCCCACGCCGTGTTCGCCGGTGCAGGTGCCTTCCAGCGCCAGCGCGCGGCTCACCAGCTTGTGGTTGAGGTCTTCGGCGGTGTGGCGTTCGGTTTCGCTGTCGGGGTCGATCAGGTAGCCGAAGTGGAAGTTGCCGTCGCCCACATGGCCGACCAGGAAGTAGGGCAGTCCCGAGGCGTCGGCCTCGGCCACCGAGTCGAGCAGGCAGTCGGCCAAGCGGCTGATGGGCACACACGTGTCGGTGCTGATGGCACGGCAGCCGGGTTTGCTCTGCACGGCAGCAAAGTAGGCGTTGTGGCGCGCGGTCCACAGGCGGGTGCGGTCTTCGGGCGTGGTGGCCCAGGCAAAGGCTTGGCCGCCGAATTCGTCGGCGATGGCCTGCACCGTTTCCGCCTGTTCCTGCACGCTGGCTGGCGAGCCGTGGAACTCCATCAGCAACATGGTTTCCTCGCGCAGGCCCAGCTTGC
>CAYUAH010000205.1:0-6123 GCA_964442375.1 uncultured Hydrogenophaga sp. | reverse complement strand
GCAAGCGCGATCCGCTGCGTGGCCTGAAGGAAAACGTGATCGTGGGTCGCCTGATTCCTGCCGGCACCGGCATGGCCTACCACGACGCACGCAAGGCACGCGAGAAGATGGACGACGAAGAGCGCCGTGCCATCGCCGAGGCAGACGCGATGCAGCTGGCCGCCGATCAGGCGGACGCCGCCGCCGCCGCCGAAGGCGCCACCGGCGAATAAAGCCGCGCGTTGCCGCGAAAGCGCCCCGGCCCGGGTTCGGCCCGGGGCGTTTTTCTTGTTGTCTTTTCGTGAGTGCGAGGAAAGCCGTTCATGACATCCGGCCTCTGGGTTTTGATCACGGCCAGCGCCGTCCTGGTGTTCTGGGTTGTGGGCGCCTACAACCGCCTGGTGCGGCTCAAGAACGCCATCGGCGCGGCCTTCGGCCAGCTCGACGAGCAGTTGCGCCGCCGGCATGAACTGATCGATCGGCTGATGGCCGTGGTGGGTGAGCCACTGGCCCACGAAAATGGTGCGCTGGACGCGTTGCTGGCGGCCGCTGCGCAGGCCCGCGAGTCGGCCGACCGCGCCCGCGCCACGCCCTTGCTGGCTGGCCCGCTCGGGGCACTCGCGGGTGCGGAGCAAATGTTGGCCGCCAGCCTGCAGCGCGTGCTGGCGCTGGTGGAACACCATGCGGAGCTGCAGCACGATGGCGCGGTGCGCGAGGTGGCCGACGCACTGACCGATACGCGGCACCGCATCGGTTTTGCGCGCCTGGCCTACAACGACCAGGTGCAGGCCTTCAACGACGCCAGCGCCCAGTTCCCCACCGTGGTGCTGGCGCGGGTGTTCGGGTTTTTTCCGTTGGAACCTCTGGTGGCGTTGCCATGACATTTCACGCATCCCACGCCCACCCCAGTTCTGCCCCCGGCCTGGCCGAACAGTTGCAACACGCGGCCCAGTGCCTGCGCGGTGTGCAGGCGGGCCGATCACTCACCGAACTGGTGACCGCCGTGCCCACGACACTGCGCCCGGGTGTGCAGGCGATTGCCTTTCATGCCTTGCGCCAGGCCGGGCTCAGTGCGGCGCTGGTCCGCTTGCTGGCCGCCCGCGCACCGTCACCGGCGGTGCGCACCCTGATGCAGGTCGCCTTGTCGCTGATGCCGGCCGTGTGCGTGGCCGAGGCCGACCCCCACTACGACGCCCATACCCTGGTGAACCAGGCGGTGCAGGCGGCCAAGACCGACCGCGACACCCAGGCGCAGGCCGGCTTCGTCAACGCCTGCCTGCGCCGATTTTTGCGCGAGGCCGAGGCCTTGCTGAGCGAAGCCCGGCGTGACCCGGTGGCCATGTGGAACCACCCGGCCTGGTGGATTCGTCGCGTGCAGCAAGACCACCCCCGGGATTGGCAGGCCATTCTGCGGGCCAACAACCAGCCCGGCGGCATGGCCTTGCGCGTCAACCGCCGCCATGGCAGCCGCGAAGCCTACCTGCAGCGGCTGATGGATGCCGGTATGCCGGCGCGCCCGGTGGGCGACGATGGCCTGGTGCTGGCCCGCGCGGTGCCGGTGGACCGGCTGCCGGGCTTTGCCGACGGTGACGTGTCGGTGCAAGACCCGGCCGCGCAACTGGCCGCGCCCTTGTTGTTGGGCAAGCGCAGCAGCACATGCCGTGCGCGGGTGCTCGACGCCTGTGCCGCGCCCGGCGGCAAGACCGCCCACCTGCTGGAATACGCTGACGCCGCTGCCGACCTGGACGTGCTGGCGCTGGACAAGGATGGCCAGCGTTGCGCCCGCATCGTTGACAACCTGCAGCGCCTGCGCCTGTCGGCCCGCGTTCAACACGCCGACGCTGCGCGGGCTGCCGAGTGGTGGGACGGCCAAGCCTTCGACGCGATTCTGCTGGACGCGCCCTGCACCGCCTCGGGCATCGTGCGGCGCCACCCCGATGTGCGCTGGCTGCGGCGCGACACCGACGTGACCCAGCTCGCGCAACAGCAGCGTGTGCTGCTCGACACCTTGTGGCCCCTGCTCAAGCCGGGTGGGCGCCTGCTGTACGCCACCTGCTCGGTGTTCCGCGCCGAAGGCAGTGACCAGGTCAAAGCGTTTCTTGAGCGCCACAGTGACGCCCGCGCCGGCGCCGCACCAGGGCATTTGTTGCCCGGGCAGGCTGGGCTGGGCGGGCAGTTCAACGACAATGATTCGGGTGAGCACGACGGCTTTTTTTATGCCTGCCTGGACAAGTCCGCGCCTTGACCGCCTGGCCGCCTGGGGGCGGCTGCTGCTGCTGTGCTGGGTCTGCCTGTGGTGTGCCGCCACCAGCCGGGCTCAGGAGCCCAGCGCCGAAGCGGCCGTGGCGGTGCAGCGCAGCACCGACGGTCTGTTCATCACCGCCCGCCTGCCGCTGGAGCTGGGGCCGGCGGTGGAGGAGGCCTTGTTCAAGGCGGTGCCGGTCTACTTTGTCTACCAGGCCGACGTGTACGAGCCGCGCTGGTACTGGACCGACAAACGCATTGCCAGCGCCACCCGCACCGTGCGCCTGGCCTACCAGCCGCTGACCCGGCGGTGGCGCCTGAGCGCGGCGGCGGGGTCGGGGGGCGCCAACAACCAGCAATACGCGCTGCACCAGAATTTTGAAACCTTGTCGGAGGCCGTGGCCGCGCTCGGTCGCCTGGCGCGCTGGCGCATTGCCGATGCCGCGCGGCTGGAGGATGGCGAGCGTTACAGCGTGGCCTTCCGCTTCCGACTGGATCTGTCGCTGCTGCCCCGGCCGTTCCAGATCGGCATGGCCAACCAGCCCGACTGGAACATCGACGTCCTGCGCCAGCTGCGCACCACGGCCAACGCCGAAGTGGGTGAGGTGCCTGCCCCGGTGGTCACCGAGCCGAGCGTGGACGCGCACCGCTGAGCCCCATGGACACGCCCGCCACCTCTGCTCCGCGTACCCACTGGCGTCAGTCGGCGCCGCTGCGCTGGGCCCTGGGCACCGGCCTGGTGTTTGTGGCCGGTGTGGTGATGGTGCTGCTGTTCCTGTTGACGGTGGCCACCAACAACCGCGTCTTGTACGAGACCTACTTCGGCTGGCTGGTGGGCGTCAACATCGCCGTGGCGGCGGTGCTGCTGGCGGTCATTGGCTGGGTGGTGGTGCGGCTGACGCTGCGCATGCGGCGCAAGAAGTTCGGCAGCCAGCTGCTGGTCAAACTGGCCCTGATCTTTGGTCTGGTGGGTTTTCTGCCGGGGCTGCTGATCTACACCGTGTCCTACCAGTTCGTGTCGCGCTCCATCGAAAGCTGGTTCGACGTGCGGGTGGAATCTGCGCTCAATGCCGGCCTCAACCTGGGGCGCACCACCCTGGATGTGCTCAGCGACGACCTCGCCACCAAAACACGTGCGGCCGCCAACGGCCTGTCCGACGTGAGCAACGTTGGCGCCGGCCTGGCGTTGGAGCGCATCCGCGAACAGCTCGGGGTCAAGGATGTGATCCTGTGGAATGCCAGCGGACAGGCGATTGCCGCTGCCGGCGACTCGCGTTTTGCCCTCAAGCCCGAACGCCCGCCCGCCGCCCTGCTGCGCAATGTGCGGGCGCAGCGCTCGCTCGCCACCGTCGAAGGCCTGGAGGAGGGCAACAACGGCGCTGTGGCCGGCGACATCCCATTGGCGCCGGCGCCACCCTCGGAGGTGGCCCGCATCCGTGCCCTGGCGGTGGTCAACGTGTCGTTGCTGGGCCTGTCCAACGAGCTGCGCTACCTGGAGGTGGTGTCGCCCCTCTCGCCTCTGCTGGTGGCCGATGCCTTGGCGGTGCAGGCCGCGCACCGCGAGTACCAGGAGCGCGCGCTGGCGCGCCAGGGCCTGCGCCGCATGTACATCGGCACCTTGACACTGGCGCTGTTTCTCGCCGTGTTCGGCGCCGTGCTGCTGGCCGTGCTGCTGGGCAACCAGCTGGTGCGCCCGCTGCTGGTGCTGGCCGAGGGCATGCGCGAGGTGGCCAAAGGCGACCTGAGGCCCAAGGCCGCGCTGACTGCGCGCGACGAGCTGGCGGGCCTGACCCGCACTTTTGCCCACATGACGCAGGACCTGGCCGACGCCCGCGCCGAAGTGCAGCGCGGCATGGAGCAGGTGGACGCCGCCCGCGCCAACCTGCAAACCATTCTCGACAATCTGACCGCCGGCGTGGTGGTACTGGACGAGCAAGGCGCCATGCTCAGCGTCAACCCTGGGGCCGCTCGCATCCTGCACCGCTCGCTCTCGCTGCACCTGGGGCAACCGGTGTCGGCCGTGCCCGGGCTGGAGGTGTTTGGCCAGGGCGTGATGGCGCAGTTCGATCGATTTTTGTCGGAGCAGACGCCCCACGAAGGCGGCCACTGGCAGCAGTCCTTCGAACTGGCGGTGGACGGTGCCGAGGCCTCGTTGACCGAAGACCTGCGCAGCAACCTCACCCTGATCGCGCGCGGCGCCATTCTGCCCAACAACGAGCGCCTGCTGGTGTTCGACGACGTGTCCGACATGATCTCGGCCCAGCGCTCCAAGGCCTGGGGCGAGGTCGCCCGGCGGCTGGCGCACGAGATCAAGAACCCGCTGACACCGATACAGCTGTCGGCCGAGCGGCTGGCCATGAAGCTGGAGCACAAGGTCAACGGCCCCGAGCTGGCGGTGCTCAACAAATCGGTCAAGACCATCGTCGATCAGGTCGATGCCATGAAGCGCCTGGTCAACGAATTCCGCGACTACGCGCGCCTGCCGGCCGCGCAGCTGGCCCCGCTGGACCTCAACGCCCTGGTGCTCGACATCCTCTCGCTTTACGACCAGGCGGCCATACCGGTGCAACACGAGCTGGACCCACGGTGCCCGCCCGTGATGGCCGATCCCCAGCAGGTGCGGCAGGTGATTCACAACCTGGTGCAGAACGCGCAGGACGCCACGCCGCCCGACAGCGGGGGTGTGGTGCAGTTGCGCACACGCTGGTCCGATTCCGGTCGTTGGGTGCGCCTCATCGTCACCGATGAGGGCGGCGGTTTTGCCGAACACATCCTGCAACGCGCCTTCGAGCCCTATGTCACCACCAAAACCAAAGGCACGGGCCTGGGCCTGGCGGTGGTGAAAAAAATCATGGACGAACATGGTGGCCGCATCGACCTGAGCAACCGCACGAGCGAGGGCCGGACAGTGGGGGCGCAAGTGTCGGTATCATTCGCAGTTGCAAATTGACAACATCAGCGAGGACATCCGCGCGCGGCCATGGCAAACATACTGGTGGTAGACGACGAGTTGGGCATACGCGACTTGTTGTTCGAAATTCTGAACGACGAAGGGCACAGCGTGGACCTGGCGGAGAACGCGGCCCAGGCCCGTGCGTTGCGTGGCGCCCAGCGGCCCGATCTGGTGCTGCTCGACATCTGGATGCCCGACACCGACGGTGTCACCCTGCTCAAGGAGTGGTCCAGCACCGGCCTGCTCAACATGCCCGTGATCATGATGAGCGGGCACGCCACCATCGACACGGCCGTCGAAGCCACACGCATCGGTGCCATGGCCTTTCTGGAAAAGCCCATCACCCTGCAGAAGCTGCTCAAGGCGGTGGAGCTGGGGCTGAACAAGACGGTGGCCAAATCCATGCCCGCGCGCCCGGTGTTGCCCGGCCCGCAGGACGCCCCGGGCGCGCCCATGGTGCAGCACGCGGTGTACGTGGAGCCGGTGGTGGCCGTGGGCCCTCAGGGTGTTCAAAGTTTCGAGCTCGACGCACCGCTGCGCGAGGCGCGCGATGGCTTCGAGAAAGCCTATTTCGAATTTCACCTCGCCAAGGAAGGCGGCTCCATGACCCGCGTCGCCGAAAAAACCGGCCTGGAGCGCACGCACCTTTATCGCAAGCTCAAGCAGTTGGGTGTCGATCTGTCGCGCGGCAAACGCAACGGGCACTGAGCACGTGGAAGGTCAAAATCTTCGTGCTATAATTTCGGTCTTGCCGGCCCGGTAGCTCAGTTGGTAGAGCAGCGGATTGAAAATCCGCGTGTCGATGGTTCGATTCCGTCCCAGGCCACCAAATTGTTTCGAGAAAAGCCCATCCGCTGGTGGGCTTTTTCTTTGACCGCCGATGTGGTCAGAATGCGGGAATAGCTCAGTTGGTAGAGCGCAACCTTGCCAAGGTTGAGGTCGCGAGT
>CAYUAH010000204.1:0-6135 GCA_964442375.1 uncultured Hydrogenophaga sp. | reverse complement strand
TGAGGTGGGTGTCTTCCACGTTCATGATGAAGCACAGGTCGGCCAGGCGCTTGTCACGCGCGCGGTGCGTCACATGGTGAAGCACCAAGACGTCCAAAGGCGTGAGGTCACGCAGCCCCGCCGCACTCATGCAGTGCACGATCCAGCGGTGGAAGGCGTTGCCCGCGACGATGAGGCCGAACTCGAACTCGCTCATCTCCGCGCTGCGCGGCGACACCAGGTGCGCCGACGAGACGATGGGCACGGAATCTGCTCGTGTGTTTTTGCGGGTCGAAGCCATGCCGGCGAGTCTAGTTATTTCACCAACAAATTGCCAACATTTTGTTGACATCAAGGGAAAACACGGAGCACACTGGCCCGCCGCCCGGCTACATTCTCTGACGTCGGTTTTGCGCCCCAAAACACACTTCACCCCATCCTTTTCTGGAGCCCTCATGAAGCGTCGCCTGCTCTCTGCCACCCTGCTTGCCTCGGCCATGGCCCTGGGCGCCGCCGCCCAGGCACAAACCAAGTGGGACCTGCCCGCCGCCTACCCGGCCACCAACTTCCACACCGAGAACCTGACGCAGTTCGCCAGCGACGTGGACAAGGCCACGGCGGGCAAACTCAAGATCACCGTGCACCCCAACGCCTCGCTGTTCAAGGCGCCCGAGATCAAGCGCGCGGTCCAAGGCGGACAGGCACAGATCGGCGAGATCCTGCTGGCCAACTTCGCCAATGAAAACCCCATCTACGCGTTGGACGGCGTGCCCTTTCTGGCCACCGGTTACAACGACGCCCGCAAGCTCTACGAGGCCTCCAAGGCCACCATGGACAAGCTGCTAGCACCCCAGGGCATGAAGCTGCTGTATGCCGTGGCCTGGCCGCCGCAGGGCATCTACACCAAGCGCGAGATCAACTCCGTGGCCGACCTGCGCGGCATCAAGTGGCGAGCCTACAGCCCGGCGACGGCCAAGATCGCCGAACTGATCGGCGCGCAGCCAGTGCAAATCCAGGCCGCCGAACTGAGCCAGGCCCTGGCCACCGGCGTGGTCGAGAGTTACATGTCCTCGGGCTCCACGGGCTACGACTCCAAGACCTACGAGCACATCAAGAACTTCTACGACACCCAGGCCTGGCTGCCCAAGAACGGCGTCATCGTCAACCTGCGCGCCTTCAACGCGCTGGACGCCGCCAGCCAGGCCGGTGTGCTCAAGGCCGCCGCCGATGCCGAAGCCCGTGGCTGGAAAATCAGCCAGGAGAAAAACGACGAGTACAAGCGCCTGCTGACCGAGAAGGGCATGAAGATCCACAAGCCGTCGGCCAAACTCATGACCGACATGCAGCAGGTCGGCGGCATCATGCTGGCCGACTGGCAGAAGGCCGCCGGCGCCGATGGCGCCGCCATCATCGAGGCCTACAACAAGGCCCGCGCCAAGAAGTAAGCCACCGTGATGCAACGCGTGCGCGCCGGGCTGCATGCCCTGATCGACCTCGCCGGCGCGCTGGCGGCGGCCTGCGTCTTCCTGATCTTCGTGCTGATGATCGTGGGCGGCGTGGGCCGGCAGCTCAACCTGCAGGTCAGCGGCATCAATGACATCGTCGCGTGGCTATGCGCCGCCGCTTCGTTTTTCGCCATGGCACATGCCTTTCGGCATGGCGACTTCGTGCGTGTGACCCTGGTGCTGGAGGCCTTGCCGCCAAAGGCACGGCATGTGCTGGATGCCGTGTGCCTGAGCGTGGCAGCCGTGGCGGTGGGCTACCTGACCTGGTGGGCCACGCTGTTCACGCTGGAAAGCCACGAGTTCAACGAGATGGCCATGGGCCTGGTGGTCATCCCGATCTGGATACCCCAAAGCACCTTTGTGTTGGGCTGCTGGTTGCTGCTGGCCGCCGTGCTCGATGAACTGGTGCGGGTGCTGCAAGGCCACAAACCCCACTACCAGACTGCGGTGGAAGAACGCCACGCGCGCGGCGACTTCTCCTCCGATATCTGACGCTTCAAGGAATCCCATGGAAACCGTGCTCATGGGCGGCATGCTGCTGGCCATCATGTTGCTGCTGCTGGCCGGCGGCGTGTGGATCGCCATGACGCTGGCCATCGTCGGCTGGATAGGGCAGGCCTTTTTCACCTCCACCCTGCCCGGCAAGAACCTGTTTTCGGCCTTCTGGGAGTCCAACGCCTCGTGGGAGCTGGCCGCCCTGCCGCTGTTCATCTGGATGGGTGAGATCCTGTTCCGCACCAAGTTGTCGGAAGAGATGTTCGAAGGCCTGAGCCCGTGGCTCAACCGTGTCCCCGGTCGGCTCATGCACACCACCATCCTCGGCTGCGGCGTGTTCGGCTCGGTCTCGGGCTCCTCGGCCGCCACCTGCGCCACCATCGCCAAGGTGGCCCTGCCCGAGCTCAAGCGCCGCGGCTACAACGAGCGGCTGGCCATCGGCTCGCTGGCCACGGCCGGCACCCTGGGCATCCTGATCCCGCCGTCCATCACCATGGTGGTCTACGCCGTGGCGGCGGACGCCTCCATCATCCGCATCTTCCTGGCCGGCTTTCTGCCCGGACTGCTGCTGATGCTGCTGTTCTCGGGCTACATCGGCTGGTGGAGCCTCAAGCACCCGGACCAGGTGCCCCCAGCGGATCCGCCCAGCAGCTTCATGACCAAGCTGCGCACCTCGGGCAGCCTCATCCCTGTTGGCTTGCTCATCGTGTTCATCGTCTGGGTGCTGGTGACCGGCTGGGCCACCGCCACCGAATGCGCGGCCTTTGGCGTGCTGGGCTCGCTGGTCATCGCCGCGTGGGGTCGCAGCCTGACCTGGCAGAACTTCAGAGAAGGCCTGATGGGCGCCACCCGCACCAGCTGCATGATCATGTTCATCCTGGCCGGCGCCGCCTTTCTGACCAAGACCATGGCCTTCACCGGCATCCCGCGCGAACTGGCCGAATGGGTCAACGGCATGCACCTGTCGCCGTATGCGCTGATCGGCGCACTGGTGCTGATCTACCTGGTGCTGGGCACGGCGCTTGATGGCATCTCCATGATCGTGCTGACCAGCGCCGTGGTGCTGCCCATGATCCAGAAGGCCGGCTTCGACCTGATCTGGTTCGGCATTTTCATCATCCTGCTGGTGGAAATCGCCGAGGTCACGCCGCCCGTGGGCTTCAACCTGTTCGTGCTGCAGAACATGACCGGCAAGGACAGCAACCTCATCGCGCGCGCGGCCATCCCCTTCTTCATCTGTCTGGTGATCTGCATTGGACTGATCACGGTGTTCCCGCAAATCGTGACTGCCGTTCCGGACCTGGTCATGGGCAAGGAACAGTGACCAGACCCGATACCGTCATCCTCTACACTGCCCACCCTGCCCGCGCGCGAATGCGGGAACGGCAAGCAGACAAAGGAAAGACGTGTTCAAGAACGTGATGGTGTACCGCCTGGGCGCAGAGTCACTGCCCTCGCTGGACGAGATGGAAACCGCGCTGGCCCAGGCGCGTTTTGTGGAATGTGGCGCTTCACAAGAAATGGCCCTGGGCTGGGCGGCCCCACGCGGCCAGCACCACGGTGCACTGGTGGAGTCCATCGCGGGGCAGCGCATCCTGAAGTTCATGGTGGAGACCAAATCGGTGCCCGCCACCGTGGTGCGCCGCAAGGCCGATGAGGAAATCGCCCGCATCGAGGCCAGCACCGGCCGCAAACCCGGCAAGAAAGAGACCCGCGACCTGCGCGAAGACGCCAAGCGCGCCCTGCTACCACAGGCCTTCAGCAAGGTCTCCAGCGTGTGGGTGTGGCTGGACGCTGACCAGGACCTGTTGATCCTGGACGCCGGCAGCCAAAGCCGTGCGGATGCGGTGATCACCGCCCTGGTGGAAGCCGTGCCCGGCCTGGCGCCGCGCCTGTTCAACACCCAGCAGACGCCTCAAAGCGCCATGGCCCAGTGGCTGGCCGAAGGCGAGGCGCCTGGCCAGTTCCAGGTCGAGCAGGAATGCGAACTCAAATCCAGCGGTGAAGACCGTGCGGTGGTCAAGTACACCCGCCACACGCTGGACATCGACGAGGTCAAGCAGCACATCGCCCAGGGCAAGCTGCCCACCAAACTGGCGCTCAACTGGCAAGGTCGGGTGGCCTTCATGCTGACCGAGTCCATGACGCTCAAGAAAGTGGGGCTGCTGGAAACCGTGTTCGAAGGCACGTCAAAAGAGAAGGAAGACAACTTCGATGCCGACGTGGCCATCGGCACCGGCGAGCTGGGCCAACTCATTCCCGAACTGGTGGAAGCCCTGGGCGGCGAACTGCTGGAGTTCGGCACCGCAACGTCCGGCACCACCGGCACCGTGACCACGGGCCGCGCCCACCAGCCCGACCTCGCCACGGCGGGCGACGGCAGCGCGCCGTTCTGAGCCACTGACGCCCCGGCGGCCACATGAACCACGTGTTTGCCATCTGCTTCGGTGCCTGCGTGGGCGCGTTGGCGCGCTGGCAACTGGCTGTGTGGCTCAATCCGGGCGCCACCCTGCCCTGGGGCACGCTGGCCGCCAACTGGGTGGGAGCCTACGCCGTGGGTGTGGCGGTGGTCTTTTTCCAGAACCACGCCGGACTCGACCCCGCCTGGCGGCTGCTGGTCATCACCGGCATGCTGGGCGCCCTCACCACCTTCTCCACCTTCTCGGCCGAGGCCATCACCCTGCTCCAGCAGGGCCGCGTGGCCACCGCCCTGCTGCACTCGGGCTTGCACCTGTTCGGCTCGCTGCTGCTGGCGTGGCTGGGGGTGCTCAGCGGGCAGGGGTGGTGGGGCAAGGCGGGTTGATCAGCCCCCACCTCGCTGCATGTGCAAGTCAAAACGCTTCATGAAGGCCTGACGGTCCCTGTCGTCCACGCCCTGGAAATCGAATGTGACCCGCAGACGCGGCATTCGCATGAGGGCAATGACACGCGGCGCGCCCTGGCGCCACGCAATGTTCAGGCGCCCACCGCCCACGGTGGCCAGCACCACGGCACCGTCCTGGCGCCAAGGCAGGGCGCCCATGGCCTCTGGCAAGGCTCGTTGCCATTCGGCTTCGGTGCTGCCCATCTCGCGCTCGAAACGTTCGGGGTAGAAGGACTGCATGCCGCGCTTCAGCCGCCCGCAATGGGCGGCCAGATGGCCAGCACATCACCTTCGTTCAAGGTGGCGCTGCCACGCAGCTCCGGCGCCACGTAGCGGCCATTGACCAGCACCAGGTGCACCAGCTTGGGTGGCAAGCCAAAGGGCGCGATGACGGTGGCGATGCTGTCGGTGGGCGCCACCTCCAGTTCGAGCTGGTTGGCCCGGCGCGCGTCGGGCGGCAGGTAGTCGGTGAGGGTGGCAAAGAGTTTGAAGGTGATCTTCATACCCACCATCATGCACGCCGCCGCGTGTCGTCTGCCCCGCTCCAATGGCCTTGCGCCTGCGCGGCGCCCAGGTAGGCGTCCATCAGGCGCGTGGGGTCGGCCAGCAACGTGTCTTTCCATTCGCCCAGGCGCACCTGGCCTTCGACCAGGCCCCGCATCACGCCCACGTGGTCGGTCCAGCCCACGCTGTTGCAGCCCACCAGGATGTCGCCCTTGAACTGCAGGCTCAGGTGGCGGCCGGCGGCGGTGTCGGTCAGCTCCACGTGTTCGCCGCCAGGCACACCTTCCCAGTTGCCGAAGCTGGTGGAAATCAGGCCCAGGGTGTCGAGCACGTTGATCTGCGTCACCCCCTTCAATTCCGCCTTCTGCCCCACCATGTTGAGCGCGGCCACGCGGGCCTGCTCGGCAGCGTTGGGCTGGATTGCGCTGACGATGGTTTTGCCGCTGACCTTGTCGAAGGCTTCGGCACAGTCGCCGGCCGCGTAAATGCCAAGCACATTGGTCTGCAGGTGTTCGTCGGTCAACACGCCCAGCAGGCAGGTGATACCCGAGTCCTGGAGGTAGCCGATGGCGGGGCGCACGCCAGTGGCGCTGATGACCAGATCGGCCTCCACCGTGCGGCCACCCGAGAGCGACACCTTGAGCGGCGAGCCAGGCGAGATGGCCTCGACCTTGGTGCCGGTGAACACCTGGACGCCCTGTTTTTCGCACCAGTCGCGGATCATGCCGCCGGCCGTGGGGCCCATCATGCGCGGCACCATGCGGTCGCCCATTTCCACCACGCTCAATT
>CAYUAH010000203.1:0-6173 GCA_964442375.1 uncultured Hydrogenophaga sp. | reverse complement strand
GCGTTGCCGTACAGCAGCAGGTCGCACTTGCTGTCCACCACGATGGAGCGGCGCACCTTGTCGCTCCAGTAGTCGTAGTGGGCGATGCGGCGCAGGCTGCCTTCGATGCCGCCCAGCACGATGGGCACGTCCTTGAAGGCCTCGCGGCAGCGCTGGCTGTAGACGATGGCGGCGCGGTCGGGGCGCTTGCCGCCGACGTCGCCCGGGGTGTAGGCGTCGTCGCTGCGGATCTTGCGGTCGGCCGTGTAGCGGTTGATCATGGAATCCATGTTCCCCGCCGTCACGCCCCAAAACAGATTGGGCTTGCCGAGGGCCTTGAAGGGTTCGGCACTCTGCCAGTCGGGCTGGGCAATGATGCCCACGCGGAAACCCTGCGCCTCCAGCACCCTGCCCACCACCGCCATGCCGAAGCTGGGGTGGTCCACGTAGGCGTCGCCCGTCACCAAAATGATGTCGCACGAATCCCAGCCCAGGCGCTCCATTTCGGCGCGGCTCATGGGCAGGAAGGGCGCAGTGCCAAAGCGTTTGGCCCAGTAAGGGCGGTAGCTGGTGATGGGCTTGGCGGCGCGCGCGAAAAAGGAAACGTCGACGGGGGCGTTCATGGGGGGCCTGGTGGATAACCCCCGATTTTAGTTGGCTGGGGTGTTTTTATGCCCCCGCAGGGACAATCGGGCCCATGTGGCCCCTGTCCCCTGCCCTCGCGGCCGTGCTGGCCGACGCCCTGCTCGCCCTGCACCTGGGCGTGGTGGCCTTTGTGGTGCTGGGTGAGGTTGGCATCCTGCTCGGCGCCCGCCGGGGCTGGCGCTGGGTGCGCGGGCGCGGCTGGCGGCTGGCACACCTGCTGCTGATGGGTTTTATCGCCGTGCAGGCAGCGCTGGGGCGGCTGTGTCCGCTGACCCTGTGGGAACAAGGCCTGCGAGCCCAGGCCGGGCAAGCCACCCATGGCGACAGCTTCATCGCCCACTGGCTGGGTCGCCTGCTGTACTGGGATCTGCCGTGGTGGGTGTTCGTGGTGACCTACGCGGCATTTGCGCTGCTGGTGTCGCTCACGTGGCGCTGGGTGCCGCCGGTGCGCCGCTAGCATGGGCCTGACGCCAAAGGAGACACCATGCCCATCTACAACACCCTGACGATCAACAAAGACCCACGCAACCCGCGTGTTGCCCGCCTGCTGCTCAACCGGCCCGAACGGCTGAACGCGATCACCGACGACACGCCACGCGACATCCGCGCCGCCGTGGACTGGGCCAACGCCGACGACGAGGTGCACGTGATCGTGGTCAGTGGCGCCGGCAAAGGTTTTTGCGGTGGCTACGACCTGGCCGATACCGCCGAGCAGCACATCGAGCACCCCTGCCAGCAAGAGAAGACGCCCTGGGACCCGATGGTCGATTACGCCTACATGAAGCGCAACACCGAGGACTTCATGAGCCTGTGGCGCAGCCCCAAACCCACCATCGCCCAGGTGCACGGCGCGGCGGTGGCCGGCGGCAGCGACATCGCCCTGTGCTGCGACCTGCTGGTGATGGCCGAGGACGCCCGCATCGGCTACATGCCCACCCGCGTGTGGGGCTGCCCCACCACCGCCATGTGGAGCTTTCGCCTGGGGCCGGCGCGGGCCAAGCAGCTCATGTTCACCGGCGACGTCCTCTCAGGCCGCCAGGCCGCCGACTGGGGCCTGGCCAACCTGGCGGTGCCCGCCGAGCGGCTGGAGGACGAAACATTCAAACTGGCAGAGCGCATCGCCGGCGTGCCACGCGGCCACCTGGCCATGCACAAGATGGTGGTCAACCAGACCATGCTGAACGCCGGCCTGGAGCAGACCCAGATGATGGCCACGGTGTTCGACGGCATCACCCGCCACAACCCCGAGGGCATGTGGTTCCGCCGCTATGCGCAGACCGAAGGCTTCAAGGCGGCGGTGCAGTGGCGCGACAGCGGGCGGCCCATCCCCGAGGGCGACGAAGCGCGGGCGCTGGTGCGCGAGATGGCAGCGCGCGACCAGCGGCCCTGAGCCGCCTGCCATGTCTGTCGCGGCCAGCCCACACACAGCCAGCCGCCTCCCCAACTTGGGGGATGTGTATTTGTGAAAAATTGTTATGCTGAGAGGGAAACAATTGACGATTCCCCTTTGCAAAGCCCACGCCACACGTCCGCCCAACCGCCCGCCCTGGCGGGGGTGCGTGTGCGCCACTGACGCGCCCAGGCCATGCCGACCGACCATCCCTCCGATCTGCTGGCCTGGTTGTTCCCCGCTTTGTTGGCTTTTTTGTGTGCCCACGTCACGCTGGAGTGCCGCGCACGGCTGACCGAATCGCTGCGCAACGCCGACACCGACCGCTGGCAATGGCTGGCCGGGGCGGCCTTGGCCTTTGGCACGGGCGTCTGGTCGCTGCACATCAATGGCCTGATGGGCTTGCCCCAGGGCGCTGCGGTCCACTACCAGACCGGGTTGCTGCTGGCCGCCTGGTTGCTGGGCGTGACCCTGGCAGCCGCTGGCGTGTGGGCGTCTGCGGCCCTGCGTTCGCCGGCCATGGCCGCTGGCCTGGGCGCACTGCTGCTGAGCCTGGCGCTGGTGGGCGGCGAATCGCTGGCCCTGCGGGCTGCGGCGTTCGAGCCCGCACTGCGCTGGCCATGGGCCGATCTGGCCCTGGTGGGCGTTGCGGTTGGACTGTGCGCGGTGCTGGCGCTGGCGCTGGGGTCGTGGCATCCGCAGCAGCCCGGCCTGCACATGGCGGTGCGCCTGGCCGCCTCACTGGTGCTGGCTGCCGGCCTGTGGCGGGGCGACGCCGCACTGCTCATGGCCTTGTCGCTGGACGTGGTGACCGCCTCCGGCACACCCCAGGGCCTGGCACTGAGCTCACTCGGGCTTCTGGCCCGGCTCGGCACCCTCATCTTGCTGCTCATGACGCTGGTGGTGGCACGCCGTGAAGCCACCATGCGGGCGTCGCTGGTGCAGGCGCGTGGCGATGTGGAACGCGAATCGCTGACCGACCCCCTGACCCGGTTGCCCAACCGCCAGGCCTTCGAGTTGCGGCTCAAGGACCTGGGCCTTGCCAGCGAGCGCGATGGCGGCGGTCTGGCCCTGATGTTTATCGACCTCGATGGCTTCAAGCCCATCAACGAGTCCTTTGGGCACCAGAGTGGCGACTGGCTGCTCAACACGGTGGGCCAGCGCCTGCGCGCCGCTGCCCAGCCCGATGAATTTGTGGCCCGCTGGGGCGCCGACCAGTTTCTGCTGCTGCTGCCCGGCGTACGCGCCCGCGAGCCTTTGGCCGAACGCGCGCGGGCCGTGCTCAAGACCATTGCCCAACCCATGGATGTGCTGGGGCGCGAGTTGCCGGTGCAGGCCTCCATCGGCGTGGCCATCTTCCCCGACGATGGTGCGGCCGCCCTGCTGGTGGCCCACGCCGATGCCGCCACCCACGCGGCCAAGGCGGCCGGCGGCGGCACCTTCTGCTTTTTCGAGCCGCACATGCTGCACGACTCGCGGGAGCAGATGGAGCTGCTGCGCGACCTGCGCCGTGCCATCGAAGACCAGGAGCTGGAGCTGTACTTTCAGCCCAAGATCCACGCACCCAGCGGGCAGATCACCGGTGCCGAGGCACTGATACGCTGGAACCACCCCAGCAAAGGGCTGATCAGCCCCGGCGCCTTCATCCCCGTGGCCGAGCGCTTCGGCCTGATCGGCGCCATTGGCGACTGGGTCATCGACCGGGCCTGCGGCCAGATCCATGCCTGGCGCGAAGGCGGCCTGCGCATGCGGGTGGCCATCAACCTGTCGGTGCACCAGTTGCGCCAGGACGACCTGGCCGAGCGCATCGGCGCTGCGCTCAAACGCCACAACGTCAACCCCACGCTGCTGACCTGCGAGATCACCGAATCGGTGGCCATGGAGAACAACGCCAGCAGCAAGGCCTTTTTCGACAAGCTCGAACAGGTGGGTGTGCACATTTCCATCGACGATTTCGGCACCGGCTACTCCAGCCTGTCCTACCTGCGCCAGCTGCCGGCCGAGGAACTGAAGATCGACGCGGCCTTCGTGAAAGACCTGGAATTCAGCAACGACGCCCGCACCGTGGTGGACGCGGTGGTCAAGCTGGGCCTGGCGCTGGGCCTCAAGGTGGTGGCCGAAGGGGTGGAGACCGATATCCAGCGCGACATCCTGCGCCAGCTGGGCTGCAATGAGCTGCAGGGCTTTCTGTTCGCCAAGCCCATGGCGGCCAATCGCCTTTTCTTGTGGGCCATGAGCGACGACGGCCCGTCTCAAACGGAGTTCCGGCAGTCGCTGTTTGGCGACACACAGATTGGCGACGATCTGTCCGACGAGTTGCCGGCACGTTGATCGGCGGGCTCAGGCGAACGCGTGGCGCAGCGCCCGCGCCGCATCCCCGTGCGCCCGCTGCGCTTCGGGAATGGCGCGGCCCATCTTGATGAACTCGTGCACCACGCCCCGGTAAATCTCCAGGTCCACCGGCACGCCAGCGGCGCGCAGCCTGTCGGCGTACAACACGCCCTCGTCAATGAGCGGATCGCATTCCGCCAGGCCCACCCAGGCCGGCGCCACGCCCTCCAGATCATCCGCATACAGCGGGGCAAAACGCCAGTCGTCGCGGTCGGCCGGCGTGCGCACGTACTGGTCGAAGAAGTAGGTGATGTGCGGCTCCTCCAGCACGAAACCGTTCGCAAAGGCCTTGTGCGAGGGTGTGTCCTGGTGGCCGGTGGTGCCAGGGTAGAACAGCAACTGCAGCGCCAGCGGCAGGCCGGCATCGCGCGCCTCTATGGCGCTCACCGCCGCCAGGGTGCCCCCCGCGCTGTCGCCGCCCACGGCCAGGCGTGTGGTGTCCAGGCCCAGGGCTTCGCCCTGCCCGGCCAGCCATTGCAGCGCGTCCCAGGCATCGTTGGCGGCCGTGGGGAACTTGTGTTCGGGCGCCAGCCGGTAGTCCAGCGACACCACGGCGCAATGCGCCAGGTGGGCCAGGTGGCGGCACAGCGTGTCGTGGGTGGCCACACTGCCGATGGTGAAACCACCACCGTGGGTGTAGAGCAGCACCGGCAGCGCTTCGAACGAGGGCGCCACCAGGCGCGCGGGCAGGTGCGCGCCGTCGCGCGTCGGCAGCTTGAGCTCCTCGACGCGGGCCATCTTGTGCGGCGCCAGGTCCAGCACGCCGGCACCGGCTTCGTAGTGGGCGCGGGCCTGCTGGGCGGTGAGGGCGTGCATGGGCGTGTTGCCCAGCCGCGCCATGCGGTCGATCACACCACGCATCTGTGGCGTGAGCAGCGCGCGGGGGTTGTGCGGGTGGTTCATGGCCAGGATGTTAGCTGTCGCGCGGTGGTCATTTTGCGTCCCTTGCCGCTCGTATAGTCAGAGGCAAATTCACCGGAGACAACCATGGCCAACATCCTCTACGTCACCAACATCCAGATCGACTTTGGCGCCGTCCAGCTCCTGCCTGCCGAGTGCGAACGCACCGGCATCCGCCGCCCGCTCATCGTGACCGACGCGGGCGTCAAAGCTGCAGGCATCCTGCACAAGGCGCTCGATGCCTTGCCCGGCGTGAGCACGGCGGTGTTCGACCAGACCCCTTCCAACCCCACCGAGGCGGCCGTGCGTGCCGCCGCCGAGGTCTACCGCGCCAACGGCTGCGACGGACTGATCGCGCTGGGCGGCGGCAGCGCCATCGACTGCGCCAAGGGCGTGGCCATCGCGGTGGCCCACGAAGGCCCACTCAAGACCTACGCCACCATCGAAGGTGGTTCGCCCAAAATCACCGACCGCGTGCCCCCGTTGATCGCCGTGCCCACCACTGCCGGCACCGGCAGCGAGGTGGCGCGCGGCGCCATTCTCATCGTGGACGATGGCCGCAAGCTGGGTTTCCACAGCTGGCACCTGGTGCCCAAAACCGCCCTGCTCGACCCCGAGCTCACGCTGGGCCTGCCGCCCATGCTGACCGCCGCCACCGGCATGGACGCCATCGCACACAACATGGAAACCTTCATGGCGCCGGCCTTCAATCCGCCGGCCGACGGCATCGCGCTGGAAGGCCTGCGCAGGGGTTGGGCCCACATCGAGGCCGCCACGCGCGACGGCAGCAATCGCGAGGCCCGCATGAACATGATGGTGGCCAGCATGCACGGCGCCATGGCCTTCCAGAAGGGCCTGGGCTGCGTGC
>CAYUAH010000202.1:0-6265 GCA_964442375.1 uncultured Hydrogenophaga sp. | reverse complement strand
GACCGTACCCCCCCGCCATTCTTCAAGCAGGGCCCGTCGGCCCTGTCCAAGCTGACCGTGCTCAGTGCGGTGGCCATCGCGCTGATGGTGGTGGACGTGCGCCTCAAGCTCGCCGAGCCGGTGCGCAGCGGCGTGGCCACGGTCATCTACCCGCTGCAGTGGCTGGTGATGCAACCGGTGAAGGCCGCCGGCCTGGTGGGCCATTACTTCAGCAGCCTGCAAACCGCACAGAACAAGCAGACCGAAGCCACCGAAGCCCTGGCACGCCAGGCCATGCGTGCCGCGCAGGTGGAATTGCTGGCGCTGGAAAACCAGCGCCTGCGTGAGCTGCTGGGCATTCAGCAGCGGCTGACCACGCCCTCGCAAGGCGCGCAGGTGCTGTACGACGCCGGCGACCCCTACACCCGCAAGGTCATGATCGACCGCGGCACCACCCAGGGCGTGCAGCCCGGCGCGCCGGTGCTGGACGGGCATGGCGTGCTGGGCCAAGTCACCCGCGCTTATCCACTGGGCGCCGAGGTGACGCTGCTGACCGACCGCTCGCAGGCGATTTCGGTGCTCAACACCCGCACCGGCGCCCGCAGCCTGGCCTACGGCACGCCCGGCGCCGAATCGGGCGGGCTGGAATTGCGCTTCATCGCCACCCACGCCGACATCGAAGTGGGCGATTTGCTGAGCACCAGCGGCGTGGACGGTGTCTACCCCTCTGGCCTGCCGGTGGCGCGTGTGACGCGGGTGGAGCGCGAAACCAGTGCCGCCTTCGCGCGCATCGAGGCCGCGACCGTGGCACAACCGCTGGCCGCCCTGCACGTGCTGGTGCTGCAACTGCCGCCCGCCACCGACCGCCCCGAACCCGCTGCCACCAAGCCCGCCACGGGAGCCAAACGATGATCATGCGCCCCGGCCAACCGCTGCTGCTGCCGGCCAGCCCGCTGTTCATCTGGGTCAGCCTGCTGGCCGCGCTGGGCATCAACATGATGCTCAACATGGGTCCGACCGGACGCGCCGCCTGGGTGCCCGACCTGCTGGCCCTGGCGCTGGTGTTCTGGAACGTGCACCAGCCCCTGCGCATTGGTGTGGGCGTGGCCTTTGCCTTTGGCCTGGCCATGGACGTGCACCTGGGCGCCCTGCTGGGCCAGCACGCCCTGGCCTACACCGCCATGAGTTTCCTGGCCATCTCCATGCACCGGCGCCTGTTGTGGTTTCCGGTGGGCGCGCAGATGCTGCAGGTGCTGCCACTGTTTGTGGCCGCGCAAGTGCTGGAGCTGCTGGTGAGGCTCATTGCGGGCCACGGCTTCCCGGGTCTGTGGGTGATGCTGGGCCCGCTGCTGGAGACGGCGCTGTGGCCAGTGGCCACCATGCTGCTGCTGGCGCCCCAACGCCGTGCCCACGACCTGGACGAAAATCGGCCTCTATGACCGAGCTGCGCAACGTCGAAGCCGAGCTGTCGCGTTTCCGGACGCGGGTGCTGGTGGCGGGCTTGTTGGTGCTGGTGGCGTTTGGCCTGCTGGTGTCGCGGCTGGTGGTGCTGCAGGTGCTGCGCCACGACGAGTTGCAGGCCCAGGCCGAAACCAACCGCACGGCGGTGCTGCCGGTGGTGCCACACCGGGGCCAGATCCTGGACCGCAACGGCGTCGTGCTGGCGACCAACTACTCGGCCTACACACTGGAGATCACGCCTTCGCGCGTGCCCGATCTGGAGGCCACGCTGAACGAACTCGCTCAGGTGATCGACATCCAGCCACGTGACCGCAAGCGCTTCCAGCGCCTGCGCGAGGAATCCAAGCGTTTCGACTCCCTGCCCATACGCACCCGGCTGACCGACGAGGAGGTGGCGCGTTTTGCGGCCCAGCGCTACCGCTTTCCCGGTGTGGAAGTGCAGGCCCGGCTGTTCCGCCAATACCCGCTGGGCGACCTGGCCAGCCACGTGGTGGGCTACATCGGCCGCATCAACCAGCGCGAAAAGGAGGCCATGGAAGACTGGCCCGAGGACGACCTGGCCAACTACCGTGGCACGGAGTACATCGGCAAGCTGGGCATAGAACAAAGCTACGAGCGGCAACTGCATGGCCAGACCGGCTTCGAGCGCGTGGAGACGTCGGCCGGCGGCCGGGCGGTGCGTTCGCTGGCCAACACGCCCGCGCGGCCGGGGCAGACGGTGATCCTGTCGCTGGACATCAAGCTGCAAAAGCTGGTGGAAGACATGTTCGGCCAGCGCCGGGGCGCGCTGGTGGCCATGGACCCGCGCAACGGCGAGGTGCTGGCCTTTGTGAGCAAACCGACCTTCGACCCCAACCTGTTCGTCGAAGGCATCGACGTCGAGAACTGGCGCCTGCTCAACGAGTCGCTGGACAAGCCGCTGCTCAACCGCGCGCTGCGCGGCACCTACCCACCCGGCTCCACCTACAAGCCCTTCATGGGCCTGGCGGCACTGGAAACCGGCAAACGCACGCCGGGCGCCATCACCAACGACCCGGGCTACTGGATGTTCGGCAACCACCGCTTTCGCAGCCACGGCGACCACGGCCTGGGCGCGGTGGACCTGCACCGCAGCATCGTGTCGTCGAGCAACGTCTACTACTACGCCCTGGCCAACGACATGGGCGTGGACCTGATCCACGATTTCATGAAGCCGCTGGGCTTTGGCCAGATCACCGGCATAGACCTCAAGGGCGAGGTGCGCGGCGTCTTGCCCAGCCAGGCCTGGAAACGCGGCAACTACAAAAAGCCCGAACAGCAGCGCTGGTACGCGGGCGAAACCATCTCGCTGGGCATCGGCCAGGGCTACAACAGCTTCACCATGCTGCAACTCACGCAAGCCATGGCCGTGCTGGCCAACCAGGGCGTCAAACACAAGCCCCGGCTGGCCGTGGCCACCGAGGACCCGGTGCTGCGGGCGCGCATCCCCATCCCGGCCGAGGCACCCGAGAACCTGAACTACAAGCCCGACAACGTGGCCGCCGTGTTGCGTGCCATGGAAGGCGTGACCACCGGTGGCACCTCCACCCGCGTGTTCGCGGGCGCGCCCTACCGCAGTGGCGGCAAGACCGGCACGGCGCAGGCCGTGACCATCGGCCAGAAAGACAAATACGACGCCCGCCGCATGGAAGAGCACCAGCGCGACCACTCGCTGTACCTGGCCTTCGCACCGATGGACAACCCGCAGGTGGCGCTGGCCGTGGTGGTGGAAAACGCGGGCTTTGGCGCCGCCCACGCCGCGCCCATGGCGCGCCGCGTGTTCGACTACCTGCTGCTGGGCCACTACCCCAGCGAAGAAGACATGGCAGCGGTGAGCAAGGGCCTGGCCGCCGCGCCCATGGGCAAGCCCCGCATGGCCAGCGAGATCAGCGTGGGGCCACAGCCCTGACCCGCGTGCTCAGCGCAGGTAGGCATCAAAGCCGGTCTTGAGGATCAACGCGGTCACCACCACAATGAACACGCCGCGCACGAAGCCGGCACCGTGCTTGAGCGCCAGGCGCGTGCCCAGCACGCTGCCGGCCACGTTGGCGATGGCCATGGCCAGGGCGAAATGCCACCACACATGGCCCTTCCAGGCAAACAGCATCAGGGCCGACGCGTTGCTGGCGGTGTTGAGCAGCTTGGCCGAAGCACTGGCGTTGAGGAAGTCATAGCCCAGCCAGCGCACAAACAGAAACACGAAAAAGCTGCCGGTGCCGGGCCCGAAAAAACCATCGTAAAAGCCAATCACCAGCCCCAGCGTGCTCGCCGCCCACACTTCGCCGCTGCCCACAAAACGCGGTGTGTGGTGGCGTCCCAGTTCTTTCTTGAGCAAGGTGTAGATCAGCACCAGCACCAGGATGGCGGGCAACACCTTGCGCAGGAACTCGGGCGAAATGACGGTCACGGTCCAGGCCCCGGCCAGCGAACCCAGAAAACACACGGCCACCGCCGGCAACAAGGCCCGCCAGCGCAGGTCCACCCGGCGGGTGTACTGCCAGGTGGCAGCGGCCGTGCCCCACACCGACGCCCCCTTGTTGGTGCCAAACAGCGTCGCCGGGTGCGCCGCCGGAAAGGTGGCGAACAGCGCCGGCACCAGCACCAGCCCCCCGCCCCCCACAATCGAATCCACAAAACCGGCCAGCCCCGAGGCCAGCGTCACAACAATCCATTCCATGGGCCGGATTGTCGCACCCAGGTTCAGGGCGGCGTCACAGAGGCACGCGGCGCTCCAGCAGGGTTTTCAGGCGCGGCAGTGCCGCCGTCATGGCGGCGCGTCCGGCTTCAATGGAGCGCTGGCGCGACGCAAAATCGGCGCTGCCCACGCCTGCCAGTGCGGGGCGCACCACCATGTCGGCACTGCCCAGCTCCAGCCGGTTGATGCTCTGGCCCATGATGGTGAAGGTCTGCAGCAGCATGCGGAAGGTGTCGTTGGTCGGGTTGCCCTCGGGCGTGCTGGAGATGTCCACCGCGATCACCAGCTCGGCGCCCATCTGCCGCGCCTGGCGCACCGGCACCGGCGCCACCAGACCGCCGTCCACGTACTCTCGGCCGCTGATCTCGACCGGCACAAACACCCCGGGCACCGCGCTGGACGCGCGCACCGCCGTGCCCGTGTCGCCACGGCGGAACACCACGCCTTCGCCGCGCTGCAGCTCGGTGGCCACCACACCCACCGGCATGGGCAGTTGCTCCAGCAGCTTGCCGCCCACCTGCTGGTTCACGTAGCGCGCCAGTGCGTCGCCGCGCAGCATGCCACGGCTGAACAAGGGCAGGGTCCAGTCCGTGATGGTGGCCTCTTCCATGGCCAGGGCCGCGCGCTCCAGCTCGGCGCCGTTTTTGCCGCTGGCGTACAGCACCGCCACCAGGCTGCCGGCGGATGTGCCTGTCACCAGCTCGGGGCGGATGCCATGGCGCTCCAGCACCTGGATGACACCCACGTGCGCAAAGCCCCGCGCGGCGCCGCCGCCCAACGCCAAGCCCACGCGCAACGGCCGCGTGGGCGCGGGTTGTGCCACGGGCGGCGGTGAAGGATCGGAGGGAGCGGGCGCCGGCGGCACGCTCGTGCAAGCCGCCAACACGCCCAGACAGGACATTGTCGCCAGGCGCCAGAACAAGGGGCTCACCCGTATCTTCATTAAGAATGATTCGCGTTAGTGTTAAGATGCCATTATTTTATCCGCCCACAGGAAAGCGACCATGCGTTTCAGTTTCAACGTCCGCCCCACCCTCGTGTTTACCGCCGCTCTGGCGGCCTTGTCTGTCCAGGCGCAGGACAAGGTGCTCAACATTTATTCGGCGCGGCACTACCAGACCGACGAAACCATGTACGAAGCCTTCACCAAGGCCACCGGCATCAAGATCAACCGCGTGGACGGCGACGACGCCGGCATTGTGAACCGCCTCAAGGCCGAAGGCGCGGCCTCGCCGGCCGATCTGGTGCTGCTGGTGGATGCCGCCCGCATGGCCTCGGCCGACGCCCAGGGCCTGTTCCAGCCCATCCAGTCCAAGCTGCTGGACGACGCCATCCCCGCCAACCTGCGCGCCACGCGCTCGGCCGACGGCGTGACCTGGACCGGCTTCTCGACCCGCGCCCGAGTGGTGGTGTACGACCCCCTGCGCCTGAAGGCCGCCGACGTGGCGACTTACGAACAACTGGCCGACCCCAAACTCAAGGGCCTGGTCTGCACCCGTGCCGGCTCGCACCCGTACAACCTGTCGCTGTTTGCCACCCTCGTCGAACGCCTGGGCGACGCGCAGGGCGAGGCCTGGCTCAAGGGGGTGGTGGCCAACATGGCGCGCGACCCCAAGGGCGGTGACACCGATCAGGTCAAGGCCGTGGCCTCGGGCGAATGTGGCGTGGCGCTGACCAACTCCTACTACGTGGCGCGGCTGATCAAGTCGACCAAGCCGGAAGACCGCGCGGTGATGGAAAAAGTGCGGGTGGTGTTCCCCAACCAAGGCACCTCGGGCACCCACGTCAACATCGCCGGGGCAGCGGTGGCCAAACACGCCAAGAACCGCGCCAACGCCGTTGCATTCATGGAATACCTGGCCAGCCCGTCGGCCCAGAACTATTTCGCCGACGGCAACAACGAGTTCCCGGTGGCCAAGGGTGTCAAGTCCGACAACCCGGCCATCAAGGCCATGGGCGGCGAGAACTTCAAAGGCGACAACGTCTCGCTGACCGTGGTGGCCAAGAACCTGCCCAAGGTGCAACAGATGCTGGACCGTGTGGGGTACAAGTAAAGCCCCCGCGCTCCGCCGCTGCGCGGGTCGCTGCCCCCCGAGGGGGTGCGGCCTTGCT
>CAYUAH010000201.1:0-6278 GCA_964442375.1 uncultured Hydrogenophaga sp. | reverse complement strand
TCGCGCGGCGGGCGCAAGTCCACCGTGGGCACCACCACCGAGGTCTGGCACTTCCTGCGCCTGCTCTACGTCAAGCTGGGCACCCAGCACTGCGTGCACGACGGCGCGGCCGTGATGCCACAGACGCCCGACCGCATCGCCGCCCAATTGCTCACCCAGTACCGGGGGCAGCACATCGGCCTGCTGGCACCGCTGGTGGTCAACCGCAAGGGCGTCTACACCGAGCTGGCCGACTGGGCGCGCCCGCGTGGCTACACCCACCTGCGGGTGGACGGCGAGTTCCTGCCCACCACCGGTTTTCCGCGCATCGACCGCTTCAAGGAACACAGCATCGAGCTGCCCGTGGCCAGCCTGGACGTGAGTCCCGAGAACGAGGACCTGCTGCGCGAGAAGCTGGCGCTGGCGCTGGAGCACGGCAAGGGCGTGGCCATGGTGCTCAGCGGCATCACCACGCTGGCCGAGGCGCTGCGCGCCGGTCAGCCCGCCGCCGGCATAGGCCGCGCCGAGACCTTCTCGACCCTGCGCGCCTGCCCGGTGTGTGCCACCTCTTACGCCGAGCTGGACCCGCGCCTGTTCTCCTACAACAGCAAACACGGCTGGTGCCCCGACTGCGTGGGCACTGGCGTGAAGCTGAGCAAGGAGCAGCGCAAGGCCATGGACGACTCGATTCGCGACGACAAGGAGAAAGGCCGCGAGCAGACCTTCGCCGAACCCGAGCTGGAGGACGTGGCCGACGTCGCCTGCCCCACTTGCCAGGGCACCCGGTTGAACGCCACCGCGCGGGCGGTGAAGTTCGCGGGCGTGGGCATCGCCGACATCGCGCGGTTGTCGGTGCTGGATGTTCGCCAATGGATAGCGGGCCTGTCGCTCGAAGGCGCGATGAGCGAGCGCGAAATCGGTATCGCTCGCGACCTCATCCCCGAGATCCAGGGTCGGCTGGAATTCCTCGAAGAAGTGGGCCTGGGCTACCTCACCCTGGACCGCGGCGCGCCCACGCTCAGTGGCGGCGAAGCGCAGCGCATCCGGCTGGCCGCGCAACTGGGCAGCAACCTGCAAGGCGTGTGCTACGTCCTGGACGAACCCACCATCGGACTGCATGCGCGCGACAACCAGATCCTGCTCAATGCCTTGCACAAGCTGGGCGACATGGGCAACACCCTGGTGGTGGTGGAGCACGACGAGGACACCATACGCCGCGCCGACCACATCATCGACATCGGCCCCAGCGCCGGCAAACGCGGTGGGCGCGTGGTGGCGCAGGGCTCGGTGCAGGATCTGTCGGACACGGCCGATTCGCTGACTGGCCGCTACCTGCTGCACGCCATCAAGCATCCCTTGCACCCGCGTCGTGAGGTGGACAGGGCGCAAGGCCCATGGCTCGAACTCAAGGGCGCCCACCTGCACAACCTGCAGCAGGTCAACGCCGACGTGCCGCTCAAGCGCCTGGTCGCCGTCACCGGCGTGAGCGGCTCGGGCAAATCCACCCTGGCGCGCGACGTGCTGCTGGCCAACACGGCCACGGCGGTGGGCAAACGCGCCACCGCCGAAGGCCGCAAGCAGTGGGCCGCCGGCGAGCGCCCCGCCTGGGCCGGTTGCGCCAAGCTGCTGGGCAGCGAGGCCGTGGACCGCGTGCTGGAAGTGGACCAGACGCCCATTGGCAAAACCCCGCGCAGCTGCCCCGCCACCTACATCGGCTTCTGGGACACGGTGCGCAAGCTGTTTGCCGACACCTTGGAAGCCAAGGCGCGTGGCTACGGCCCAGGGCGCTTCAGCTTCAACACCGGCGAAGGCCGCTGCCCGAGTTGCGAAGGCCAGGGCGTGCGCACCATCGAAATGAGTTTTCTGCCCGATGTGAAGGTGCCCTGCGAAGCCTGCCACGGCGCGCGCTTCAACCCCGAAACCCTGGCCGTCACCTGGCGCGGGAAAAGCGTGGGCGACGTGCTGCGCATGGAGGTGGACGAGGCGGTCGATTTCTTCGCGGCCATGCCCGCCATCGCCCACCCGCTGCAACTGCTGAAAGACGTGGGCCTGGGCTACCTCACCCTGGGCCAGCCCAGCCCCACGCTGAGTGGCGGCGAGGCCCAGCGCATCAAGCTGGTCACCGAACTCAGCAAGGTGCGCGACGAGGTCGGCCGGCGCGGCCAGAAGGCGCCGCACACGCTGTACGTGCTCGACGAACCCACGGTCGGCCTGCACATGGCCGACGTGGAAAAACTCATCGCCGTGTTGCACCGGCTGGTGAACGGCGGCCACAGCGTGGTGGTGATTGAGCACGACCTCGACGTGATCGCCGAGGCCGACTGGGTGCTGGACCTGGGCCCCGAAGGCGGCTCGGCCGGCGGCCAGATCGTGGCGGCCGGCACGCCCGAGCACCTGGTGGCGCTGGGCACACACACCGGGGTGGCGCTGGCGCCCGTGTTGGCGAGACAGTAGTTGTCTTCTGCTCAGTGGCCCGTTGAAACTCACGCTGCGGTCTTGGCAGCCGGGGGGCAGGTCATTGCCACCTTCTGGCCCAACCAGTTCGCCCGTGGGCTGGCGGCTGCCTTTTGGTTGATCTCACCCTCGTGATGAAAGCGAAATGGGCCCAAACTTTAAACAGCCATCCATGTAAGTTAAAGAAATTGCCATTTCTTTAACTAGTGAACAGCCTTAGGTAAGTTTCGAACACGTAAACCCGCCCGCGCAGCTGACCAGTGATCTCTGTCAGGATGCCTTTGGCAGACAGCTCTTTGACGAGTGAGTTGGCTGTTGGCGTGCTGATGGACAGTGCATCGGAAAGATCGCCGGCCGTGATGACTGGCTTTTTGTACAAAAGATTAAGGGCTTGCCGTGCCTGGGGTGCTCTTCTGCCCAGGGTCAAGATGTCGTGCTCGACTTTGGTCCTCAGTTGCAGCACCTGTTGAAACGCCGTCCGGCCTCGTGAGGCCGTCTCTGCCATGCCATTCAGGAAAAAGCGCACCCAGTGAATCATGTCGTTTGAAAGGCGGACACGCATCAGCGCGTCGTAGTAGCTGGCCCGGTTGCGCTCGAAGAAGTCCGACAGATACAGCGACGGTTTTGCCAGCAGTCCGTGGCTGACCAGGTAGAGCGGGATCATCAGCCGTCCGATCCGCCCATTGCCATCTGAGAACGGATGGATGGTTTCGAACTGGTAGTGCGCCATGGCAATGCGAACCAAGTGTGGCACAGTGACCGCATCGTTGTGCCAGAACTTCTCCAGGTCGCCCATCAGGTCGGGCACCTCGCTGGGGTGCGGAGGGATGAACGCCGCATCCTTCAGGCTTGAACCTCCGATCCAGTTCTGTGTGGTTCGAAACTCTCCCGGTTGTTTATGCTCACCGCGCACGCCGCTCATCAAAATCTCGTGGGCTCGCCGCAGCAGCCGGTTGGACAGGGGCAACTGATCCAGCTCCTTGATGGCAGTGTTGACCGCATCGATGTAGTTGCGGACCTCGCGCCAGTCGTCGCGCTTTTCGGGCTGGATCTGATCCTCCGACAACAGCGCTTCGTCAATGGCGGTCTGGGTACCCTCGATGCGGCTGGACGTTTGGGCCTCTTTCACCACGTGCATCTCGATGAACAGGTCAATGTCCGGCACGATCAACGAAAACGCGTTCAGCTCACCCAGTGCCCGGTTGGCTTGCTCCAAGAGTGTGTGGATGGTTGGGTCTTCCCATGTCCAAGCCTGGTTGATGGGAGTCGGTGAAAAGCTCTTGTATTGATACTGCTGCCGCCAGGCCCCAGCCTTGAACTGCTCGAACTTCATTTTTTGCCCATCAGCTCCAGAAAACTCTCCACCGCGCCCACCGCCTGCTCAAAGATGTTCGGCACGCCCGGATGCGAATATGGGTTCATCACCGCGTTCTTGATTATCCAGCCCTTGGCTGGAAGCCCTCGCGCAAAACGTTGTTTTCTCTCGGCTGGCCACTTCCTCCGCGAAGGGCGGGTGGCTGTCATTTATACAACTGCTTTCAGCGCCTCACCAGCAGGTGGTCCGCCGACCACCTGCCGCCGCCATGCGCCAGCAGGTACAGCAGGGGCGCCGCCCAGCTCAGGTGGGTGGGCCAGGCGCTGGGGTAGACGAAGAGCTGGATGGTGGCCGTCATGCCCAGCAGGCCCAGGGCGCCCAGGCGCGTGCCCAGGCCCAGGAACAACATCAGCGGCAGCAGGTGTTCGGCGTAGGTGGCCAGGTGGGCGGCCCACAGCGGTGGAATCAAAGGGAGGGCGTAGTCCTGTTCGAACAGCAGCAGGGCGGTGTCGCTCACGGTCAGTCCACCGTCCGCCTTGGTGCGGCCCGAGAGGAAGAAGATGCTGCCGACGCCGAAGCGGCTGGCCAGGGCGATGAGGTCGTCGGGCACCAGGCGCGACACCAGGTTCAGCAGGCGCGGCCGCCAGTGGGCTGGGGTGGGCAGGGTGTGGGTGTTCATGTCGGCTCCTGGTGTGTGGGGGTCGTGGTGGTGAAGGCACCTTGGGTCAGCAGCAGGCCCAGGGTGGCGCCCAGGTCCAGCGTGGGCTCCTGGGTGAGGGCGGCTTCAACCGCCTTGGCAATGGGGTGGCCTGCGGCGCAGGCATCCAGCAGGGCGCGACCACCTGCCGACAGCGCTGCCCACAACACCTGATCGTGCGGTCTTGTGAACAGCGCGCCTTCGCCCATCCAGGTGGCAGGGTTGGGGTCGTCGTGCTGTTCGCGGGCGGCGCGCCACAGGCTGAACAGGGGCAGGCTGTCGTGCCCGCTCCAGCGGGCGGCCGGATGTGGCCGCAGACAGGTGGCGTGCAGGGCGTCGGCATCCAGTGTGAGCAGCGTGTCGGGTGGCAGGGGCGCTGCGTCGGCGGCGATGTGGGCCTCGGTCCACAGCCAGTCCAGCCATGCCACGCCCGCCAGGTAGGGCAGGCCGGCGGCGGGCGCGAAGGTTTGCAGAAAGGCGGGGAAGCCGGCGCCGTAGCGGAGCAGGCGGCCGTCTTGTGGCGGCTGCGCGCGCACGTGTTCGGTGGCGGCTGCGCGGAACCAGTTGTCCCCCACCAGCCGCAGCACGCTGGGGAATTGCGCGGCCAACGCGTCCACACAGCCTTTGAGGCAGGTGTTGCGGTAGATGGCAAAGCCCGGCTGGTTCAGCCACTTGGCCTGCGGGGCATCAGCGGGTGCCAGCAACGCCTGCCAGAAGGCGGGCATGAGCGTGCGATTGGTGTCGGCGATCATGCGGCCACCTCGTGTGGACACAGCAGGTCGTGGGCGCGGTCGCGCTCCCGCATCAGGGTGGCGAAGTCGGGCAGGTGTTCGTCGCGCTCGATGAGCGTGGGCCGCGGTCCGATCTCGGCGATGAGGTCGGCGCAGAGCCGCCACACGGCCTCACACACCGGCGTGTCGTGCCCGTCGATCAGCAGCTGGTCGCCGAGTTGGGGGTCGGCGTGGTGGCCGGCCAGGTGGATTTCCATCACGGCATCGGCGTCATAGGCGCGGAGCATGGCTTCGGCGTCAAAGCCCAGGTTGTGGGCCGAGACGAACACGTTGTTCACGTCCAGCAGCAGGCCACAGCCGGTGCGGCGCACCAGCTCGTTCATGAAGTCGGGCTCGTGCCAGGTGTGGCCGGGCAGGGTGATGTAGTGCGAGGGGTTCTCGATGGCGATGCGCCGGCCCAGGGCCTGCTGCACTTCGTCGATGTGGGCGGTGGTGCGGGCCAGGGCCGCGTCGTCGCGCACAAAAGGCAGCAGGTCGGGCAGCACCTGGCCATCCAGCGTGCACCAGGCCAGGTGTTCGGACACCAGGGCCGGGCGCAGTGTGTTCGTCAGCGTGGCCAGGCGTTGCAGCTGGCCCGCGTCGGGCCGCTGCAGGCCGGCCAGCGAGAGCGACACCCCGTGCAAGGACAGCGGGTGCCGCTGCGCGATGGCGCGCAGCCAGGCCAGGCGCGGGCCGCCGTCCACCAGGTGGTTTTCGGGGTGCACCTCGAACCACAGGCCGGGCGAGGTGTCGGCCAGCGCTTCGGCAAAGTGGGCGGGCTTGAGGCCCAGGCCGGCGGTCAGCATGGCGATTCAAGCCGGTGTTCAGGACTTGATGGGCATCAGCGAGCCCATGCCGGTGGGCGTCTTCATGCCGGCGCAGGTGCCGGTCGGCACGTATTTCCAGGCATTGCCCTGGTAGTCCACCTTGGACGTGCCAGCGCAGGTGGTGCCCGGGCCGGCGGCGCAATCGTTCTTGCCGGCCAGCGACACGCCGTAGCAACGCTCCTTGGCGCCGGCTTTGGCGTCGGGCATGTTGGACTGGGCGAGGGCGGCGCCGGCGG
>CAYUAH010000200.1:0-6390 GCA_964442375.1 uncultured Hydrogenophaga sp. | reverse complement strand
TGGGCAGCAGCGAGAAGTTCAACGAGGTGATGACCCCCCTGGCCGACAAGCTGGGTGCGGCCATTGGCGCGAGCCGCGCGGCGGTGGACGCGGGTTACGCGGCCAACGACCTGCAGGTGGGGCAGACGGGCAAGATCGTGGCGCCGCAGCTCTACATCGCAGCCGGCATCAGCGGCGCCATCCAGCATCTGGCGGGCATGAAGGACTCCAAGGTGATCGTGGCGATCAACAAGGACCCGGAGGCGCCCATCTTCTCGGTGGCTGACTACGGGCTGGAGGCGGACCTCTTCTCGGCCGTGCCGGAGCTGGTCAAGGCGCTTTGAGCCAGCAAGGCGGAGGTTCTCCATGGACATGCAGGCAGCGTTCATTCACGGCCATGGCGGCAACGAGGTGGTGTCGGTCGGGCCTCGCCCGGTGCCGCTGAGGCCGGCCGGCCACGTGTTGGTGCGTTTGCGTGCGGCCACGGTCAACCGCGTGGACCTCTACATGCGCGACAGCGGTGCCGGCATCACCCACCAGTTGCCGCAAATTATGGGACTGGACGGCGCGGGCACCATCGAGGCGGTGGACGCCGACGAGCGCGTGCTGCAGGTGGGGCAGGCCGTGGTGGTGCACCCGGGCCTGGGCTGTGGCCGCTGCGAGTTCTGCCAGCGCGGTGAGGGCGTGTTGTGCGTGCACATGCGCCTGCTCGGCGAACACTGCGACGGCACCTTTGCCCAGTACGTCAGCGTGCCGGCCGGCAACGTGTTTGCCATGCCGCCTGGCCTGTCCTTTGTCGAGGCGGCCGCGTTGGGCGTCAACCACCTGACCGCCTGGCGCATGTTGTTCACCAAGGCGCAACTCAAACCCTGGGAAACCGTGCTGGTGTTCGGCATCGGCGGTGGGGTGTCGCTCGCCGCCCTGCAATTGGCCAAGCTCGCGGGTGCCCGGGTGATCGTGACCTCGCGCGATGACGGCAAGCTGGAGAAGGCACTGGCCATGGGCGCCGACCACGCCATCAACGGTCAGGCCACCGACGTGGCCAAGGCGGTGCTGGCCGCCACCGGTGGCCGTGGCGTGGACGTGGTGTTCGAGAACGTGGGCGCGGCGGTGTGGTCGTCTGCCATGAAATCGCTGGTGCGTGGCGGGCGCCTGGTCACCTGTGGCGCCACCACCGGCGACCAACCGCCGGCCGACCTGCGCCGCATCTTCATTCGCCAGTTGCAGATCCTGGGCTCCACCCTGGGCGACTTCAGCGAGTTCCGCGACCTGCTGGCCTTCGTGCAGCGCACCGGCCTCAGGCCCGTGATCGACAGCGAATACCCGCTCGAGCAGGTGCGCGCCGCGCTGGACCGGCTGGAGTCGGGCGCCCAGTTTGGCAAGGTTGCCTTGCGCATCGCCTGAGGTGTTGATCCTTGCCCGCGCGGACGGCGTAACATGCGCAGCCATGAGCCCCACCGCCAACGCCACCACCCTGAGATGAGAAGCACCTACCGCTCGCACAAGCCTCAGCGTCCCACCGACCGCGCGTCAAAACCCGCAGCCAAGCCCGTTCAGCAGGCCGCTCTGGGCGACGACCGTTTCCAGTTCCTGCTGGCCCAGGCCAATGCTTTTTTTGACAGCGCCGAGCGGGACATGGTGGCCGAGAAGGCGGCGGCGATTGTCGAGATCAAGGCCTTGATGGCCGAACACCAGCTGAGCCTGGACGACCTCCAGGACTGAGGCCTCAGTTCACCTGCGTCGGCACGAAGTCGCGGGTGCCGTTCTGGCGGTTTTGTCCGTCCACAAACACCAGTTGGGGCTTGTGGGCGGCCGCCGCGTCCTGGTGCACCTGGGCGAAGGTGGCGATGATCACCAGGTCGCCCACGCTGGCGCGGCGCGCGGCCGAGCCGTTGATTGAGATCATGCCGCTGCCGCGCTGCCCCTTGATGGCGTAGGTGACGAAGCGCTCACCGTTGTCGATGTTCCAGATGTGGATCTGTTCGTTTTCCAGGATGCTGGCGGCCTCCATCAGGTCCTCGTCGATGGCGCACGAGCCTTCGTAGTGCAACTCGCACTGGGTCACCTTCACGCGGTGGATCTTGGATTTGAGCAGGGATAAAAACATCGGGTGTCCTGTTGATCGCGGCGGAGGCGGGCGCCGCGCCTGGTGTCACGGATGCGACACGGCGCGCATCATAACCAGGCGCGTTGGCGGGCCTGCGCCATCGACACCAGGGCCGCTGCGGTCAGCAACACGGGGCCCAGCCACAGGCCCGCTTCGAGCTGTCCCGTGGTGTCGGCCATCCAGCCTGCCACCAGGGGGCCCACGGACTGGCCAAGCGAAAAGCTGGCCGTGAGCGCCCCCAGGGCGCCAGCCAGTTGCGCCTCGGGCAACACCCGCTGGGCCACCAGGCTGACGGCCGCCGGGCCAGCCATGAAGCTGGCACCGAACACCAGGGCCGAGAGCGCCAGCGCGGGCCAGGCCGGGGACAGCAGCACGGGTGCCGTGCCCACGGCCACGCAGGCGCAGACCAGGGCAAAGCCCGTGCCGTTGCGCATGCGTGCCAGGCCGTGGCCCCAGACGGGCGAGGCCAGCACCGAGGCCAGTCCCAGTCCGCAGAAGAACAGGGAGGTGGCCAGGCTGCCATGCCCTTGCTGACGCAGCAGGGCAATCACGAAGGTGGTGTAGCCGACGTAGCCGGCACCGAAGAGTCCGTTGGCGACCAGGCTCGGCCACAGGCGGCCCAGGCCGGTCTGGCCTGGCGTGGTCGATGCCGGTGCGCCGGGGGCTGGCACGGCCCTGGCAGCGGCTGCGCTGACCAGGGCCGCCAGCAGGGCCGCCGCGCCCATCAACAACCAGGCGGTCTGCCAGCCCTGGGCGCTGGCGCCCAGCCAGTGCGGCAGCACGCTGCCAGCCAGCACCATGCCCAAGCCCGAGCCGGCAAAGTACAGCGTCAGCGCAGCGGCCGGGTTGTGCGGCATGGCCCGGGTGGCCAGGGCCGTGCCCAGCACGAAGGTGATGGCGGTGCTCACGCCGCCCACAAAGCGGACCACCATGAACAGCTGCCAGCCGTGGAGCCAGCCGCTGAGCAGCAGGGCCAGGGCGCTGGCCCACATGCTCACGCCAAAACCCCTGGCCGCCCCCCAGCGACGGGCAATGGGGGCTGCCGCCATGGCGCCAATCAGATAGCCCAGGCCATTGGCGGTGTTCAGGGCACCCGCCTGCGACAGGCTCCAGCCCAGATCGCTCTGCATGGCCGGCAGCAGCAGCGCATAGGCGAAGCGCGAAAAACCCAGTGCCACCAATGGCGCCAAGGCCAGGGCCAGCACCTGGGGCAGGCCGCGCAGCCGGTGGCTCAAGGCGTCTTCAGTCAGGGTGGCGTTCATGCGTTGCGGCCAAACAGCTGCAGAAGGTCAACGTCGGTGGACGGTGGGTCTTGGCGCAGCTTGCGCTCGGCACTCTGCAGGTGTTCGTCCATCAATTGGCAGGCGCGCTCGGTGTCGCCGGCGGCGACGGCGTCGAGGATGGCGTCGTGTTCCTCAAAAGAGCACACGCTGCGGCCGGGGGCGTCGTAGAGCGCCTTCATCAGCGTGGTGCGCGCCACCAGCGCATTCATGATTTCCTGCAGCTCCTCGTTGCCCAGCGCCCGGGCGGCCGCCAGGTGGTACTCGCCCGACAGGCGTATCCAGCGCGAGCGGTCGCCCTGGTGGTAGGCCTGGGCTTCGTCCTGCACCAGGCGGCGCAGGCCGGCGATGTCAGCGGGCTTGACGCAGGCGCACAGGCGGCGCATCAGGCCACCCTCGATCAGGCGGCGCACTTCGAACACCTCGTGCATCTCGGTCTGGCTGGGCTGGGCCACCGAGGCGCCGCGGTTGTGCTGCAGCTCCACCACCTTCTCATTGGCCAGGCGCACCAGCACCCGCCGCAGCAGCGAGCGGTTGACGCCGAAGGCCTCGCACAGCGGCGTTTCCACCAGCCGGGTGCCAGGGGGGAGTTTTTGTGACAAAACGGCTTCGACGATGGCGTCGCGCACCCGCATTTCGTCCGCCAGCTCTTGTGACAGGCTGGGGTCATCTGGGGTGGCGGAAGGGGTGATGGACGGGACGGTCTGTTTGGGGCGTGCCATGGGGAAAGCCTGTGTTTCGGTGTGCATTGTGCCATGTGGGTGTTGACCGCCACAGGGCGTCGACGTATTATTGCGAAACTTTAGAAAATTGTCACAATAATTCGATCGATCGACACGATATGAAAATTCAGGTCATCAATCCCAACGCCTCGCTGCCCATGACCGAGGCCATAGGTCAGGCGGCGCGCCGGGTGGCCGGCGCAGGCACACGCATCGTGCTCAGCGGCACCGCCAGCGGCCCGGCCAGCATCGAAAGCGCTTTCGACGAAGCCCTGGCCCTGCCGGGTTTGCTGCAGGCCGTGGCCCAGGGCCGACGTGCCGGGGTGCAGGCGCATGTGATCGCCTGTTTTGGCGACCCTGGCCTGGCGGCGGCGCGCGAGGTGGCCGATGCGCCGGTGCTGGGCATCGCCCAGGCGGCCATGCACGCGGCCGCGCTGCTGGCGCCGCGCTTCTCCGTCATCACCACCTTGCAGCGCACGGTGTCCAGCGCCGAGCGCCTGGCGCGCCTCTATGGTTTCGGGCACCAGTGCCGCCGCGTGCACGCCACCGGCCTGCCGGTGCTGGCGCTGGAGGCCGCTGCCACCAACGAGCCGGTTTTCGAGCGCGTGCGTGCCTGTGCCGAGCGTGCCGTGCTGGAAGACGGCTGTGGCGCGCTGGTGCTGGGCTGTGCGGGCCTGGCGCCTTTGTGCGAGCGCCTGTCGGACGCGCTGGGCCTGCCCGTCATCGATGGCGTGGCCGTGGCCGTGAAGCTGGCCGAGGCCCTGGCCGGTGCTGGCCTGGTGGCCAGCAAGCACGGCGACCACGCACGGCCGCAGGCCAAGCCCGTGACCGGCGCCATGGCGGCGTTCGCCTGGACCGACTGATCTTTCCCGTTCCGACCCACTTCACCCCCCAAGAGGAGACACCATGAAAACCGCCACCTTCCCCCGCACCCTGCTGGCCCTGGTCGCCAGCCTCGGCCTGCAGTCCGCCTTCGCGCAGGCGCCCGCGCCGGTGCAGCCACTGACCTGGTCGGCCAACCTGGACGCCTTGTCCATGGACCCGCACTCGACCAACAACAGCTTCACCAACGCCTTCGTGAGCAACATCTACGAGGCGCTGGTGCGCTTCAACGACAAGCTGCAGATCGAGCCGGCGCTGGCCACCTCGTGGAAGGTGATGAGCCCCACGGTCTGGCGCTTCACGCTGCGCCAGGGCGTCAAGTTCCACAACGGCGAGAGCTTCGATGCCGACGACGTGGTCTTCACCTGGCAACGCGTGAACACGCCAGGCTCGCTGGTCAAGGGCAACCTCAGCGACCTCAAGGACGTGCGCAAGGTCGATGCCTTCACCGTGGACGTGGAGACCCACACGCCCATGCCCATCCTGACCAACGAGCTGGTGCAGCTGCTGGTGATGGACAAGGGCTGGTCCGAGGCCAACCGCGCCACCGAGGCCAGCGACCTGCAGAAGCAGAAGGAAAACCACGCCAACCGCAACACCAACGGCACCGGCCCCTTCATGCTCAAGAGCCGCGACGTGGACACCCGCACCGTGCTCAGCCCCTTTGCCGGCTGGTGGGACAAGCCCAAACACAACCTGGGCGAGGTGACCTTCATGCCCATCAAGTCGGATGCCACCCGCACCTCGGCCCTGATCAGCGGCAACATCGACGCCTCGGTCAGCGTGCCGCTGCAGGACGTGCCGCGCCTGCAGTCCAGCGGCGTCGAGGTGGTGCAGGGCCCCGAGCTGCGCACCATCTTCCTCGGCATGGACCAGATGCGCGACGAGCTGCTCTACAGCGACGTCAAGGGCAAGAACCCCTTCAAGGACAAGCGGGTGCGCCAGGCCGTCTACCACGCCATCGACATCGAGGCCATCAAGCGCTCGGTCATGCGCAACGCCTCCTGGCCCACCGGCATGCTGCTGTCGCCCTACCTGAACGGTGCGCCCGCGTCGCTGAACAAACGCGCGCTGGCCTACGACCAGACCGCCGCCAAGAAGCTGCTGGCCGAGGCCGGCTACGCCAACGGTTTCACCGTGGGCATGCAGTGCCCCAACGACCGCTATGTCTACGACGAGGCCATCTGCCTGGCCATCTCGTCCATGCTGGCGCGTGTGGGCATCAAGACCACGCTGATGATCGAGCCCACCGCCCGCTGGAGCGTGCGCCTGAACACCAACGACGTGTCCTTCTACATCGTTGGCCATGCCGGCCTGCCCATGGCCGATTCCTATGGCCTGCTCAAGGACGTGGTGCACACCCGCACCCAGCGCGAGGGCTCGCTGAACGCCGGGCGCTACAGCAACCCCAAGTTCGACG
>CAYUAH010000199.1:0-6392 GCA_964442375.1 uncultured Hydrogenophaga sp. | reverse complement strand
ACCGTGATCGAAGACGGCGTCAAACTCGACAACCTGGTGCAGATCGGCCACAACGTCCACATCGGCGCTCACACGGCCATGGCCGGTTGTGCCGGCGTGGCCGGCAGCGCGCGCATCGGGCGCGGTTGCACCGTGGGCGGCGGCGCCATCGTTCTGGGCCATTTGAGCCTGGCCGATGGTGTGCACATCTCCGCTGCATCCGTGGTCATGCGTTCCATCCACCAGCCGGGCCAGTACAGCGGCGTGTTCCCGCTCGACGACAATGCGTCCTGGGAAAAGAACGCCGCCACGCTCAGGCAACTGCACCGCCTGCGCGACCGCATCAAGACACTCGAAAAGACAGAACGACCATGATGGACATCCACCAGATTCTCAAGCAGCTGCCGCACCGTTACCCCATCCTCCTGGTCGACCGCGTGTTGTCCATCGAGAAGGGCAAGACCATCCAGGCGCTCAAGAACGTCACCATCAACGAGCCGTTTTTCACCGGCCACTTTCCGCACCGACCGGTGATGCCGGGCGTGCTCATGCTCGAAGCCATGGCCCAGGCCGCCGCGTTGCTGGCTTTTGACACGGTGGGTGTGACGCCCGACGACAAGACGGTGTATTACTTTGCCGGTATTGATGGTGCGCGTTTCAAGCGCCCGGTCGAGCCGGGCGATCAACTCATCATGGACGTGAGCCTGGAGCGCATGAAGGCCGGCATCTTCAAGTTCAAGGGCGTCACCCGCGTGGGCGGCGACGTGGCTTGCGAGGCCGAGCTGATGTGCACCATGCGCACCATTGCCTGAGGGCGTGGCCATGTCGGGCAACTCCCCTGCCTTGATCCACCCCACGGCCGTCATTGACCCCGCAGCCGAGCTCGACAGCAGCGTGGCCGTGGGGCCTTATTCGGTCATCGGCCCGCACGTGAAGATAGGTGCAGGCACCACGGTGGGTCCCCATGCGGTGATCGAAGGTCACACCACCATAGGCCGCGACAACCGCATCTTCCAGTTCACCTCGCTGGGCGCGATCAACCAGGACAAGAAATACCAGGGCGAACCCTGCGAGCTGATCATCGGCGACCGCAACACCATACGCGAGTTCAGCACCTACCACATTGGCACGGTGCAGGGCGGCGGCGTCACGCGGCTGGGCAACGACAACTGGATGATGGCCTACACCCACCTGGCGCACGACTGCCTGGTGGGCAACCACACCATCTTTGCCAACAACGCGCAGATTGCCGGGCACGTGGTGGTGGATGACTGGGTGATCCTGGGTGCCTACACCTGCGTGCACCAGTTTGTGCGCATCGGGGCCCACGGCATGACCGGCATGGGCTCGGTGCTGCTGGCCGACCAGCCGCCCTTTGTGATGAGCGAGGGCCACCCCGCCGGCGCGCGTTCGATGAATTTCGAAGGCCTGCGTCGCCGGGGGTTCTCGGCCGAACGCATCTCGGCCGTCAAGGCCATGCACAAGGCCTTGTACCGCGACGGGCTGACGCTGGAGCAGGCCAAGGCCCGCATCGCCGAGATCGCCGCCAGCCACCCCGAGGCGGCGGCCGACGTGGCCATGATGCTGGACTTCCTGGCCGCCACCACACCACAACGCGGCATCGTGCGCTGACGGTGAATCCTCCCAACTTAGCCTTGGTCGCCGGTGAAACGTCGGGCGACCTGCTGGCCGGCCTGCTGCTGCAAGGCTGCCGCGTCCGCTGGCCTGAGCTGCGCTCCGCTGGCATCGGTGGTCCCGCCATGGCCGCCCAGGGTTTCGACGCCTGGTGGCCCAGTGAAAAACTCGCCGTGCGCGGCTATGTCGAGGTGCTGCGCCACTACCGCGAGATCGTGGGCATACGCGAGCAACTCAAGCAGCGCCTGCTGCAGGCGCCGCCCGACCTGTTCGTGGGCGTGGACGCCCCGGATTTCAACCTCGATCTCGAAGCTGGCCTCAAGGCCCGTGGCATCAAGACCCTGCATTTCGTTTGCCCGTCCATCTGGGCCTGGCGGGCCGAGCGCGTACACAAGATCGCGGCCAGTGTGGACCACGTGCTGTGCATCTTTCCCATGGAGCCGGCCTTGCTGGCGCAACACGGCATTGCATCCACCTACGTGGGGCATCCGCTGGCGAACGTGATTCCGCTGCAGCCCGACAAGGCCGATGCACGCGCGCGTTTGGGGCTGCGCGAGGAGGACACGGTGGTGGCCTTGCTGCCCGGCAGCCGCCGCGCCGAAATTGCCCACCTGGCCGAGCGATTCTTGCGAGCTGGCGCGCTGCTGCAACGCGAACGCCCCGGGCTCAAACTGGTTTTGCCAGCGGTGCCTGCCTTGCGGGCGCAGATCGACGAAGCGGTGGCACGCTGTGGCATGGCCGACGCCGTGATGGTGGTGAAAGGCCGGTCGCACGATGTGCTGGCGGCCTGCGACGCCACCCTGATCGCCAGTGGTACGGCCACGCTGGAGGCCGCGCTGTTCAAACGTCCCATGGTCATCGCCTACCACATGCCCTGGTTGTCGTGGCAGATCACGCAGCGCAAACGCCTGCAGCCCTGGGTGGGCCTGCCCAACATTTTGTGCGGCGACTTCGTGGTGCCGGAGCGCCTGCAGGACCAGGCCCGTCCCGAGCAGTTGGCGCGCGACGTGCTGGACTGGCTGGACGCGCCTGAGAAAATCGGCACACTGCAACAACGCTTCACTGCCCTGCACCACGAACTGCGGCGCGACACCGCGCAACTGGCCACCGATGCGATCCAAGACATTCTTGAAGGCTGAACAGGCGGCGCTGCCCTGGGACGTGCCCGGTCTGGTGGCGGGCGTGGACGAGGCCGGGCGCGGTCCGCTGGCCGGGCCGGTGGTGGCGGCGGCCGTCATCTTGGACGACCTGCGACCCATCGCCGGCCTGGCCGACTCCAAGAAGCTGAGCCCGGCCAAGCGCGAGCGCCTGTTTGACGAAATCCGGGCCAAGGCCTTGTGCTGCTCGGTGGCCGAGGCCTCGGTGGAGGAAATCGACCGCCTCAACATCCTGCAGGCCACGATGCTGGCCATGCGCCGGGCCGTCGAAGGCCTGCGCCTCAAGCCCGCCAAGGTGTTGGTGGACGGCAACCGCCTGCCACCGCTGCCCATGATGGCCGAGGCCATCGTCAAGGGCGACAGCAAGGTTGCCGCGATTTCCGCCGCGTCCATACTCGCCAAGGTCACGCGCGACCGCTGGTGTGCGCAGTACCATGCCGAGTTTCCCGCCTACGGCTTTGAAGGGCACAAGGGCTATGGCACGGCAGAGCACCTGGCGGCCTTGCGCGAACATGGCCCTTGTCCGCAGCACCGCAAAAGTTTTGCGCCGGTGGCCGAATCCCTGAAGATGCAAACATGAGTGAAGCGGTCCACATCTCATCGCGCGACAACGCCCTGGTCAAGGAGCTCAAGCGCCTGGCTTGCGACAACGCGGCCTACCGGCGGCTCGGTCGGGTGTGGCTGGAAGGCGACCACCTGTGCCGTGCTGCGTTGACACGCGGCGTCCAGCCGGCCCTGGCGGTGTTCAGCGAACGTCTGTGGCCACAGGCCCCGGACGAATGGCGCCGCGCCGCGCCGCGCAACGTGGTGTTGGCCGATGCCTTGTTTGCCGACATCAGCTCGCTGGAATCGCCCGCTGCCATGGGTTTTGTGCTGGACCTGCCCGCCGCACCCGAACTCCTGCCCGATGTGCCCTCGGTGGTGCTGGACCGTGTGCAGGATGCCGGCAACGTGGGTTCCATCCTGCGCAGTGCTGGGGCCTTTGGTTTCCGGCAGGTCATTGCCTTCAAAGGCGCGGCGGCGCTGTGGTCGCCCAAGGTGCTGCGCGCCGGCATGGGCGCGCATTTCGGCTTGCGGCTGATCGAGTCGGCCGACGACACGCTGCTCGACCAGCTGACCGTGCCACTGGTGGTGACCAGTTCGCACCAGGGCCAGGACATCCACCGCAGCCGTGTGCCCATGCCCTGCGCCTGGGTGATGGGCCATGAGGGGCAGGGCGTGTCGCCTGCGCTGGCGGCCCGCGCGGCGCTGGCGGTGCGCATTCCGCAGCCGGGTGGTGAAGAGTCGCTCAATGTGGCCGCTGCTGCCGCCATCTGCCTGTACGCGAGCATTGCCCAGCCATGACAACACGCCTGGCCTTTTTTGCCGTTGCCGTGTTCACTGCGGCGCTTCCGATCGGTGTGGCCGCGCAGGCAGAAGCCCCGCGTTTTGTGCTGTCGGAAGACGGCGATTACGTGATCGACCTCAAGGCCAAACTGGCCTGGCCACGCTGCGTGGAGGGCATGGTGTGGGATGGCAAGACCTGCAACGGCAAGCCACAGCTGTTTGACCACGGTCAGGCCACTGCCCACGCGCTGGCACGCTGGAAGGCCGAGGGCATTCGCTGGCGCCTGCCCCACACCACCGAGCTCAAGCGTCTGGTCGATCCCCGGCTGGCACAAACCGGCCTGGACCCGACACTGTTTCCTGCCGCGCCGCACGAGTGGCACTGGTCCGGCACAGCCAATATCCGCGCGGCTGGCCAAGTCAACCAGTACAGCTACGACAACATACAGCAAGGCCGTACCAACGAGAACGCCGACCGCATGGCTTACCTGCACGGCTGGGCAGTCAATCTCCTGACCGGCGAGGCCAGAGGCAACGTCAGCAAACGCACCGCCCTGCCTTTGCGGCTGGTGCGCCCCGCGTTCTGAAACGGTCCGGGATTCAGCGCCCCGGCAGTTTGACGGACAGCAGCTCGGCATCCAGCACGCCGGCGCCCTGCGGGTGGGCGGCGGTTCGCTCCACGTGGCGCTTGACCGTGCTCAGGTTGTTGCTTGGGCTGACCCAGCGAATTTCGGTTTCGCCCAGCTGGTTGGTGTTCACGACCTTGTAGGCCTTGAAGGTGCCGGCGGGCACCGTCACGTCGCCCCAGGACTCCACCTTCCACTGCAGGGTCAGGTCCACGGTCCGGTTGCTGGCGTGCACCGTCATTTTGTGTTGGGTGGTCGCCGTTTTGCCCACCTCCAGCGGCCACGGCAGAACAACAGGGGGCTCGAAGGTCTGGAGGGGTTTGCCGTCGCCGCCCAGCACGGCCAGCACCGCATGGGTTTGCAGCTCGTGCAGTGTGGTGCCCGCCTGGGGGGCCGACACGGCCACCACCGTTTTGCCGTTCCACTGCATGGTTTTCTGGTTCCACACCACGTGCCCATCAAACACGCCCAGGCTGCCCGCGCTTTTGCGATGGAAGGTGGTCACGGTCCCATCGGGGTTGGACCCCATGCCAAGGGCCACCGGTGGGGTGGTGCTGCATGCGGCCAGCAGGCCGGTGCCGAGGCTCAGGCAGAGGAGGGCGCGGCGGCCAAGGCCTGGGATGCCGATCAATCCGGCGCTCAGATGTTGTGTCATGGTGACTCCGGGGTGGTGGGAAGGGATTGAAATCCAGTGGTAAGCCGTTTTTTGACAATTCACTGTAGCCCTGCGGTTGGGCGCCCGTGCTGATCTGGATCAATGCGCAACGGGGTGGGTGGCGGCACTTTTTCGGTGCGCGTATCGGCGTTTGTCAGAGGGAAAACCCTTTGCCAGCGTATAATTCGAAGGTTTACCCGCAACCTGCGCGCACCCGCGGCGAGTCCCCGTCGCAACGCCCTCCCACCACCACTGCCGCTGGCTGCTCAGCCGGCTCGCGTCAGGCTGAGAGCGGCTGAAAAAACCGGGTGCGCCTCCCAAGGAGTTACCCGTGTTTCCCGTACTGCCCCCCGCCATCCTCGCGCTTGCAGACGGCACGGTCTTTGTTGGTCACTCGATCGGAGCCACCGGCTCCACGGTCGGCGAGGTGGTGTTCAACACCGCTCTCACCGGCTACCAGGAAATCCTCACCGACCCCAGCTACTGCCGGCAGATCGTGACGCTCACGTACCCGCACATCGGCAACTACGGGATCAACCTGGAAGACATCGAAGCCGACAAGGTCCACGCCGCTGGCCTGATCATCAAAAACCTGCCGCTGCTGGCCTCCAATTTCCGCTCGTCCATGACGCTGTCGGACTACCTGGTGCGCGAGAACACGGTGGCGATTGCCGACATCGACACCCGCAAGCTGACGCGCCTGCTGCGCACCAAGGGTGCACAGAACGGCTGCATCCTGGCGTTGGCAGCCGGTGAGACCGTCACCCAGGCCGTGATCGACAAAGCCATTTCCGCTGCCCAGGTTGCGCCCAGCATGTCTGGGCTGGACCTGGCCCAGGTGGTGTCCTCTGACAAGACCTACGCCTGGACCCAGAACGAGTGGAAACTCGGCTCGGGCTACGGTGAGCTGGCCGCGCCGCGTTTCCACGTGGTGGCCTACGATTTTGGCGTCAAGAAGAACATCCTGCGCATGCTGGCCGAGCGCGGCTGCAAGGTCACCGTGGTGCCGGCCCA
>CAYUAH010000198.1:0-6396 GCA_964442375.1 uncultured Hydrogenophaga sp. | reverse complement strand
CGGCCGGCCTGCAGCACGGTGTACATGTCGGCCACCTTGCCCTGCACCAGCTGGAATTCGCCGATGCTCTGGCCAAACTGCTTGCGGTCGTGGATGTAGGGGATGACGTTGTCCATCACCGCCTGCATGATGCCGATGGGGCCGGCGCCGAGCACCGCACGTTCGTAGTCCAGCCCGCTCATCAGCACCTTGGCACCACCGCCGACGCTACCCAGAATGTTCGCTTCCGGCACCTCCACGTTCTGGAACACCATCTCGCCGGTGTGGCTGCCGCGCATGCCCAGCTTGTCCAGCTTCTGGGCGGTGAAGAAGCCCTTCATGCCCTTCTCGACGATGAAGGCCGTCACGCCGCGCGCGCCCATCTCGGGCTCGGTCTTGGCGTAGACCACCATGGTGTCGGCGTCGGGACCGTTGGTGATCCACATCTTGCTGCCGTTGAGCAGGTAGTAGCCGCCTTTGTCTTCCGCCTTGAGCTTCATGCTGATGACGTCGGAGCCGGCGCCCGGCTCGCTCATGGCCAGCGCGCCCACGTGTTCACCGCTGATGAGTTTGGGCAGGTACTTCTGCTTCTGCGCGTCGTTGCCGTTGCGCTTGATCTGGTTGACGCACAGGTTGGAGTGCGCGCCGTAGGAAAGGCCCACGCTGGCCGAGGCACGCGAGATCTCTTCCATGGCGATCATGTGCGCCAGGTAGCCCATGTTGGCGCCGCCGTACTGTTCGGGCACGGTGATGCCCAGCACGCCCAGCTCGCCCATCTTGGGCCACAGGTCCATGGGGAATTGGTCGCTCTTGTCGATCTCGGCCGCGCGCGGCGCAATCTCGGCTTGGGCAAAGTCGCGCACCGCGTCGCGCAAGGCATCGATGTCTTCACCGAGTTGGAAGTTCAGGCCGGGCAGGTTCATGTTCGTGTCTCCGAAAAAGTCAGGATTGGATGTTCTCGCGGCCGGTCACGGCCATCAGGGTGCAGCCCATGGTGGCAGCCAGTTTTTCGCGGCCGCCATCGATGGCGTAGAAATGGCCCTCGCACACGGTGATGGTGCGCCCGGGTTTGACCACCGTGCCCACGGCACGGAAGTGCTGGCCCTTGGCAGGTGCCAGCAGGTTGATCTTGAATTCGATGGTCAGCACCGCCGCGTCTGCCGGCATGAGGCTGAAGCCGGCATAGCCACAAGCGGAGTCGAGCGCGGTGGACACCAAACCCGCGTGGATGAAGCCGTGCTGCTGGGTCAAGGCCTCGGCCCAGTCGAAGGCGATCACCACCCGCCCGGCCTGCACCGCCTCCAGGCGCGCTCCCAGGGTGGCCATGGCGCCCTGCCGGGCAAAACTCCCTCTCACCCGGTCTGCGAACTCGGGCACGGCAGGCACAAAGGCGGCATGGCTCATGGGCTGAAATTGACGTTTACGTAAACGTCAATTATGACCCAGGGCCACGGGAACTGCCAACTGGGGTTTGCCACAAGACCAACGGCACACGGGGATTCACGGCGGCGGCTAGGATGCCGGCTCTGTCATTTTCCCCACCCCCAACAAGCACATGAAGTTGTACTACTCGCCCGCCGCCTGCTCCCTGGCCAGCCACATCGCCATCGAAGAAGCAGGCCTGCCTTGCGAATACATTCCCGCCCCCACCAAAACGCACGTCCTGCCGGATGGGACCGACTACTACACCATCAACCCGCTGGGTTACGTGCCCCTGCTGCAACTGGCCGACGGCACCAAGCTGACCGAAGGCCCGGCCATCATGCAGTTCATTGCCGACCAGGTGCCCGAGAAAAAGCTGGCACCGGCCAACGGCACGCTGGCGCGTTACCAGTTGCAAGCCTGGCTCAACCTGGTTGCCACCGAGTTGCACAAAGGCTTCAGCCCCCTGTTCAATCCGGCCACGTCGGCGGAGATGAAGGCCGCCGCCACCGAGCGCCTGCACGGCCGCCTGAAGTGGGTGGGCACTCAACTCGAAGGCAAGTCCTTTCTGATGGGTGAGACCTTCACCGTGGCCGATGCCTACCTGTTTGTGGTGTGTTCGTGGGCTCCGCGGGTGAGCTTCGATCTGTCTGCACACGCCCCGATCGTGGCCTTCTCGGCCCGGGTGGCGGCGCGTCCGGCGGTGAAGGCTGCCATGCGCGCCGAAGGCCTGCTGGCCTGAAGCGTGCTCAGGCCTTCTCGGTTTTTTCGACCTTGGACAGGAGGCTGCGCGCCTCCTTTTCGTGGGTTTTGACCTCGTCCAGGTTGGCCTGCAAATCGGCCAACTGGTCCTCGATCTGCTGGCGGTGCGCGGCCAGCACCTGCAGGAACTTGCGCAGCTGCGGCCCGGTGTCGCGCGGGCTGTCGTACATCTCGATGATGTCCTTGGCCTCGGTGAGCGAAAAACCCAGGCGCTTGGCGCGCAGCGTGAGCTTGAGGCGGGTGCGGTCACGCGACGAATACACCCGGTTGCGTCCGCCCGGGCCCTCGCGCTGCGGCTGCAGCAGGCCCATGTCTTCGTAGAAACGGATGGCGCGGGTGGTGAGGTCGAACTCCCGCGCCAGGTCGCTGATGGTGTAGGTCGGGTTCGTGGCCATGTGTGCGTTGTACTTTGACGTTTACGTTAACGTCAAGTCCCGCATCTTAACCCCGCACCCGCCAACGGGGCTGCGGTCAGATTTCGATCTTGGAACCCAACTCGATGACCGCGTTGCTGGGCAGGTTGAGGAAGTCGGCCGCTGCACTGGCGTTGTGGTGCATCTGCGCGAACAGCTTTTCGCGCCACGGCGCCATGCCGCTGCCTATGGTGGGGATGACGGTGTCGCGCGAGAGGAAGTAGCTGGTGGTCATGGCCTCCAGCTCACAGCCACGCCCACGCAACAGTTGCAAGGCCTTGGGCACGTCGGGGTCGTTCTTGAAGCCATAGTGAATGACGACCTGCCAGCAATCGTGGCCCAGGGATTCCACCTCCAGCCGCTTGTCCAGGCCAATCCAGGGCACCTCGTGGTTGCGCACCGTCACGAACAGGTTCTGTTCGTGCAAGACCTTGTTGTGCTTGAGGTTGTGCAGCAGCGCATTGGGCACCGAGCCCCGTTCGGCGGTGAGGAACACCGCCGTGCCAGCCACCCGCAGCGGTGGACTCACGAACACCGCATCCAAAAAACTCGAGAGGTCGATGGCCTCGGCCATGTGGGCTTCGGTCAACAGGCTGCGGCCCTGTTTCCAGGTCATCATGAGGGTGAACACCACGCCGCCAATCAGCAGCGGGAACCAGCCACCCGCAAACAGCTTGAGCAGGTTGGAAGAGAAGAACAGCAAGTCCACCACGAAAAACCAGCCGGTGGCGGCAATGCACAACCACAGCGGGTACTTCCAGCCGTAGCGGATGACAAAAAAGGTCAGCACGGTGGTGATCAGCATGTCCAGCGTGACCGCGATGCCGTAGGCCGCCGCCAGGTTGCTGGAGGACTTGAACATGACCACCGCCAGCACGATGGCGGCGAACAGGCCCCAGTTGACGAAGGGGATGTAGATCTGACCGGTGTCGTGCACGCTGGTGTGCTGTATGCCCAGACGCGGCAGGTAACCCATTTGTATGGCCTGCTTGGTCACACTGAAGGCGCCCGAAATCAGCGCCTGCGAGGCGATCACGGTGGCCATGGTGGCCAGGCCCACCAGGGGCAACAGGGCCCAGTCCGGCGCCATGTTGAAGAAAGGATTCTTGACCGCTTCGGGGTCTTCCAGCAGCAAGGCGCCCTGCCCGAAGTAGTTGAGCGTGAGACAGGGCATGACGATGGTGAACCAGGCCAGGCGGATAGGCTTCTTGCCGAAATGGCCCATGTCGGCGTAGAGCGCCTCGCCGCCGGTCACGCACAGCACCACCGCACCAAGAATGATGAAGGTGGTGCCCGGTTGCTGCCACATGAAGCGCAGGGCGTGGTGCGGGCTCAGTGCGGCCAGGATCTCGGGGTGGCCGATGATGTGCGCGACACCCAGTGCCGCGATGGTCAGAAACCACGCCAGGGTGATGGGGCCGAAGAACTTGCCAATGCCCCCGGTGCCGCGCTTTTGCACCACAAACAGCAGGAACAGCACCACCAGCGTAAGGGGCACCACGTACTGGCGAAACGCGGGCGACACCACTTCCAGGCCCTCGACCGCCGACAGCACCGAAATGGCCGGCGTGATGACCCCATCGCCATAAAACAGCGAGGTGCCGAAGATGCCTATGACCAACAGCGCGCGGCGCAGCCCAGGCCTGTCCTTCACCGCCTGGGAAGCCAGCGCCAGCATGGCGATCAGCCCCCCCTCGCCCGCGTTGTCGGCGCGCAGCACCAGCACCACGTACTTGAGCGACACGATGACGGTCAGCGTCCAGAACAGGATGGACAGGACGCCATAGATGTTGTCGTGGGTGAAGGGCACGTGCCCCGAACCGAAGACTTCCTTGACGGCGTACAGCACGCTGGTGCCGATGTCGCCGTAGACCACGCCGATAGCGCCCAAGGTGAGCGCGGCGAGTGAGGTTTTGGATGCAGCCACAAAAAATGGGCGCCGGCTCCAGGCCAACGCCACGCTGTTGCAAGGTCGCCGATTCTGCGCCCGCCGGCCCAAGCTGCCAATCGGGGGAAGCGTCTAGACGACAGCCCAGCGGGGAATGTTGCGTCGCAACAACTTGCGCCCCAACCGGGCTGGACGTCAGTCGTAGCTTTCGGCGTCAGGGTCGGTGGCTTCGAGCTCGTAGCTGGCCGCCAGCATGGCCAGGCGCCCGATCACGCCGTACATGTAGAAGCGGTTGGGCGCGCTGGCGCCCGGTTTCTGACCAGGCTGCGGCATGATGGCGCTCTTCTCGAAGGCCAGCGGCACGAAGCGGGCTCCCGGTGCGCTCAGGCTGTCCTCCACCCCGCGCTCGGCGTGCACGCGGTAGAAGCCGCCCACCACATAGCGGTCCATCATGTAGACCACCGGCTCGGCCACCGACTCAACAATGCGCTCGTGGGTCAGCACCCCTTCCTGGATGATCACATCGGGCGCCACCACAGCCCCGCCGGCGGCGGCCATCGCCTTCTGGGTCTTGGCCACCAGCGCGTCGAGGTCTTTCACGTCGCGCACCGACAACAGGCCAAAACCGGGGTGGCTGTCGTCGGCCTTGACCACCACGAAGGGCTTCTCGTTGATGCCGTATTCCTTGTACTTGCGCCGCACCTTGGTCAGCAGCGCGTCCACGTTGCTGCGCAGGCACTCCAGGCCCGTGCCCTGCGCAAAATCGACCTCGCCGCACTGGTTGTACAGCGGGTTGATCAGCCAGGGGTCCATGCCCAGCAGCTTGCCAAAGCGTTTGGACACCTCTTCGTAGGCCTTGAAGTGCTGGCTCTTGCGCCGCGTGGCCCAGCCCGCATGCAGCGGCGGCAGCAGGTACTGCTCGTGCAGGTCTTCCAGAATGCCGGGCACGCCAGCGCGCAGATCATTGTTGAGCAGGATGGTGCAGGGGTCGAAGTTTTTCAGGCCCAGGCGGCGCTTGCTGCGGATCAGCGGCTCCAGCGTCACCTTCTCGCCACCGGGCAGCTCGATGGTGGTGGGGTCCTTGATGTCGTTGGACAAGGAGCCCAGGCGCACGTTCAGGCCGGCCATGTAGAACAGCCGCTGCAGTTGCGCCAGGTTGCTGAGGTAGGAGACATCACGCCGGTTCTCGGGCACCAGCAGCAGGTTCTTGGCCTCGGGACAGATCTTCTCTATCGCGGCCATGGCGGCCTGCACCGCCAGCGGCAGCATCTCGGGCGTGAGGTGGTTCCAGCCGCCGGGGTAGAGGTTGGTGTCCACCGGCGCCAGCTTGAAGCCGGCGTTGCGCACGTCCACCGAGCTGTAGAAAGGCGGCGTGTGCTCCATCCACTCCAGCCGGAACCAGCGCTCGATCACCGGCGTGGATTCGAGGATGCGCTGCTCCAGCTCGTTGATGGGGCCAGTGAGTGCGGTGACGAGGTGGGGGACCATGGGCGGCCTTGTGGCGAAGGATGTAACGATTCTAGGAGCCGCGACCACATGGGGGCGAATGTCCGCATCGCAAGGGTGACCGACGTCGCGGCAGCGACTCGGATATAAACAAAGGCTTATGAATAAAAATCTCTGGCTGCTCGCCACCGCCCAAGGCCTGTTCCTGACCAACAACGTGGTCTTCATCGCCATCAACGGTTTGGTGGGCCTGGCACTGGCGCCTTTGGGCTGGATGGCCACGCTGCCGGTGATGGGTTATGTGGTGGGCGGCGCCTTGTCCACCGGGCTGGTGGCCAAGACGCAGGCCAAGTGGGGCCGCAAGGTGTCGTTCCAGCTCGGGCTGGTGGTGGCGCTGATCTCGGCCCTGCTGTGCGCCTGGGCGGTGATGCACACCCAGTTCTGGCTGCTGGTGGCCAGCACCATGTTCGCCGGCTACTACAGCGC
>CAYUAH010000197.1:4221-6403 GCA_964442375.1 uncultured Hydrogenophaga sp. | reverse complement strand
GGGCCGACAACACGATGCCCACCGGGTGCAGCCGGCCAACGAAGGCCACGATGATGGCGGCGAAACCGTAGCCCGCCGGCACATAGGGTGTGAGCTGGCCGATGGGCCCGGCCACCTCCAGCGCGCCGGCCAGGCCGGCGGCCGCGCCCGAGGTGAGCAGCGCGATCCACAGCGCGGTGCGCGAGGAGAAGCCGGCATACCGTGCGGCGGCCGGCGCCAGGCCCCCCACCTGCTGGGCAAAACCCGAGTAGGTGCGGAACAGGAACAGCCAGGCCCCGGCCACGCCGGCCAGCGCCAGCAGCAGGCCGATGTTGACGCGCGAACCGTCCATGAGGCGCGGGATCTTGGTCACCGCGTCGAAGGTTTTGGTCTGCGGGAAGTTGTAGCCCAGCGGGTCTTTCCAGGGGCCGTAGACCAGGTAGTTGAGCACCTGCACCGCCACGTAGACCAGCATCAGGCTGACCAGGATTTCGTTGGCGTTGAAGCGGTCGCGCAGCAGCGCGGTGATGCCTGCCCACACCATGCCGCCCAGCACCCCGGCCAGCAGAATGGCGGGCACGATCCAGGGGCCGGTGGTCTTGTCGGCCAACAAGGCCACGCCACCAGCGGCAATCGCCCCGATGATGAACTGACCTTCGGCACCGATGTTCCACACGTTGGAGCGGAAACACACGGCCAGGCCCAGTGCAATGATGAGCAGCGGCGTGGCCTTGACCATCAGTTCGCTCACCGCGTACAGATTGCGTATGGGCTCCCAGAAGAAGACCTGCAGCCCGCGCACCGGGTCCTTGCCCAGAGCGATAAAAAGCATGACACCGATCACCACCGTGACCAGCAGCGCCAGAATGGGCGAGGCATAGCCCCAGAAGCCCGAGGGCTGGGGGCGTGCTTCAAGCTTGAGCATGGGCCACCTCCTTCTGCTCAGCGGCGGCACTGCCCTGGTTCCAAAGTCCCGACATCCATTCCCCGATCTGCGTCACCGACGCCTTGCTGCGGTCCACGCTGGGCGACAGCCGTCCCTTGGCCATCACGTACAGGCGGTCGCAAATTTCAAACAGTTCGTCCAGCTCTTCACTCACCACCAGCACCGCACAGCCGGCGTCGCGCAGGGCCAGGATCTCGCCGCGTATCTGCGCCGCTGCGCCCACGTCCACGCCCCAGGTGGGCTGGCTCACGATGAGCAGCTTGGGTTTGGCCTCGATCTCGCGGCCGACGATGAACTTTTGCAGGTTGCCACCCGACAGCGACTTGGCCGCCGCGTCCGGCCCGGCCGCCTTGACGTTGTAGCGTTTGATGATGTCCTTGGCCTGCTCGCGCAGCGCGCCGAGCTTGAGCCAGCCGCCGGCACCGATGGCGTCGCGCCGCGACAGCAACAGGTTGTGCGCCAGCCCCAGGGTGGGCACGGCGCCCCGGCCCAGCCGTTCTTCGGGCACGAAGTGCAGGCCCAGCGAACGGCGCTTGCCGGGACCAAAACGCGACACGTCGGTGCCGCTCACGCTGATGCTGCCGGCCGGCGCGCGGCGGTCTTCGCCCGAGAGGCAGAACAGCAGCTCGCCCTGCCCATTGCCCGACACGCCGGCAATGCCCACCACCTCGCCCGCGCACACCTGGAGCTGTATGCCATCCAGGTCGGTGCCAAAGGGGTCGTCGCTTTTCAGACTCAGGCCACGCACCGCCATCACCGCCGCTCCGGGGCGCTGCTCGCGCAAGCCCAGGGCCGGCGGCTCGGCGCCGATCATCAGGCGGCTCAGCGAGGCATTGCTTTCCTGCTTGGGGTTGCACACGCCCGTGACCTGGCCGCCGCGCAGCACGGTGCAGGCGGTGCAGAGCTCGCGGATCTCGTGCAGCTTGTGGCTGATGTAGAGGATGCTGCAGCCCTCGGACGCCAGCTTGTTGAGCACCACAAACAGCTTTTCCACCGCCTGCGGCGTGAGCACCGAGGTGGGCTCGTCCAGGATGAGCAGCTGCGGCTGCGTGAGCAGCGCGCGGATGATCTCCACCCGCTGCATCTCGCCCACGCTCAGGGTGTGTACCGGGCGCTCGGGCGCGATGTCCAGGCCGTATTCGGCCGCCTTGGCGCTGATGCTCTGCGTCACCTCCTCCAGGCTCAGGCTCTTGTCCAGGCCCAACCACACGTTCTCGGCCACGGTCAGGGTGTCGAACAGGCTGAAGTGCTGGAACA
>CAYUAH010000197.1:0-4211 GCA_964442375.1 uncultured Hydrogenophaga sp. | reverse complement strand
ATGCTGATGCCCAGCGCCCGCGCTTCTTGCGGGTTGCGGATGTGCACCGGCTTGCCATTGAACAGCACGGCGCCTTCGTCGGGTTTGACGGAACCGTAGATGATTTTCATCAGGGTGGACTTGCCGGCACCGTTCTCGCCCAGCACGGCGTGGATTTCGCCGGGGGCCACGGTCAGGTGCACGTCCTTGTTGGCCACCACGCCGGGATAGCGTTTGGTGATGCCACTCAGGTGCAATCGGGGGGTCGTCAAGGCGAACTCCTTCTGTTGTGTCTCGATGGGAACGGGTTCAGGCGGCTTCGGCCTGTGCGCCGCGCAGGGACGCGGCGACGTGTTTGATCTGCTCGCGCAACCAGCGCCCGGCCTTGGATGCATGGGTGCGCTCGTGCCAGAGCTGGTAATACATCATGCGAGGGAACACCACCGGGCAGGCCAGCACCTGCACCGGCAGGCTGGCGGTGAAACGCTCGCAGTACTGGCGCCCGGTGGTCAGCACCAGCAGGCTGCCGGCCACCATGGCCGGAATCAAGGCGAAATGCGGGCAGCGTGCGGTGATGTTGCGCGCCAGGCCTTGCGCGGCCAGGTGGTCGTCGATGAAGCCGCGCCCGCCCGGGTGGGTGGGCGTGGGCGCGATGTGTTCGGCCGCCAGCCAGGCGGCCTGGTCCCAGCCCCGGCGCACCGCCGGGTGGTGTTTGGCCACCAGGCACACCACCTCGTCGCCGAACAGGCGACCCAGGTGCAGGTCGTCGGGCGGCTTGGGCCAGTTGCCGATCACCACCTCGTAATGGCCCTGGGCCAGGTGGGTGCGGTAGTCGGCATCGGCCGACAGCGGGTGGATCTCGATCTGGCAGCCTGGGGCCTGGGCCTTGATCTGGGTCACGAGCTGGGGCAGGAAGGCCGGGTCCAGGTAATCGCTGGCCGCGAGGCTGAAAGTGTGGCGGGCGGTGGCGGGGTCGAAGGCGCGGGCATCGGAAAACAGCACCTCGGCGCTGCGCAGGATGTCGGCGGCCGGCGCAACCATGCGCAGGCCGGCCTCGGTGGGCACCATGCTGGCGCCCGAGCGCACCAGAAGGGGATCGCCCGCCAGTTCGCGCAAGCGCTTGAGCGCCGCACTGACCGCCGGCTGGTACATGCCCAGCCTGAGCGCCGCACGCGACACGCTGCGTTCGGTGAGCACGGTGTGCAGCACGCGGATCAGGTGCAGGTCAATCTTGTCGAACATGGGCATGTATTTCATACCTGCGGACTGTATGTGTTGATGGCGTCCTGGGCATTCTCGTCATATGCCCGAGCATATGTTGTGCCACGGGCCCGGGCGCTATGCTGCCGTGCATGAAGCCTCAAAAATCCGGACAAACCCTGAGATTCCTGCGCCGCGGCGAAGCGGTGGCGCTGGACCACGTCGCACCCGACCGCACCCTGCTGGACGTGTTGCGCGAAGACCTGCACCTGAGCGCCACCAAAGAAGGCTGCGGCGAAGGCGACTGCGGCGCCTGCACCGTGGTGCTGGGCGAGGTGGTCGATGGCCAGCTGCAATACAAGGCCATCAACAGCTGCATACGCCTGGCCCACTCGGTGGACGGCATGGCGGTGTACACGGCCGAGGACATCGCCGCGCCCACCGGCGAGCTGCACCCGGCGCAGGAGGCCATGGTCCAGTGCCACGGCAGCCAGTGTGGCTTCTGCACCCCCGGTTTCGTGATGAGCCTGTTCGGCATGTACCAGAACACGGACAAGGGCCAAGGCATCAGCCGCGAGCAGGCGCAGGTCGACCTGTCCGGCAACCTGTGCCGCTGCACCGGCTACCGGCCCATTCTCGACGCCGCACAGCAGATGGGCGACCTGCCCCTGCCCGCCGGCTGCGCCGTGAATGAAAGCGCCACGGTGGCCGCGCTCAAGGCGCTGAAGAAAAAGTCCACCACCGACACCCCTTACCTGCGCCCCACCACCCTGCCCGCCTTGCTGCAGGCCCGTGCGGCATCGCCCAAGGCCCAGGTGGTGGCCGGCTGCACCGACGTCGGCCTGTGGGTGACCAAACAACACAAGCGTTTTGAGCAGGTGCTGGACGTGACCGCCGCGCGTGAACTGCAACGCGTCGAAACCTATAAACACCACATCGCCATCGGCGCGGCCGTGTCGCTGACCGACGCCTTCGCCGCGCTGGTCAAGGAGCGCCCCCAGCTCAAGACCTTCGGCCAGCGCTTCGCCGGCCTGCCGGTGCGCAATTCGGGCACCCTGGGCGGCAACGTGGCCAACGGCTCGCCCATCGGCGACTCCATGCCGCTGCTGATCGCGCTGGGCGCCAGTGTGGTGCTGATGCGCTGGAAAACGACGGCCTCGGGCGGTGAGATCGCGCACCGCGAACTGCGGCTGGAAGACCTCTACACCGGTTACCGCACCAACGTCATGCGGCCCGACGAACTCGTGGCCTGGATCAAGGTGCCGCGTCCCACCAAGAACGAAACACTGGCCGTCTACAAGATCAGCAAACGATTCGACGACGACATCTCGGCCATCTGCCTGGCGATCCGGCTGGAGATCGAGGGTGGCGTGGTGCAGGCCGCGGCCATCGGCGCCGGTGGTGTGGCCGCCACCCCGGCCCGCGCCCGCCGCACCGAGGCCGCGCTGCAAGGCCAGCCCTGGACCGAAGACACGGTGATGGCCGCCATGCAGACCCTGCGGGAAGAGTTCCAGCCCATCTCCGACATGCGCGCCAGCGCCGCCTACCGGCACACGGTGCTGGGCAACCTGCTGCGCCGCTTCTGGCTCGAAAGCCAAGGCCAGCAGGCCATCAATCTCGAACAACTGAACGGTCTCAAAGCCCTGGAGGTGACGGCATGAACGCGCCCGATCTCAAACTGGTCATCGGCAGCGGCCGCGCGGCGGGCGTGTCGCGCTTCCACGAAAGCGCGCGCGCCCAGGTGGCGGGTGCGGCCACCTACATCGACGACATCCCCGAGGTGCGCGGCACCCTGCACGCCGCCCCGGTGTGCTCGCCCATCGCCCACGGCAGGCTCAAAGGCCTGGATGCCAGCGCCGCCCTGGCCCTGCCGGGCGTGCAGGGCTTCATCTGCGCGGCCGACATCCCCGGCGACCCCATCCTCGCGGCCTTTGGCCACGACGAGCCGGTGTTCGCCCAGGACACGGTGTTGTTCATCGGCCAGGTCGGCGGCCTCATCCTGGCCGACGACGCCATGACCGCGCGCCGTGCCGCGCGCCTGGTGAAGTGGGACATCGAGGCCCTGCCGCCGGTGCTCACGCCCCAGGAAGCCCACGCCAAGCAGAGCTACGTGCTGCCGCCGGTGCATGTCAAACGTGGCGACGCCGCCGCCGCGCTGGCCCGTGCGCCCCACACAATCGAAGGCAGCTTCGAGGTGGGTGGACAAGAGCACTTCTACCTCGAAGGCCAGATCGCCTACGTGCTGCCGCTGGAGCAGAACCAGTGGTGGGTCTACTCCAGCACCCAGCACCCGGGCGAGGTGCAGCACTGGGTGTCGCACGTGCTGGGCCTCCACAACCATGCCGTGAAAGTGGAGTGCCGGCGCATGGGCGGCGGCTTTGGCGGCAAGGAAACCCAGGCCGGCCACCTGGCCGTCTGGGCGGCGATTGCCGCGAACAAGCTGCGCCGCCCCGTCAAGCTGCGCCTGGACCGCGACGACGACTTCATGATCACCGGCAAGCGCCACCCCTTTGCCTACAGCTACCAGGTGGGCTTTGACGACAGCGGCCTGCTCAGTGGCCTCAAGCTCGACATGCTGGCCAACTGCGGCTTCTCGGCCGACCTCTCGGGCCCGGTGGCCGACCGCGCCATCTTCCACGCCGACAACGCCTACTACCTAGAGGACGTGGCCATCAGCAGCTACCGCTGCAAGACCAACACGCAAAGCCACACCGCCTTCCGCGGCTTTGGCGGCCCGCAGGGCGTGATCGTGATCGAGCGCATCATGAGCGACATCGCCCGCCACCTGGGCGTGGACGCACTGGACGTGCGCCTGCGCAACCTCTACGGCACAGAGGAACGCAACGTCACGCATTACCAGATGCAGGTCGAGGACAACATCCTCGAACCCCTGATGACCACGCTGGCCCAGACCAGCCGCTACCGCGAACGCCACGCGGCCATCGCCGAATGGAATGCGACCAGTCCGGTCATCCAGCGCGGCATCGCGCTCACGCCGGTCAAGTTCGGCATCAGCTTCACCGCCACGCTGT
>CAYUAH010000196.1:0-6412 GCA_964442375.1 uncultured Hydrogenophaga sp. | reverse complement strand
ACGAGATCGAGAAGGCGCACCCGGACATCTTCAACATCCTGCTGCAGGTGATGGATCACGGCACGCTGACCGACAACAACGGGCGCAAGGCCGACTTCCGCAACGTCATCATCATCATGACGACCAACGCGGGCGCCGAGACCATGAACAAGGCGACCATCGGCTTCACCAACCCGCGCCAGGCCGGCGATGAAATGGGCGACATCAAGCGCCTGTTCACGCCGGAGTTCCGCAACCGCCTAGACGCCATCGTGAGCTTCAAGGCGCTGGACGAGAACATCATCCTGCGTGTGGTGGACAAGTTCCTGCTGCAGCTCGAAACCCAACTGGCAGAGAAAAAGGTCGATGTCACCTTCACCGACAAGCTGCGCAAACACCTGGCCAAGAAGGGCTTCGATCCGCTGATGGGCGCACGCCCGATGCAGCGGCTGATCCAGGACACCATCCGCCGGGCACTGGCCGACGAGTTGCTGTTCGGCCGACTGACCGAGGGTGGCCGCCTGAGCGTGGACATTGGCGACGTGGCCGAAGGCAGCGACGCCGCGCCCGAAGTCCTGCTCGACATCCAGCCGCTGCCGCCCAAGGGGCGTGGTGCCAAGGCCGAGCCGGCGGAGCCGGAGGAAGCCGCTGCTGCCGACTGACCACGGACGGTCGCGGTTACGATCCCAAGGTCGGCGTGCCGAACGCCGGCCTTTTTTCATGGGCCCGCATGACGCACACCTTCTTCTGGCACGACTACGAAACCTTCGGCATCAACCCCCGGCGCGACCGCCCGGCGCAGTTTGCGGGCATACGCACCGACGCCGAACTCAATGAGATCGGCGAGCCACTGATGATTTATTGCCAGCCGGCGATGGAGGTGCTGCCCGACCCCGAGTCCTGCCTGATCACCGGCATCACACCGCAACACTGCGCCGAGCATGGCCTGAACGAGGACAGTTTTGCGCGCCGAATCGAAGCCGCACTCGGCGAGCCCGGCACCATAGGTGTGGGCTACAACACCATACGCTTCGACGACGAGTTCACCCGCCACCTGTTCTGGCGCAACCTGATCGACCCTTACGCGCGGGAGTGGCAGAACGGCTGCGGCCGCTGGGACCTGCTGGACGTGGTGCGCATGGCCTACGCCCTGCGGCCTGAGGGCATGCAGTGGCCGACCAAGCCCGATGGCCGGCCCAGCTTCAAGCTCGAAGACCTGGCCCGCGCCAACGGCCTGGTGCATGAGGCCGCGCACGACGCGCTGTCGGACGTGCGAGCCACCATCGCGCTGGCACGGCTGATCCGCGACAAACAGCCCAAGCTGTTCGATTTCTGCCTGGCCCTGCACAAGAAAGACCGTGTGGCGGCCGAACTGGGCCTGCCCGCCTCGCGTGAGTCGGCCAGGCCCTTTCTGCACGTCTCGGGCATGTTCCCGCCCGAGCGCGGTTGCCTGGCGGTGATGTGGCCGCTGGCCAGCCACCCGAGCAACAAGAACGAACTCATCGCCTGGGACCTGAGTGCCGACCCGAGTGAACTGGCGACACTGGACGCCGAGACCATGCGCCAGCGCCTGTACACACGCAGTGCGGATTTGCCCGAAGGCGTCACGCGCCTGCCCATCAAATCGGTGCACCTGAACAAATCGCCCATGGTGGTGGGCCATTTGAAGACACTGCGGCCTGAGATGGCGCAGCGCTGGGGCCTGGACATGGACCAGGCCATGCGCCACGCGGCCATCGCGCGCGACCTGCCCGACATGAGCGCCATCTGGGCCGAGCTGTTCCGCCGGGCACCGGGTGAGCAGGCGACCGACGTGGAGCACGACCTCTATGGCGGCTTTGTCGGCAATGGCGACCGCCGCCGGCTCAACGCGTTGCGCCTGCTCTCGCCTCAGGAACTCGTGCTGGACAAGACCGGCTTCGACGACGAGCGCCTGGCCGAACTGGTGTTCCGTTGGCGCGCCCGCAACTGGCCCGAATCGCTCTCGGTGCCCGAACAGCAGCGCTGGGCCGAGTGGTGCCGGGCCCGGCTGCTGGACGGCGTCGCCGGCAGCACCACCGTGGAGCGGTGGTGTGAGCGCATCGACACCTTGGCCGAGGCCGCCAGCGAGAACGGCGACGAACGCGCCGAGGCCATCCTGGGTGCGCTTTACGACTGGGTGGATGCCATCACGCCCGAGCGTTGATGCGCGTCAAAACCGCGAGCGGACTTAAGTGAGGCGCAAGCCAGCGCCGCTACACTGCCCTCAGTTTCAGGAGTTGGTTTTGATTATTCGTCGGTATTTTCACGCTTGGTGTGCGGGTGCGCTGCTGGCATTGGCCTGTGTCAGCGGGCAGGCAGCGGCGCCCGTGTTTGTGCTCAATTCGCTGGAGGGCGACGTCAGCGTGGTCGATCCGATCAGCTGGGCCGAGGTCAAACGGATCCCTACCGGCAAGGAACCGCACCACCTCTACATGACGCCCGACGAGAAGTCCGTCATCGTGGCCAACGCGCTGAGCGATTCGCTCACCTTCATCGACCCGCGCACGGCCGAGGTGCAGCGTGTGGTGCGAGGCATCCTCGACCCCTACCAGCTGCGCTTTTCTCCCGACATGAAGTGGTTTGTCACGGCGGCCAACCGGCTGCACCACATCGACATCTACCGCTGGGACGGCCAGAACGTGACCTTGGCCAAGCGCATTCCCACCGGCAAGATCCCGAGCCACCTCTGGATCGACAGCCGCAGCACCACGGTCTGGGCCACGATGCAGGGCACGGACGAGCTGGTCACCATCGACCTGGCCACGCAGACGTTGAAATCGCGCGTCAAGACCGGACCCATGCCGGCGGACGTGTTTGGCACCCCCGACGACAAGACCCTGCTGGTGGCTCTGACCGGCGGCGACGGCGTGGAGGTCTACGACCTCACCGGTGCCCAACCGCGATTCGTGCGCAAGATCGCGACCGGCGAAGGTGCCCATGCCTTTCGTGCCCAGGGCGACAGGCGGCATGTGTTCGTGAGCAACCGGGTGGCCAACACCATCAGCCAGATCGACTACCAGGGCCTGCAGGTGGTGGGCAGTTTTGCCGCGCCTTCGGGCCCCGACTGCATGGACGTGTCGGCCGATGGCAAGCGCCTGATGGTGGCCTCGCGTTGGGCCAAGAAACTCACGGTCATCGACCTGGGCACACGCACCGTGGTGCGCCAGGTCAAGGTGGGCAAGTCGCCACACGGCGTCTGGACCCTGGACCATGCGCCTCGCCAGTGAGTGGTGGCGGGCCATGGTCCCGTGCCTGCTGGCCACCGCGTGTGTGGCCGCGTCCGCCGCCGACTGCGCCAAACCGCTGTACCTGAGCTTCGACACCGGTCACATGGGGGTGGCCCCGCTGATCGCCGAGGTGCTCAAGCGCCAGCAGGTCCAAGTCACCTTCTTCGCCGCCAACGAGGCCACCCAAGCCGGTGACGGCAGCCTGGGCAACCACTGGGCACCGTGGTGGCGCGAGCGTGCGGCCGAAGGCCATGCCTTCGCCTCCCATACCCTGAATCACGACTATTGGCGGGCCGATCTGCCGGGCGGGCGTTTCCGCATCAAACCCTCGGCCGGCCCGAGCCAGGACAAGACGCTCGAATGGAGCGCGGCCCAGTATTGCCAGGCCATCGAGGGCGCGGCGCGCCGACTGGACGAGGTGACCGGGCAGAAGGCCTTGCCGCTGTTCCGTGCGCCCGGGGGCAAGACCTCGCCGGCCTTGCTGGCGGCGGCCGAAGCCTGTGGCTGGCGGCACGTCGGCTGGTCGCCAGCGGGCTTTCTGGGCGACGAGCTGCCCAGCGACCGCTACCCCAACGCGCAACTGCTGCAGCGCGCCTTGAACGGTGTGCGCAGCGGCGACATCCTGGTGGCCCACCTGGGCATCTGGTCGCGCCAGGATCCCTGGGCGCCGGCCGTGCTGGAGCCGCTGATCGTGGGCCTGAAGCAGCGCGGTTTCTGTTTCCGCACCCTGCGCGAGCACCCGACGTACCGCGACTGGATCGCACAACACCCCCGTTGACATGCTGGACATCCTGACCGACGCTTTTGCCTGGGCGCAGCAGACCTTGTTCGAGCGCGCGGTGCAGCCGCTGGTGTTCGCCTGGGGTTTTGGTGACCTGCTGGAGCTGGCATTCGACGGCACCGGCTGGCTGGTGGTGGGTCTGCTGCAGATCGCGGTGATGTTGGTGGTGTTTGCGCCGCTGCAGCGCCTGTGGCCGGTCGAAGCCATGACCGACCGGCCCGCCGTGCGGGTGGACGTGATCTACACCCTGATCCATCGCCTGGGACTGTTTCGGCTGTTCATGTTCTTCAGCTTCGAGAACTGGGCCGAGCTGGCCTTGAGCGAGCTGCGCGTGCTGGGCCTGCCGACGTTGCATCTGGACCAGTGGTGGCCCGGGATCACCGACGTGGCCTGGGTCAGTTTCCTGATCTACCTGCTGGTGTTCGACTTCATCAACTACTGGCTGCACCGCGCGCAGCACCAGTTCCACTGGTGGTGGGCCCTGCACGCGCTGCACCACTCGCAGCGGCAGATGACCATGTGGAGCGACAACCGCAACCACTTGCTCGACGATGTGTTGATCGACGTGGTGTGGGTGGTTATGGCGCTGCTGATCGGCGTTGGGCCGGGCCAGTTCGTGGCCCTGGTCGCCCTTGGCCAGCTCAGCGAGAACTTCCAGCATGCCAATGTGCGCGTGAGCTTTGGGCGCTGGGGCGAGCGCTTGTGGATCAGCCCGCGTTTCCACCGCGTGCACCACAGCATAGGCATAGGCCACGAAAGCCGGCCCGGCGCGGCCTTGGGCGGGCACAATTTCGGCGTGCTGCTGCCGTGGTGGGACATGCTGTTTGGCACCGCCGACTTCCACACCGGCTTCGTGCCCACCGGCATACGCGATCAGGTCGAACCCGACGCGCAAGGGCGGGTGCGGGACTACGGGCGGGGCTTCTGGGCCCAGCAGTGGCTGGGCCTGCGGCGTCTGTTCAGCCCTTCAGCAACGCCGTGATGTGGCGCCAGTGCGCTGGCTCGACCGGCGTGATGGACAGGCGGTTGCCGCGCTTGAGCAGCAGCATCTCGGTCAGCTCGGGGTCGGCCCGCAGCTCGGGCAGGGTGAGGTTGCGGGTTTTCTGGAGCACCTGCACGTCCACCAGCAGCCAGCGCGGCGACGCGGGCGTGGACTTGGGGTCGAAATAGGGCGAGGCGGGGTCGAACTGCGTCGGATCGGGGTAGGGCGTGGACGCCACCCGCGCCAGGCCCACGATGCCGGGCTCGGCGCAGCTGGAGTGGTAGAACAGCACACCGTCGCCCACGCGCATGGTGTCGCGCATGAAGTTGCGGGCCTGGTAATTGCGCACACCGGTCCAGGGCACGGTGGCGTCGGGCGCGGCCAGGGCGTCGTCCACCGAACACTCGGCGGGCTCGGCCTTCATGAGCCAGTACCGCAAATTCACCGCTTGCCGCCCAGCAGCCCACCCAGGATGCCGCGCACGATCTGCCGGCCCAGGCCGGTGGCCACGCTGCGGGCGGCCGACTTGGCCATGGACTGCACGATGCCATCGTACTGGCCACCGCGCGGGCCGGTGCGGCCGAACAGCGCTTCGTTCACCATCTGGCCCAAGCCACCCGATTCGGCCGCAGCGCCGCCTTGACCCGCAGCGCCCGGAATGCGCGGCGTCTTGACGCCACCTTCTTCGGCCGCAGCGGCCTGGTCGGTGCGCGCCCCGGCATGCGCGCGCAGCAGTTCGTGCGCGCTTTCCCGGTCCACGGCTTTTTCGTACACACCGGCCACCAGCGAGTTGCTCAGCAGCGTCTGGCGCTGCGCGGGCGAGATGGGGCCGAGCTGGCTGCCCGGGGGCAGCACGAAGACGCGCTCGGTTTCGGTGGGCCGGCCCTTGGTGTCGAGCAGGCTCACCAGTGCCTCGCCCACCGCCAGCTCGGTGATGGCGGCCTCGATGTCCAGACCGGCCTTGGGTCGCATGGTCTCGGCCGTGGCCTTGACGGCCTTTTGGTCGCGTGGGGTGAAGGCGCGCAGCGCGTGCTGCACCCGGTTGCCGAGCTGGCCCAGCACCGTGTCGGGAATGTCCAGCGGGTTCTGGGTGACGAAGTACACGCCCACGCCCTTGGAGCGCACCAGGCGCACCACCAGCTCGATGCGTTCGACCAGCACCTTGGGCGCTTCGTTGAACAGCAGATGGGCTTCGTCGAAGAAGAACACCAGCTTGGGTTTCTCGGGGTCGCCAATTTCCGGCAGTCGCTCAAACAGCTCCGACAGCATCCACAGCAGAAAGGTGGCGTACAGGCGCGGTGAGTTCATCAGCTTGTCGGCCGCCAGGATGTTGACCACCCCCTGGCCGTCCACCGTCTGCATGAAGTCGTTGATGTCGAGCATGGGCTCGCCAAAAAACTGGTTGCCGCCTTGTTGCTCGAT
>CAYUAH010000195.1:0-6460 GCA_964442375.1 uncultured Hydrogenophaga sp. | reverse complement strand
ACAAAAACCACATGCTCTTGGCTTGACTGAGTGGGAAGTCCCTGTAAAGGAGGAGGGGCCGAATAGAGCTCTGCCGTACCCGTAACAAAGACGGGGTCGATGTGGCCGAGGGTCGAGTCGGCCACCCAAATCACGCCGTCGCGGGATTGCGCCAAGGAAAATGGCATCGCAAATGACGTGAGCGGCTTCGCATTTTCCCACCGCATGCTGCCCCCCTCATACTCGCGGAAGGCGCCCGCAGCAAACATGTTCACTGTGCCATCCGAAGCAATGGAACTGATCCGGGGAGAAAACAGTTTGTTGCACGCAGCATCTACCGTCGCGTCTTCGGCCATCAAAACACGCCCATCGTCCAACGCCAACAGGCTGGTTACTGCGCCAAAGGTTCCCTGAATGGGAAATGGTGAGTTCTGATATATGCAGGTGTTTTTCGACAACGTGGTTGAACCCGCCAGCAATTCAATTTGGGGCAATACAACCGGCGGTGGCGGGAGAGGTGCCACGGGTGTTTCGCTGCCGCCGCCGCAAGCCACCAGAGCAATGACCATTGCAAAAGCACCCAACCCAACTGAGGTCTTAGGAATATTTATATTCATGGTGTTTTCCCTCAGTTTCCGTAGACTTCAATTTCCGAGTAGGCCAACCAACTCGCGTTGTTATTGCCGGCGATCTGGAGATACCTTACTGAGCGGTTGGGCACGGGGATGTAGATGGGTGCCAAGTCCTCCTGATAAGGCTCAACGAAATCGACCGCATGGGTGAAACCGGTGTACATGCTCGTGGTACCACCAAAAACCTGAAAACCCACGGGCTGGTTGGAGCCCGATGAGCGCAAGGTGAGGCGCACGCCCTTGACCGTGCGGACAGCCCCCAAATCCACCACCACACTGCCCCAATTGCCCATGGCATTCCAGAAGCCGTAAGCCATGTCGGTGTATTTGCCGTCGTACAAACTGGCGATGTTGGCCATGTTGGTCGCCGAATAAGCGGCCACGATGGGCAGGTGCTGGGGCAGGTTCGCCAAACCACTTTCGCCCACATGCCAGGCCTTCATGATGGGCAAACTGCTGGGGTCAAACCGACCGGTGTTCACACGGTGGTTTTTGATGTACTGCTCCCGGATGATGGGGCGGGTGTTGGCGTTGCCCACCCGGGTGGCCAGCGCGGCCACAATGGGCGCGGCAAACGATGTGCCGGTTGCAACCCGGGTGCCACCATCAGGGCTGGGCGCGGTGATTTCATGTCCAGGGGCCCACACCTCAACACAAGCCCCGTAGTTGGACGCTTCAACGGGCGCATTTATCCCAGATACAGGATTGAAGCCACTTGTCATGCGAGCGCCAGTGCGCGTGCTGGCACCCACCACCAAAATGCCATCATTGCTGCGATGCGTGTTGCTTGGATAACCGAAGCTGACGTCACAAGCACTGCGATCATTATTCCCCGCTGATTCAACTACCAAGCTGCGGTTACTGGCAACTCGCAACTTTTTCCCTGTGCTCTTGTTATATGCAAAGAGATTCTCCGACCCAACAGCTTGATTGTAAGAAATGCTCAACGCCGGATGGTGATTTTGCACTTCTGCTTTACGAACCGCTTCGTCAATCAAACTATCAAAATCGGCCACATTGAACCCGGCTTTTAAGCCAAAAGAATAAATAGACTGCGATGAGCTGACACCTCGCGTCAATACATTGTTGGCACTTGCCCCGATCACCCCAGCCACGTGGGTTGCATGGTATCTGAGTCCGGCATTGATTGAGGTGGAATTCAAGTTAAAACGATAAGCAACACTCAACTCACCAACCAACCCGGGGTTGTCCAACGCGTAGTCAATCATGTAAACATTTTGACCATTCCACGCCAAGTCATTAACATTTACAGCACCCCGATACCAAGGAACAATTTCATTGCCAGCCCACGTATCACCGGCAGTTTGTGAAAAAACAAAGCCCGGGCCCTCCAAATCGTGCACCTTGGTTAAACCCATCTCAACAATTGCTTCATCTCGTGACACCTCGTCAATCAACTCTTTGGAAATAATTGCATCGATTTCCAATGCACTCCAGGAATACAAGCGGACGACATCGATCCCATATTTGGACTCAAGCAGATCCGCGATGTACCGAATGGCCGGCTGATGCAAGTCGCGACTTGACTTGATGGCATCGGGCTCGGCTGCTGGGGCATAGCCGTTGGCAAGTGCGATGTCATGGTACTTTTGTGCCACGAACGGGTTGATTCGGATTTTGTAGACATCGCGCTGTTCTTTTCGAACCTGCTCGATATCAAACTCGATCTCATTGGGCTCGTAGGTATGGGCCTCGCTCATGGTTTCAGCGCCCAGATGGGCCATTCCGAAAAGAGCTGCACAGGCCGCAAGGGTCTGCCTCCACGCCTTTGTTGGATGCGGTTTGTTCATTTCTCTCTCCCTGGCAATTGATTTCTTTTGCCCCGACCGACCGGCGCATTAGTGACCGTGCTGCCGACCGATGAGGACGGACCATGATCTCACAAATATCATTTTGGTCAAGTGCGCGGCTTAGCACGCGGGTGCCCAGCGGCGAAACGGCACGGCTGGTCCGCACGGGGTGCGGCTGCGCATCGCCTGGGGCAATGGGGCCAAGCTGTTCGCTTTGCCAGCCCGCCCCTGAATCAGCGCCCGCTGAGGTGCCCCAGCGGCAGCGCCCCGCCCGCCTTGACCTCGCCCAGTGAAAAACTGGTCTGCAGGTCTTTCACGTTGGGCAGGTTGACCAGGCGCTGCTGGGCAAAGCGGGAGAAGCTGTCGAGGTCTTGCGCCACCACCTGCAGCTCGAAGGTGCCGGTGCCGCTGATGTAGTGGCAGGCCACGACCTCGGGCAGGGCACGCACCGCTTCTTCCAGCGCGCGTATGTTGTCGCCATTGTTGCGCTCGGCGTGCAGGCGCACAAAGGCCAACACGCCCAGGCCGACCTTGTGGCGGTCGATCTCGGCGCGGTAGCCGCGGATGTAGCCGGCTTCTTCGAGCGCGCGCACCCGCCGCCAGCAGGGCGCGGCGGACAGGCCCACGCGCTGGGCCAGTTCGGCGTTGGTCAGGCGGCCATCGGCCTGCAGCTCACGCAGGATGGCGATGTCGAATTTGTCGAGGTGTTCCATGCGCGGGCAAAGCTTGTGTCAGTGGGATGGCACCCGGTCCTGGGTGCGGCGGTGCTGGCGCCACCAGTCGGCAAAGGCTTCGGCGCCCATGGGGCGTGCGATCAGGTAGCCCTGCAGCCGGTCGCAGCCGTGGTTCAGCAAAAAGTCGCGCTGGTCTTCGGTTTCCACGCCTTCGGCCACCACGTCCAGGCCGAGGTCGTGGGCCATGGACAGGCTGGCACGGATGATGGCCTCGCCCTCGGGACTGCCGGGCACACCGGCCACAAAGGACTTGTCGATCTTGAGGCGCGACAGCGGCAGGCGCTTGAGGTAGCCCAGGCTGGAGTAGCCGGTGCCGAAATCGTCAAGCGCGAGTTTGAGGCCCAGCGCGGTGAGTTCGCCCAGGCGCTCACTGAGTTCGGGCAGCGACTGCATGAGCAGGCTTTCGGTGATTTCGAGTTCGATTTGCGCGGGGTTGACGCCCGAAGCCTCCAGTGTGTCGCGCACCTGGGGCAAAAAACCCGGGCGGTTGAACTCCAGCGCCGAGATGTTGACCGCCAGCTGCAGGCCGCTCAGGCCGCTGTCCTCCCAGGCGCGCAGCTGCCGGCAGGCTTCGCCAAACACCCAGCGCCCCAGCGGTTCGATGAGGCCACAGTCCTCGGCCACGGCAATGAACTGGTCGGGCGCGATCAGACCGCGTTCCGGGTGCGACCAGCGCACCAGCGCCTCGGCCCCCACCAGCCGGCCGCTGCGGGTGTCCACCTGCGGCTGGTAGTGCAAAAACAGTTCGCCCTGCGCCAGCGCGCGGCGCAGGCCGGTCTCGATGAACATGCGCTGCGAGAGGTGCTCGTTCATCTCGGTGGAGAAGAAGCGCCAGCCGTTGCGCCCGGCGTCCTTGGCGGCGTACATGGCGGTGTCGGCGTGGCGCAGCAGGGTTTCCACGCTGTCGCCGTCCTCCGGGTAACAGGCCAGGCCCACGCTGGCCGACACCGTCACCTCGTGCTGGTCCAGCATCACCGGCTGCACCAGCACCTGCATGATCTTGCGGGCCGCGACCGCCGCGCCATCGCGCTGCTTCAGGCGCGGCAGCAGCACCACAAACTCGTCGCCGCCCAGGCGCGCGAGCACGTCGCGCGCGCGCAGGCATTCGCGCAGGCGCAGCGCCACCGTGCCCAGCAGGCGGTCGCCGGCGCTGTGGCCCAGGCTGTCGTTGACGTGCTTGAAGCGGTCCAGGTCGATGAACATGACCGCCAGCCGGTCGCCGTGGCGTTGCGCAGCCTCCAGCGTGGCCTGGGCCTGGTCCATCCAGTGTTTGCGGTTGGCCAGCCCGGTCAGCGGGTCGAAGTGGGCCAGCTGCACCAGGCGGGCGTTGCTGCCGGCCAGTTCTTCGGTGCGTTGGTCCACCAGCAGCTGGGTGCGCCGGCCGTGGCCGGTGATGACGACCAGGAACACGCCCAGCATGCCCACTGCGGTGAGGCCCAGCGCCACCGTGGCCCAGGCGGTCCAGCTGCGGTGCTCGGCTCGGTAGGCCGGCCCTTCGGTCAGGCGGAATTCCCAGAAGCGGTCGCTGAAGCGCACCGGCAACTCGATGGACAAGGCGCGCCGGGGCACGGCCCGGCTTTCGCAGCCCTCGGTGCCCACCAGGCGCTGGTTGCCCGCCCTGCCCTGCGGGTCGATCAGGCACAGCTGCAGGCGCTGCGGCGCGATGGGTCCGAGCGCAGCGGCCAGCACGTCGTCCATGCGGAACACGGCCGACACCACGCCCTTGACCTCGCCATAGGGGCTGCCGTCGGGTTGGCGGGCAAACACCGCCTGGTACATCACCACGCCGCGCTGCTGGCGGGTTTCCTGCACCAGGCGTATGCCCTGGGTCACCTCCGGCCGGCCCGAGATGCGGGTGGCCATCACCGCTTCGGAAGTGGCCGGCAGCACCAGCACGTCCAGGCCCAGCACGCTGCGGTTGGACTCCAGGGGCTCGACCAGGGTGATGGGCAGGTGGTCGTCGGCCGGCGGCGCGGGAAAGGTCTTGCCTTGGGCGTCACGCCCCAGGATGCGGAATTCGGGGTGCCCCCCCGCCCGCTGTTCGGCCTCGAACTGCGCGCGCTGGCCCTCCGTCACGCGGGGGCTCCAGCCAAAGTTCTGGGTGCCGCTGTAGCGGCGCAACCAGGGCGTGACGGCTTCGCGGTAGTCGTCGGGTCGGGTCAACGTGGCCAGCTCCATCAGTTTGGCCACCGCCAGCACGCTGTCGGACTGCGCGTCCAGCCGCCGCTGCAGCAGCCGGGCCAACTCGCGGCTTTCGGTGTCGAAGTTGTCGCGCAGGGCACGTTCTTCGCCGTGACGCACCTGGTAGAAGGTGGCGCCGGCCAGCAGCATGGCCACCAGCATGGGCAAAGCCACGGTGGTGCGGCGCGACGACCAGGCCACGCGCGGCTGCCCCCAGGCCACCATCAGCAGGGGCACGGTCAGCATCACACCCAGGGCGTCGCCCAACCACCAGTTCCACCAGCTGAACAAGGCCTCGGGCACCGGCACGATGCCCAGGGCCACCAGCACCGGCACCGATACGCTGGCGTTGAGCAGGCAACCGACCGGTCCGCCCAAGGCCAGAAACGCCAGCACCCGGCCGGGTGTGTCGAGCGCGTTGGGGTAGCCCACCCAGCGCCGCACCGCCCAGGCCGACAGGCCGGCCTGCAGGGCGGCGGCCAGCGGCGTGACCAGCAGGTTCCAGTTGAACACGCTGCCGGCGGCCTGCCAGTTGCTCAACCCGTTGAGCAGCAAGGAACCCAGGGCAACACCCATCAGGGCGGCCCGTCCCCAGGTGAGGGCGGCCACAAAGGCCAAGCCGGCTGGTACAAAAACCAGCGACACGTAATCGGGCGGAATGGCCACGCGCAAGGACAGCCAGCCCAGCGCGGCATAGGCCAGCGCCAGAGCCGGCATCAGGAACAATGGAGACAAGGGACGAGCAGACGGAGAGTGGGCAAAAAGGGCGCGGGCGCAACCCGGGTGGGCGGATTTTGTAGAAATCTGTCAATTTGTCAATGGATGCGCAAGAATCTTTGTCAAGACGCGTTTTTGAGGGCATGAAACGCAAAGACATATCCGGCGCAGCCCCATACACTTTGCTTTCCAAAAACCCCCAGGCCGCCACCGCGCCGAACACCCTCACACCGGCCCACAAGGCTGGTGCCCACGCAGGAGACTCCCTTGAACGCCCCTCTGCCCGAACACATACGCAAAGCCCTGGAAACCGTCACGCTGGACGACAAGTACAGCCTGGACCACGGCCGCGCCTTCATGAGCGGGGTGCAGGCCCTGGTCAAGCTGCCCATGCTGCAGCGCCAGC
>CAYUAH010000194.1:0-6486 GCA_964442375.1 uncultured Hydrogenophaga sp. | reverse complement strand
CTGAACCTGCCGCTGATCGGCATCTGGATCAAGCTGCTGACGGTGCCCTACCGCTGGCTGTTCCCGGCCATCGTGCTGTTCTGCGCCATCGGCGTGTACTCCACCAACAACAACACCTTCGACGTGTGGCTGGTGGCGCTGTTCGGCTTCATTGGTTATGCCTTCATCAAGCTGGGCTGCGAACCCGCACCGCTGCTGCTGGGTCTGATCCTGGGGCCCATGATGGAAGAAAACCTGCGCCGCAGCCTGCTGCTGTCGCGCGGCGACTGGTCGGTGTTCGTCACCCGTCCGCTGTCTGCGTCCTTGCTTGCCGCAGCCTTGCTGCTCCTGATCGTGGTGTTGTCGCCTTCGATCAAGAAGAAGCGCGAAGAGGCGTTTGTCGAAGACTGATAAAGTCGGGCCATGAACTCCCGTTGCACACTGCCAGGCAACAACAAAAGGCCCCGGGAACGGGGCCTTTTTGTTGCCGCGCCACTTTCATCACCGACACGCCGAACCTGTCTTGGGCTGCTGGCTGCAGCCTTCATCGCCGCGCCATCGGCGGTCCAAGCCAGTTCGTTTGAGGACTTTTTCCGCGCCATTGCGGCCGATGCACCCCAGGCCTTGCAGGCCCTGGCCAACCGCGGATTCGATCTCAACACCCGCAACGAAATGATGGAGCCCCCGCTGGTGATCGCGCTGCGGCTGGATGCGCTGAAGGTGGTGGATTTCCTGCTGAGCCGGCCCGAGGTGGACGTGGAAGCCCGCAACTCAAAGGATGAAAGCCCGCTCATGCTGGCGGCCCTGAAAGGGCGGCTGGCCCAGTGCGAGGCCCTGATCAAGCGCCAAGCCCACGTCAACAAGCCGGGCTGGACCCCGTTGCACTACGCTGCCTCGCACCCGGGCGAGCAGGCGCCTGCGCTGGTCCAGCTGATGCTGGATCACCATGCCTACATCGACGCGGCTTCGCCCAACGGTTCAACGCCTTTGATGCTGGCTGCGATGTACGGCAACCGCAAGGTGGTGGGCCAACTGCTGGACGCGGGCGCCGACGCCACGCTCAAAAACGAGCAGGGCTTGACCGCACTCGATTTTGCCCACCGCGCCGGGCGACCAGCGGAGGCCGACCGGATCGCCCAACACATCCGAGCCATCGCGCCCAAGGGCCGCTGGTGATGACGAGTGGGATTCAGCGGCGTGCGCCGGAGCGCCTCTGTTCGCGCAGCATGAACAGGTAGAGGCTTTCGACCTTGTCGCGTGCCCACGGGGTGCGTCGCAAGAATTTCAGGCTCGATGAGACGCTGGGCTCGCTGGCGAAACAGCGCACCGGTATGCGCTGCGCGAGCCCATCCCAACCATAGGCCGCCTCCAGTGCCCGCACCATGGCCTCAAGCGTCACCCCGTGAAGCGGGTTGCGGGCTTGCTCAATGGGAGGCTGCGTGCTGGGGGTGGGGCTGTCAGAGGTCGTCGCCATTGTCACCGCAGACAGCTTGAGACGTGGCCATGAGCGGTTCGGACTTCATTTTCAAAGTTAACATAATATACATCGTGGAATATTAAAAGTAAGCCCGCCAAAGCTCGCTTTGTCGGCGAAACCCGCATGAAAACAGGCCTTGGCTTGCGCCGCATGTTCTCCAGCCTGGGCTGGACGAACGGCGATGTGGCGAAGTGTGTGCAGGCGTCGGTGCGCACGGTCCAGCGGTGTGTTTCGGGATTCGCGGGTGTCGCCAGGTGTGGCCTGCCAAATGCCTAGGGATTACACCTAAAGGCGCAGTTTTGCCTTGACACCCTTTGCAGCGAAACACAGAATCTTGTCATCAGACAACGTATAACCGACAACAGTTCCATGTCACTGCAAATCCACGACAAAATTCTGCTGACCGGCGCTGCGGGCGCGCTGGGCCAGGTGCTGCGCAGCCGCCTCAAGGCCAACTGCAAGGTCTTGCGGGTGTCCGACTTCAAGGACCTGGGTCCAGCCGCCGAAGCCGAGGAGGTCGTACAGGCCGATCTGGGCGATGCGCTCGCCGTGGACCGCGCCGTGGCCGGTGTCAACGCCATCGTCCACCTGGGCGGCTATTCGGTTGAAGGGCCGTTCGCGCCCATCCTGCAAGCCAACATCATCGGTGCCTACAACCTGTATGAGGCAGCCCGCAAGCATGGGGTTCGCCGTGTGGTGTTTGCCAGCTCCAACCACGTGACCGGCTTTTACCGGCAAAGCGACACCATCAACAGCGACGCGCCACCCCGACCTGACGGTTTGTATGGCGTGAGCAAGGCCTTCGGCGAAGACTTGTCGCGCTTCTACTTTGATCGCTATGGGATCGAAACCGCCTGTGTGCGCATAGGCTCGTCTTTTCCGGAGCCCAAAGACCGGCGCATGCTGGCGACCTGGCTCAGCTACGACGACCTCCATCGCCTCGTCAGCGCCTGCCTGGACACGCCCGTGCTGGGGCACACCATCGTGTTCGGCATGTCGGCCAACGCCGTGACCTGGTGGGACAACAGCCGCGCCAGGCACATTGGCTACCACCCCAAGGACAGCTCGGACGCGTTCCGCCAGGCGGTGTACGACCGCAGCAGCCCGCCCGACCTGAGCGACCCCGCCGCCATCTTCCAGGGCGGCGCCTTCGTCAAAGCCGGTCCGTTCGAGCAGTGAGCGGCCTTCGATGCAAGCCGAACTGATTGCCGACACCCGTTGCGCCACCGGCGAAAGCCCGGTCTGGGTGCCAACCGAGCAGGCCCTCTACTGGACCGACATTCCTGCCGGTCGGCAATGGCGCTGGCAGGCCGGCACCCTTTCCCACCGCGACGCGCCCGAGCTGCTGGCATGCATGGCGCCCGTGGCTGGCAACGGGGCCTGGGTAGCGGGCATGGCCAGCGGCGTGTTCCTCTTGCGGCCCGAAGGTGATGACCGTCTGTCATGTGAACGCCTGGCCACGGTGCCACACGCCCGCGAGGGCATGCGCTTTAACGACGGCCGCTGCGACCGCCAGGGCCGCTTCTGGGCCGGCACCATGCTGATGGACATGGCCGTTGCCGCAGTGGTAGGTGTGTTGTACCGCTACACAAAGGACGCCGGCCTCCAGCCCCAACTCCATGGGTTCATCACACCCAACGGCTTGGCCTTCAGCCCTGATGGCCGCACCATGTACCTCTCGGACTCGCACCCCAGTGTGCAGGCCATCTGGGCCTTTGACTACGATACCGACACCGGCACACCCCACAACCGGCGCCTGTTCGTGGACATGAAGCCACTGCCCGGCCGGCCCGACGGAGCCGCCGTGGACGCCGACGGCTGCTACTGGATTTGCGGCAACGACGCCGGACTGGTGCACCGTTTCACGCCCGACGGCCGCCTGGACCGCTCCTTGCCCGTGCCAGTAAAAAAGCCCGCCATGTGCGCCTTCGGTGGCGTGGGCCTGGACACCCTGTTCGTCACCTCCATCCGCCCCGACGGCGTGGATCTGTCGGACCAGCCGCTGGCCGGCGGCGTGTTTGCGCTGCAGCCCGGCGTCAAAGGCCTTGAAGAGCCCACCTACCGCGCCTGAGCGCCCCCTTCCCTTCCCCATCGCTTGCCCAACCCCAACGGAGACAACATGAAAACACAGCACACCCTCCTCGCCACCCTGCTGGCCTGTGCCGGCCTCGCGGCCCACGCCGCCGAATTCCGCTCGGCCGACATCCACAACGCCGACGACTATCCCACCGTGGTGGCGGTCAAGCGCATGAGCGAAATCCTGGAGAAAAGCAGCGGCGGCAAACACAAGATCAAGGTCTTCAACAAGGGCGCGCTGGGCACCGAAAAAGAGACCATCGACCAGGTGAAGATAGGCGCGCTGGAACTGACCCGCGTCAACATCAGCCCCATGAACGGCATTTGTCCGCTCACCCAGGTGCCGACCATGCCCTTCCTGTTCCGCTCGGTTGAACACATGCGCAAGACGCTGGACGGCCCGGTGGGCGAAGAAATCCTCAAGAGCTGCGAGTCCGCCGGTTTTGTGGGCCTGGCCTTCTACGACAGCGGCGCGCGCTCCATCTACGCCAAAAAACCCATCAAGACCGTGGCCGACGCCAAGGGCCTGAAGATCCGCGTGCAGCAGTCCGACCTGTGGGTGGCCCTGGTGGGCGCCATGGGCGCAAACGCCACGCCCATGCCCTACGGCGAGGTCTACACCGGCCTCAAGACCGGCCTGATCGATGCAGCCGAAAACAACATCCCGTCCTTCGACACCGCCAAGCATTTCGAGGCGGTCAAGGTCTATTCCAAGACCGAGCACTCGATGGCGCCCGAGATGCTGCTGATGTCCAAGATCGTGTACGACAAGCTGCCCAAAGCCGAGCAGGACCTGGTGCGTGCTGCGGCCAAGGAGTCGGTGGCCTTCCAGCGCCAGAAGTGGGACGAGCAGGAGGCCAAGTCGCTGGCCAGCGTGAAGGCCGGTGGCGCCCAGATTGTTGACGTGGACAAGGCCTCGTTCCAGGCCGTGATGGGCCCGGTCTACGACAAGTTCATGACCACCGCCGACATGAAGCGCCTGGTCAAGTCGGTGCAGGACACAAAATAAGCGCCGCTGCCATGTACACCCGTTTGTGCGCCGGGCTCTCTCGGCTGAGCCTGGGGCTGGCCGTGGCCGGCCTGCTGGCGGTGGTGCTGTGTGTCCAGTGGCAGGTCATTGGCCGCTACATCTTCAACGACACCCCCACCTGGGCCGAAGCACTAGCCATGCTGCTGGTGCTGTTCGTGACCGCCTTCGGCCTGGCCGTGGGCGTGCGCGATGCCGGTCACATCGGCCTGGAATCGCTGGTCGGCTTGCTGCCGCAGAAGTGGCAACACCGCATCGAAATCCTCATTCACGTGCTGGTGGGCACGTTTGGCGTGCTCATGGCCACCAGCGGCTGGCAATGGGCCAGCGCCAAATGGGCCGAGAAGAAGCCCATGCTGCCGGTGCCCGACGGCATCGACTTCGTGCCCATCGTCATTGCCGGTGTCCTCATCGTGCTGTTTTCCATCGAACACGTGATCGCCCTGCTGCGCGGCACCGTTGTGGAGCCTTCATGGAACTGACCATCCTCGCCGCCACCTTCACCGTCCTGCTGCTGCTGGGCGTGCCGGTGGCCTTTGCCATCGGTCTGTCCTCGGTGGCCACCATACTGGCCGCCGGCCTGCCCATCGCCATCGTGTTCCAGAAGATGGTGGGTGGCATGCAGGTCTTCAGCTTCCTGGCCATTCCCTTCTTCGTGTTTGCCGGCGAACTCATGCTCTACGGCGGCATCGCCGACCGCATCGTGCGTTTCGCCAACAGCCTGGTGGGCCACGTGCGTGGCGGCCTGGGCATGAGCAACGTGCTGGGCTGCACCATTTTCGGCGGCATCGCCGGCTCACCGCTGGCCGACGTGTCGGCCATCGGCTCGGTGATGATTCCGCTGATGAAAAAAGAGGGTTATGACGCCGACTACGCGGTCAACGTCACCACCCACGCCGCCCTGGTGGGCGCCATCATGCCCACCTCGCACAACCTCATCATCTTCACGCTGGCCACCGCCGGCATCGCCTCGGTGAGCGTGCTGGGCCTGATCCTGGCGGGCCTCATCCCGGCCATCCTCCTCACGGTGTGCAACCTGGCCGCCGCCTACTGGGTGGCGGTCAAGCGCGGCTACCCGGTGCACGGCAAATTCCCCGGCTGGGCCCTGGTGATCAGCGCCTTACTCGCCGCCCTGCCCGGCCTGTTCGTGGTGGTCATCATCCTGGGCGGCATCCTCTCGGGCGTGTTCACCGCCACCGAGTCGGCGTCCATCGCCGTGGCCTGGGCCCTGCTGGTCACGGTCGTCGTCTACCGCAGCCTGAGCTGGTCCAACTTCCTCAAGGCCTGTGCCAAGGCCTGCAAAACCACCGGCGTGGTGCTGCTGCTGATCGGCATTTCCAGCGCATTCGGCTACTTCATGGCCTTGTACGAGGTGCCGCAGAAAACCGGCGAGCTGATGCAGTCCATCTCCACCAGCCCCTGGGTCATCTTCCTGCTCATCAACATCCTGCTGTTTGTGCTGGGCACCTTTCTGGACATGGCTGCCACCATCCTGATCTGCACGCCCATCTTCATGCCCATTGCCATGCATTTCGGCATGGACCCCATGCAGTTCGGCATCGTCATGCTGATCAACTGCGCCCTGGGCCTGAACACGCCGCCGGTGGGCTCGGTGCAGTTCGTGGGCTGCGCCATCGGCGAGATATCGGTCGGCCAGGTGATGCGCACCATCGGCCCGTTTTACGGGGCCTTGGGGGCCACGCTGCTGCTGGTCACCTACGTGCCGGCGTTCTCGCTGTGGCTGCCGGGGCTGGTGCTGAGCAAGTAAGTTCAGAGCAGGCGCAGCAGCCCATAAAACAGCGCTGCCAGGAACACCGTCTCCAGCACCATGAGGGCCACCGGCTTCCAGCCCACGGTGAGGATGTCCTTGAGGTGGGTCTTCATGCCGATGGCGGCCATGGACGCGATCAGGCACCACTGCGAGGCG
>CAYUAH010000193.1:0-6503 GCA_964442375.1 uncultured Hydrogenophaga sp. | reverse complement strand
ACACGCCCTTGTAGCCCTGGCGGGTGTACTTGGGGTTGGTGGCGGAGGGGGAGATCTGGGGAATGCCGGCCGCATCGTAAATCTGCGAAGCGGGGATGGTGGTGCCGGAGTTCAGGTGACCGATCACGCCGTTGACCTTGGCGTCAACCAGCTTGGTGGCGGCTGCCGTGCCCTGCTTCGGGTCACCTGCATCGTCTTCGGCCAGCAGTTCAAACTTGGCCACCTTGCCATCGATCTTCACGCCAGCGGCGTTCAGTTCGTCGATGGCCATGCGGGCGCCGTTTTCGTTGTCTTTGCCCAGGTGAGCGATGGCGCCGCTGGTGGGGCCGACGTGACCGATCTTGACGGTCAGCGTCTCGGGGGCGGGTGCTGCTGCAGGAGCGGCTGCCGGTGCAGGCGCTTCTTCTTTTTTGCCGCAAGCGGCCAGAATCACGGCCGCAGAAATGACGGCCAATTTCATCTTCATTTGCATAGGAACCCTTGTGAAAGAAAAGTAAACAAAGACATGTTGAGCGGAGCTATTTTTTTCTCCACACCCAATAAGATAACTCAAATTTGCCCCTGCAATGGCGGCCGCACCCGAATCGGTTGAGGCTTCAAGGGTTAGCCCGGATGTGCATCAGTCACATGAATGGCTCAAAAGCCACACTGCTACTGGCCGTCACCCGTCCACGACGTCGCCGGCGCGGCCGACGCCTCTGCAGCCTGGTGCACCAGGGCGGGCAGCTCGGCACGCAATTGTTGTGCCACCGCCTGGGTCAACACCCGTGCCATGTCAGCCGAATGCTCAGCCAGCAAGGCCGCCAAACGTTGTTCGACTTGTTCCGTCACCCGCCGCGTGATCTCTTCGGCCCACACATCCAGCGCGGGCGATGGCGACAGCGGGTCGGCGGTCGGTTCAGCCAATGACTGAGCCACCTCATCGGACGCGGGCTCCACCTCAACCCAGGGGGCTGGCGCATGCAACGGCTCGCCCGGCAACACCCAGGCGGGCACCTCCACCACCTCGGTGAGCGTGGGCACAAAACGCGGCGGTACGCGGTTGTTGTTGTTCGCGTTCATGAGGCCGGAGTGGCGGCCAGATCGTGCCGCACCAGTTGGTGGCCCTGCGCGGTGTACCAGCGCCAGCGCTGCCGCGCGCCCTGGCGGTCGGCTTCGTCCTGCGTCACCACCTCGATGATGCGCTGACCGGCCGGTGCGCCCTGCCATGCCTCGGGCACATGGGACAGCAGGTTGACCCATACGGCGCCGCTCGGCGCGGCCAGGCTCTCGTCGGCCAGCACGATGGGCGACTGCGCCCGCACATGGGCCGGCGCATGTTGTGTGGCGTGTGGCAGGAACTCGTCGGCCGCAAAGGTCCACAACGCAACGTCCATCGCGTGAAGATCGGTGGCATCCAGCACCACATGCGCGCGTTGGCCGCTGCGCCACACCTTGCGCAGCAGGCGGCAGGTGTAGGCCGTGCGTTCGGGCACGTTGAAATGGAAGGCGACCTCGGCCATGAACCCCGCCTGGCTCAAGTCGCACGGGTCGGCTTGACCGCCTTGCCCGCAGGTTTGCGGACCGCCTTGACGGGTGCCGCCTTAACGGGAGCCGCCGCCGGTTGCTGGGCCAGTTGCGTGAGGTACTGCATCAGCAGGCCCACCGGGCGGCCGGTGGCCCCTTTGGCGGCGCCACTTTTCCAGGCCGTGCCTGCGATGTCGAGGTGGGCCCAGGGTGCGTCACCCACGAACTTCTGCAGGAACTTGGCGGCGGTGATGGCACCGGCCGGACGCCCGCCCACGTTGCCCATGTCGGCAAAGTTGGACTTGAGGCCTTCGGCGTATTCGTCGTCCAGCGGCAGCCGCCAGCAGGGATCGAGCGCGACCTCGCCCGCCTGGGCCAGAGCCGCGGCCAGGGCATCGTCGGTGGCAAACAGGCCGCTGCGCACGCCGCCCAGCGCGATCACGCAGGCACCCGTGAGGGTGGCAATGTCGATCACCGCCTGCGGCTTGAAGCGCTTGGCGTAGGTCAGTGCGTCACACAAAATGAGGCGGCCTTCGGCGTCGGTGTTGAGGATTTCGATGGTCTGCCCGCTCATGCTGGTGACCACGTCGCCGGGTTTCACGGCACGACCGTCGGGCATGTTCTCGCAACTGGGGATGAGGCCCACCACGTTGACCGCCGGTTGCGCCTCGGCCAGCGCGGCAAACACACCCAACACGCTGGCGGCGCCGCCCATGTCGAACTTCATCTCATCCATCTCGGGCGCGGGCTTGAGCGAAATGCCACCGGTGTCGAAGGTGATGCCCTTGCCCACCAGCACCACTGGCGCCTGCGCCTTGGCCGCGCCGTGGTACTGCAAAACGATGAAACGCAGCGGTTCCTCCGAGCCCTGGGCCACTGCCATGAAAGCGCCCATGCCCAGCTTGGCCACCTCGCGCGGGCCCAGCACCTCGGTCTTGATGCGCGGCGACTTGCCCAGCTTGCGCGCCACGTCGGCCAGCATGGACGGTGTGGCGTGGTTGCCGGGGCGGTTGGCCCATTCCTTGGCCAACTCCACGCCCTGCACCACGGCGCTGGCCTGTTTGAATTCGGCCTGTGCCTCGGTGGCACTGACCACGCCCACCAACACCTGCTGCAATGCGCGCCCGGTGGCCTTGGATTTGGTGGTGGTGTAGGCGTAGGTGGCGTCGGCCGTGGCGGCAAGCGCAGCCTGCACCACGCCCGCCTTGAACGGCAGCGCTGCCAGGCACAGCACCACCTTCTTGACGCTGGGCGCCTTGAGCGAGCCCATGGCCGCAGCCACGGCCTTGCGCACGCTGGCGGACGACCCGTCGCCCGCACGCACCAGCACCAGCCGCGCCGCCTTGACCGCCGGCTGTCCGTGGCTGGCCCAGAGCTTGGCCAGGCCCTTCTCCCAATGGGTGCCCCCCGCTTCCCGGCGCACCAGCTCGGCCAAGGGGCCGATGTCGGTGCCGGCGGCGGGCTGCTCCGGCCACACCACGACCAGGGCATCACAGGGGGTCGCAGCGGCTTGCGACAGCGTCAAGGACTTGAGTTCAAAGTTCATAATTGCGCACCGTTCGATATTCCACGATGTTATTTCATTGCACTCGCCTCCACTTCGAAGTGGAGCGCTTGTTTCTGAAGCCTACACCGGATGGCATACCAAGCTCGGGCACACCGTCCGGCATGTATGCGGCCTGTCAACCGCCTCCTGAACCGTGGGTATTTGTGCTGTTGAGCACTGTTGTGCACTGTCATGCTACAGTTTGTCTACAGCAAATCTATGCTGCGGCTGTTCAACTGCATCAACTGGAGTCATCGAATGTACAGAGTCGGCTTTCCCGGGTGGAAGCTCGCCGCACATTTGGGTGTGCCTGTCATTTTCCGCGTCGAGGTGATGTTCGACCCCGAGGCAGGCGTCTACGTCGCCACGAGCCCTGATCTTGCTGGCCTTGTTGCAGAGGCCAAAACCAAGGACGAGATGTTCCACGCAGTGTATGACTGCGTGAACATGCTCATGGAAGAACATCTGCGCAAACCGCCGAAGTCCAAGCCACTGGCCGCCTGGACGGGAGAGCTTCTGACGGCATGAATGGCTACTACAGCCAGGTGATAGCCGTGCTCAAACAGCACGGCTTTTTCATGTCCAGACAGAAAGGTTCTCACCAGACTTGGACCAATGGGGCCACACCGGTTACCGTGTCAACAAACTGCGACTCGCGGCACACTGCAAACGCGATCATGAAGCAGGCCGGCATTGAGCACCGATTCTGACCATACCGCGCCGACAATTACCGTGCCTTCTTGTGAAATCTCATGATGACGTTACGTGGCATATGATTGGCCAGAAACATCAACAAAATCAATGATTTGCGTGAAAAGGCACTGATGAACCAACCAATTGACGCAGTTCCAACTTAAAACCGGAACATGCTGTTTCATTCTTCCATTCGCAAGGAGCTGGCGCGCAGTTTCGGCGCCACCCTGGTGGTGCTGTTCACCATCGTCATCACCATGCTGCTCATCCGCACGCTGGGCCTGGCGTCCAAGGGCAGCGTCAACCCCGAGGAGGTGATGGTGGTGCTGGGCTATACCGTGCTCGGCCGCCTGCCCACCTTGCTCACCATCGCCTTGTTCATTGCCATCGTCTCCACCCTGTCGCGGATGCACAGCGACAGCGAGATGGTGATCTGGTACAGCGGTGGGCGCGGACTGATGGGTTTTCTGTCGCCGGTGTTTCGTTTTGCCTGGCCCATTTTGCTGGCCGTGGGCGTGCTGGTGATGGTGGTATGGCCCTGGGCGAACGAGCAGATCGATCTGCTGCGTGACCGCTTCGAACAGCGCAGCGACCTGCAGCGCGTGGCCCCGGGTCAGTTCCAGTCCTCGTCCGACGGCCGCCGCGTGTTCTTCATCGACAAGGACAGCCCAGGCACCGCTGACGGCCGCAACGTGTTCATCTCCAACCAGGAGGCCGACGGCAGCCAGAGCATCACCTCGGCGCGTTCGGGCCGGGTCGAGCTGGTGGACGGCCGCCAGATGCTGCTGCTGAGCAGCGGCCAGCGGCTGGACGTCCCAGCGCCCGGCTCCCAGGCGCCGGTGCGGGTCAGCGAGTTCGAGGAATACGGCATCCAGATCGGTGACGCGCACCCGCTCATTGGTGCCGACCGTGGCGTGAAATCCCTGCCCACCTGGGCGCTGCTGGACGAGTCCAGCCGGCCGCGCCTGGGCGAACTGGTGTGGCGGGTGGGAATGGTCATCACCGCCATCAATTTCGTGCTGATCGCGGTCAGCGTGTCCTCCGCCAACCCACGCGCCGGGCGCGGCGGCAACCTGGCCTTCGTGCTGTTTGCCTTTGTTGTGTACTACAACCTGCTCAACCTGAGCCAGAGCTGGATGATCAGTGGTCGCCTGAGCCTGTGGCAGGTGATGCTGGGCCTGCACGGCTCGGTGCTGACCATGGCTGTGGGTTGGCTGCTCAAGCGGCACCACAACTGGGGCTGGCGCGACCTGCTGCCGGCGCCGCGACGCAGCTTGAAAGGCACGGCATGAGCACCATACGCCGCCTGATCTATGGGGAGATCTTCACCGCCGTGGCCTATGTGCTGCTGGCATTTCTGTCGCTGTTCTTCTTTTTCGATTTCGTCGATGAACTGCCCTCGCTGGGCAAACCGTCGGCGCTGGGCGACGGTGCCACCTACGAACTGCGCCACGCCCTGCTCTACGTGCTGCTGCTGGTGCCCAACCGGGTGTACGAGTTGCTGCCCATCGCGGTGCTGATCGGCGCGGTGTTCGTGATGGCGCGGTTGGCGCAAAGCTCGGAGTTCACCATCCTGCGCACCAGCGGCCTCGGGCCCTGGCGGGCGCTGCGTTCCCTGCTGGGCCTGGGGCTGGTCTTCGTGATCATCACCGTGGCCGTGGGCGACTACCTGGCGCCGCTGTCCGACCGCAACGCGCAGGTGCTCAAGGCCCGGTTTCAGGGCCGCATCAACCTCGGTCAAAACGGTGCCTGGCTCAAGGAGCGCCAGAACTACAGCAGCTTTTCGGTCAACGTCGGTTCCCTCACCGCCTTGGGCGCCATCCGCGACGTGCGCATTTTCGAGATGAACAGCCGCGGCTTTCTGGTGTCGGCCGTGCAGGCCGAATCGGGCCAGATCGGCGACGACGGTGCCTGGCACCTCAAGACCGTGTCGCGCCGCGAGTTCAGCACGGGCGCCGAGGCGGTGTCGCTCTTGCAGGAAAACCTGGCCGAGTACCGCTGGCCCACCGAGCTGACGACGGAGATGGTGTCGGTGGCCCTGCTCAACCCCGACCGCATGCGCACCGCCGACCTCTATGCCTACATACAACACCTCGAATCCAACGGGCAGACGGCACAGAAACACGAGATCGAGTTCTGGCGCAAGGTGTTCTACCCGCTGAGCTGCCTGGTGATGGTGGTGCTGGCCCTGCCCTTTGCCTACCTGCATTTCCGCTCGGGCGGCATTGCCGGCTATGTGTTCGGCGGTGTCATGACCGGCATCAGTTTCTTCCTGCTCAACAACGTGTTCGGCTATATCGGCAACCTCAACCAGTGGCAGCCCTGGCTGGCGGCCGCCGCGCCGGCCATGATTTATTCGCTGATGTCGCTGGGCGCCTTCGGCTGGCTGGTGTTGAGACGATGAACCGCCCCGACCTCGCCGTCATCGTGTTTGCCCACGGTTCGCGCGACCCGCTGTGGCGTGCGCCCGTGGAGGCCGTGGCCGCGCGCATCGCGCAGCGCGCGCCTGGCAGTTTCGTGGCCTGCGCCTACCTGGAGTTGTGCCCGCCCGAACTGCCCGAAGCCGTGGCCCAGGCAATCTCGGCCGGCGCACGCCGGGTCCGGGTGCTGCCGCTGTTTTTTGGCATGGGCAAACACGCACGCGAAGACCTGCCTGCCCTGGTGGCGTCGCTGCGGGCCGCTCACCCCGACGTGGTCTTTGAACTGATGCGCCCTGCGGGCGAGAACGACCGCCTGACCTCGCTGCTGGCCGACATGG
>CAYUAH010000192.1:0-6590 GCA_964442375.1 uncultured Hydrogenophaga sp. | reverse complement strand
TCGACGCCAACGGCATCCTGCACGTCGGCGCCAAGGACAAGGGCACCGGCAAGGAAAACAAGATCACCATCAAGGCGAACTCCGGCCTCAGCGAGGAAGAGATCCAGAAGATGGTGAAGGACGCCGAGCTCAACGCCGCCGAGGACAAGAAGAAGGTGGAACTGGTGCAGGCCCGCAACCAGGCCGAGGCCCTGGCCAACAGCGTGAAAAAGAGCATGACCGAATACGGCGACAAGCTCGACGCGGCCGAGAAGGAAGCCATCGAGGCCGCCATCAAGGACCTGGAAGAAGCCGCCAAGGGCGAGGACAAGGACGCCATCGAAGCCAAGTCCACCGCGTTGATGACCACCAGCCAGAAGCTGGGCGAAAAGATGTACGCCGACCAGCAGGCCCAGCAAGCGGCTGCCGCTGCGGGTGCCGGTGCCGCTGAAGGTGCCGCGTCCTCGTCCAAGCCGGTCGATGACGACGTGGTGGACGCCGAAGTCAAGGAAGTGAAGAAAGGCTGATCGGGCTCGGCCCCACCACCGCCGCCGCGTCCGGACACTGCAAGGTGGCCGGCGCGGCGTTTGTGTTCAACAGGAACAGTGACAGACCATGGCAAAACGCGACTTTTACGAAGTGCTGGGTGTGCCCAAGAACGCCTCCGACGAGGAGATCAAGAAGGCGTACCGCAAGCTCGCCATGAAGCACCACCCGGACCGCAACCAGGGTGATTCGGCCAAAAACGCGGAAGAAAAATTCAAGGAGGCCAAGGAGGCCTACGAGATGCTTTCGGACCCGCAGAAAAAGGCGGCCTACGACCAGTACGGCCACGCGGGCGTGGACCCCAACATGCGCGGCGGCCCGGGGGCCGAGGGCTTTGGCGGCTTCTCCGAGGCCTTTGGCGACATCTTCGGCGACATCTTCGGTGGCCAGCGCGGCGGTGGCCGAGGCGGGCGCCAGGTCTACCGCGGCAACGACTTGTCGTACGCCATGGAGATCAGCCTGGAAGAAGCAGCGGCGGGCAAGGAAGCGCAGATCCGCATTCCGAGCTGGGACAACTGCGACACCTGCAGCGGCACCGGTGCCAAGCCGGGCACCAGCGTCAAGACCTGCCCCAGCTGCCAGGGCTCGGGCACGGTGCAGATGCGCCAAGGATTCTTCAGCGTGCAACAGACCTGCCCGCACTGCCACGGCAGCGGCAAGATCATCCCCGAGCCTTGCACCACCTGCAACGGCCAGGGCAAGCTCAAGAAGCACAAGACGCTGGAAGTCAAGATCCCGGCCGGCATCGACGACGGCATGCGCATCCGCAGCGCCGGCAATGGCGAGCCGGGACGCAACGGCGGCCCCTCGGGTGACCTCTTCATCGAGATCCGCATCCGCAAACACGACATCTTCGAGCGCGACGGAGATGACCTGCACTGCCAGGTGCCGACCAGCATGCCCACGGCGGCGCTGGGCGGCGAGATCGACGTGCCCACGCTGAGCGGCAAGGCCACCATCGACATTCCCGAAGGCACGCAGAGTGGCAAGACCTTCCGCCTGCGCGGGCGCGGCGTCAAGGGCGTGCGCTCCAGCTACCCGGGCGACTTGTACTGCCACATCGTGGTGGAAACGCCGGTCAAGCTCACCGAACACCAGCGCAAGCTGATCAAGGAACTCGACGAGTCCTTCAAGAAGGGCGGGCACAAGCACAGCCCGAACGACAAGGGGTGGTTCGAGAAGGCCAAGGACTTCTTCAGCTGAGTCCTGCTTCGGACGAAAAGGCCAGCCCTGTGCTGGCCTTTTTTCTTGGCGGCACCGGCGCGGCCTGGGTGCGGGCATACTTTGTCCACCTCCTGCCCACGTCGTCAACATGAACACCTGCCCGCCCTTTGCCACCGACCGCCGCCAGTGGCTCATCACCGCCGCAGCCGGACTGGCCACTCCCGCCATCTGGGCCCAAGCCACGCCGCCCAAAACCATCAAGCTGGTCGTGCCCTTCCCGCCCGGCGGCTCCACCGACATTCTGGCCCGCGCCGTGGGTGCGCGCCTGGCCACGCAACTGGGTGTGGCGGTGGTGGTGGAAAACCGGGGTGGCGCCGGTGGCTCGGTGGGCGCGGGCGAAGCGGCGCGCGCACCGGCCGACGGCAGCACGCTGATGATGGGCCACATCGGCACCCTGGCCATCAACCCGTCGATGTACCCCAAGCTGCCCTACGACCCTGTCAAGAGTTTCACGCCGCTGGCGTTGGTGGCCAAGGTACCCAATGTGCTGGTGGTGAACGAGAAATTTCCAGCCACCGACTTCAAGGCCTTCATCGCCCAGGCCAAGGCCGCCCCTGGCCGGCTGACCTACTCGTCGGGGGGCAACGGCAGCGCGGCCCACATCACCTTCGAATTCCTGAAGCAACAGACCAACACCTTCCTGCTGCACATTCCCTACCGGGGCGCGGCACCCGCCATCAGCGACGTGCTGGCGGGCCAGGTGGACGCCATCTTCACCGGCACCCCGGCGCTCATCGGCCACATCCGCAGCGGCCGCCTGCGCCCGTTGGCGGTGTCGAGCAGCCAGCGCATTCCCACGTTACCCGATGTGCCCACCGTGGCCGAAAGCGGCCACCCCGGCTTCGAGGCCGATCAGTGGTACGGCATCGTGGCACCGGCCGGCCTGCCCGCGCCGCTGGTGCAGCTCTACAACAGCGAGATCAACAAGGCCTTGCTGTCGCCCGAGGTGTCGCGCGCATTGACGGCCGAAGGCGCCGTGCCCACGCCCACCACGCCACAGGCCTTTGCGCAACTGATCGCCAGCGAAATTCCGCGCTGGGCGCAAGTGATACGACGCGGCAACGTCAAGCTCGACTGATCGCCCAGGGCCAGGTGCTGCGGGCATAAGATGTGCCCATGAGCGTCAACATCACCTTCCTCGGCGGCACCGGCACGGTGACCGGCTCCAAGTACCTGGTGGAACACGCGGGCCAGCGCCTGCTGGTGGACTGCGGGCTGTTCCAGGGCTACAAACAGCTGCGCCTGCGCAACTGGCGCCCCCAGCCCTTTGAGCCGCGCCACCTGGGCGCCGTGCTGCTGACCCATGCCCACCTGGACCACAGCGGTTACCTGCCCTTGCTGGCCAAGGAAGGCTTTCATGGCAAGGCGTGGGCCACGCCCGCCACGCGCGATCTCACCCAGATATTGCTGCCCGACAGCGGCCACATCCAGGAGGAGGACGCCGCGTTCGCCAACCGCCACGGTTTTTCAAAGCACGCGCCGGCCTTGCCGTTGTACACCGAGGAAGACGCGCGGCGCAGCCTCAAGCTGCTGCGCACGGTGGAGATGTTGGAGCACTTTGAGCCCCTGCCCGGCTGGACCGCGCGCTTCAGCGGCGCCGGCCACATCCTGGGCGCGGCCAGCCTGCTGCTGCAGGTGGGCGGGCGGCGCATCCTGTTTTCGGGTGATCTGGGCCGCCCGGACGACCTGCTGATGAAACCGCCCGAAGCCGCCCCAGCCGCCGACACCGTGCTCATCGAATCGACCTACGGCGACCGCGATCACCCCAAGGAAGACGTGGTGGCCGAGTTGGGCCCGGCCCTGGCGCGTGTGGCCGCACGTGGCGGCACAGCCGTGGTGCCGGTGTTTGCGGTGGGTCGCGCGCAGGCCTTGTTGCATGCCATTGCCGAGCTGAAAGCGCGCCACGCCATCCCGCACTCGCTGCCCGTCTACCTCGACAGCCCGATGGCCATTCACACCACCGAGCTGTTCCAGCACCACCTGGGTGAACACCGGCTGAACGCCGCGCAATGCCGCGCCATGGGCCACGCGGCCCATTACACCGTCACGCCCGACCAGTCGCGCGCCATCGCCATGAACCACGGGCCCAAGGTGGTGTTGGCAGCCAGTGGCATGGCCACCGGAGGGCGGGTGCTGCACCACCTGGCACAGTACCTGGGCGACCACCGCCACATGGTCATCCTGACCGGCTACCAGGCGCCGGGCACACGCGGCGCAACGCTGGCGGCAGGCGCCTCGTTTCTTCGCCTGCACGGTCAGGACGTGCCGGTGCGCGCCGAGGTGGTGCAACTGCAAAGCGCATCGGCCCACGCCGATGCCGGCCAACTCATGGCCTGGCTGCGCACCCTGCCCGGCCGTCCGCAACAGGTGTTTGTGGTGCACGGCGACCCAGAGGCCTCGGACGCGCTGCGCCTGCGCATCGAAAAAGAACTGCACTGGCCGGCCATGGTGCCTGAGCACGGAGCGACCTGGCCGGCGTGATTTAAAACAACGCCATCTGCCCGGCCACCCCTGGGGGCCGGAACAAGGAGCCGTCCAGCGCGTGGCGTTCTCTGTTGAAGCCCAGGCGCCGGCAGGCCTTCTCGAAGCGCTGGTGGATCAGGTCGGCCCAGATGCCCTGGCCGCGCATGCGGGTGGCGAAATCGCCGTCGTAGTCCTTGCCACCGCGCATGTCCTGTATGCGTGCCATCACCCGCTCGGCACGCAATGGGTGGTGCACCCGCAGCCATTCGCGGAACAGCGGCGCCACCTCCCAGGGCAGGCGCACCACCTGGTAGAAAGCGCGGTCGGCGCCGGCCTCCCGCGCCGCCGCCAGCACCTGCTCCATGTCTTCGTTGATGAAGGGAATTTGCGGCGACACGCTCACGCCCACCGGGATGCCGGCGTCCACCAGGGTGCGAATGGTGCGCAGGCGGCGGTGGGGCGCGGCGGCGCGTGGCTCCAGCGTGCGCGCCAGCACCGGGTCCAGCGTGGTGATGGTGATGTAGACGGTGGCCAGGCGCTGCGCAGCCATGGGCGCCAGCAGGTCCAGGTCGCGCTCGACGCCGCTGGACTTGGTGATGATGGCCAGTGGGTGCCGGGCCTCGTGCAGCACCGCCAGCACCTCGCGCGTGAGGCGCAGTTCGCGCTCCACCGGTTGGTAGGCGTCGGTCACGGTGCCCAAGCCCATGGCTTCGGGCAGATGGCCGGGTTTGGCGAGCTCCCGGCGCAATACCTCGGCGATGTTGCGTTTGGCGATGATCTTGGTCTCGAAGTCCAGCCCAGGTGACAGGTTGAGGTAGCTGTGTGTGGGCCGGGCATAGCAGTAGATGCAGCCGTGTTCGCAGCCTCGATAAGGGTTGACGGACTGCGTGAAGGGCACGTCGGGCGACGTGTTGCGGCTGATGGCGGTGCGGGCGCGCTCCTCGCTTACCTGCGTGGGGCGCGCGCCGGGGGGCATTGCGATGCTGTCGTCCAGCGTGCCCCAGCCATCGTCAAAGCCGGTGCGCTCGTCCATCGAAAAACGGTGCGCCAGTTGGGAGGCGGCGCCGCGCCCTTTGATGGCGTGCAAAGGGATGTGTGCATCGGCCATGGTGATCTGCATCAAAAATACTGGTTAAAACATCAGTATTCCACAAACACACCCGCCACAAAAGCAGAACGCGCCCGAAGGCGCGTGCGCATCAAGCCTTGAGGGGATTCAAGCCGCGCAGATGCGGGCCTTGGCCTCGGCGTATTCGCGCTTGAAGCGGGCCACCAGTTCGGCCGCCGGCACCACCTCGCGGATGGCACCAATGCCCTGGCCGCAGCCCCAGATGTCTTTCCAGGCCTTGGCGGCGTTGGCGCCTTCGCCGGTAGAAAAGTTCATCTTGCTGGGGTCGCTGTCGGGCAGCTTGTCGGGGTCCATGCCGGCGTTGCGTATGCTGCCCTTGAGGTAGTTGCCATGGATGCCGGTGTAGAAGTTGCTGTAGACGATGTCGTCCGAGTTGCTCTCGGTGATCATCTGTTTGTAGCCTTCAACGGCACGTGCTTCCTCGGTGGCGATGAAGGCCGAACCGATGTACGCAAAGTCAGCGCCCATGGCCTGTGCCGCCAGGATGGCGCCACCCGATGCAATGGAGCCCGACAAGGCCACCGGGCCGTCAAACCACTCGCGGATCTCCTGCACCATGGCAAATGGGCTTTTCACGCTGGCGTGCCCGCCAGCGCCGGCCGCCACCGGAATCAGGCCATCGGCGCCCTTCTCGATGGCCTTGTGTGCGAACACGTTGTTGATGACGTCGTGCAACACCACACCGCCCCACGAGTGCACGGCCTGGTTCACGTCCTCCCGGGCGCCCAGGCTGGTGATGACGATGGGCACCTTGTACTTGGCGCACAGCTGCATGTCGTGCTCCAGGCGGTCGTTGCTCTTGTGCACGATCTGGTTGATGGCGAAGGGCGCCGCCGGGTTGTCGGGGTTGGCCTTGTCGTGCGCGGCCAGGGCTTCGGTGATTTCAGCCAGCCAGTCTTCGAGCTGCGCGGCAGGACGGGCGTTGAGCGCGGGCATGGAGCCCACCACGCCGGCCTTGCACTGGGCGATCACCAGCTTGGGATTGCTGATGATGAACAGCGGCGAGCCAATGACAGGGAACTTGATCTTCTGCAGGACCGGGGGCAGTTGGGGCATGGGGTCTCCGTGGAAATGTTGTCTGCGATTCTGGAGGTGGCCGTGCGCCCCACCCTGTCGCCACAGCTACAGGGTGGGCGGCACCAGCATCAAAAGGCTTCGAGCGCCATCTCGGTCACGCCCACCGCGCCTTCGACGATGCTGTCGCGCACGCCCGGGGCGCGGCTCAGGATGTGGTCGGCGTAGAAGCGGG
>CAYUAH010000191.1:5390-6655 GCA_964442375.1 uncultured Hydrogenophaga sp. | reverse complement strand
TCGATGTCCCAGAGGATGTCTTCCACGTCCTCGATGCCCACGCTCAGGCGCACCATGTCGGGCCCGACACCCGCCTTCTTCAACTCGTCTTCGTTGAGCTGGCGGTGGGTGGTGGAGGCGGGGTGGATGACCAGGGTCTTGGCGTCGCCGATATTGGCCAGGTGGCTCAGGAACTCGCAGGCGTCGATGAAGCGCTCGCCCGCGCGGGCCGGGTCGTCGGAGCGTATGCCGAAGGTGAGGATGCCCGAGCAGCCGGGCGCGCCGTCGATGGCGCGGAACTGTTTTTTCGCCAGCGCGTGGTGCGGTGAGTCCGCGAGGCCCGGGTAGTTGACCCAGGCCACCAGCGGGTGCTCGCGCAGGAACTCGGCCACGCGCACCGTGTTACGGCAATGCGCCAACATGCGCAGGTGCAGCGTTTCGATGCCTTGCAGGATGAGCCAGGCATTGAGCGGCGAGAGCACGGCACCGAAGGTGCGGTTGACCTCCAGCCGCGCCTTCATGGTGTAGCCAAAGTCGCCGAAGGTCTCGTAGAACTTGACGCCGTGGTAGGCGCGGCTGGGCTCGATCAGGTCGGGGAAGTTTCCGTTGGCCCAGTTGAACTTGCCCGACTCCACCACCACACCGGCCATGGTGGTGCCGTGGCCGCCCAGGTACTTGGTGGCGCTGTGCACCACGATGTCGGCGCCGAAGGCGAAGGGGTTGCACAGGTAGGGCGAGGCCACGGTGTTGTCGATCACCAGCGGCACGCCGTGGTCGTGCGCCACAGCGGCCACGGCGGCGATGTCGAACACGTTGACCAGCGGGTTGCCCAGCGTTTCGCCATACACGGCGCGGGTGTTGGGCCGCATGGCGCGGCGGAAGTTGTCGGGGTCGGCCGGGTCCACAAAGGTGGTGTGTATGCCCAGCCGCTCAAAGCCCAGCCCCAGCTGGCCCACGCTGCCGCCGTAGAGGGTGGAGGCGGCCACGATGTGGTCGCCCGCCTTGAGGATGGCCAGCAGCGCCGTCATCTGCGCGGCCATGCCGCTGCCGCAGGCCAGGGCGGCGCGCCCGCCTTCCAGGCTGGCCACGCGCTCTTCCAGCACCGCCACCGTGGGGTTGCTGATGCGGCTGTAGACGTTGCCGAAGGTCTGCAGGTTGAACAGGCTGGACGCGTGTTCGGCGTTGTCGAAGACGAAACTGGTGGTCTGGTGGATCGGTGTGGCGCGGGCGCCGGTGACGGGGTCGGGGATGGCACCGGCGTGGATGGCGCGGGTGCCGAAGCCGTA
>CAYUAH010000191.1:0-5290 GCA_964442375.1 uncultured Hydrogenophaga sp. | reverse complement strand
CGGTGACGGGGTCGGGGATGGCACCGGCGTGGATGGCGCGGGTGCCGAAGCCGTATTCACGGTCGCGGTTGCGGTCTTGGGCCATGGGGTCAGTAAGGCAAGACGTGGGGCCGTTTGGCCGAGATGACGCGGGTGTTGACGCCGGCCCAGTTGAGGCCGCCGAACAGGCGGGCGTGCTCGATCTTGACGCAGCGGTCTTCGATGACGGTGAGGCCGGCAGCGCGGGCTTTGGCTGCGGCCGCTTCGTTGAAGATGCCCAGCTGCAGCCACAGGCACTTGGCGCCAACGGCCATGGCCTCGTCGGCAATGGGCGGGATGTCCTCGCTCTTTCGGAAGCAGTCCACCATGTCGATTTTTTGGCCCCGTTCCGCCAGCGAGGCGGCCGCTTGCGTGACGCTGGCAAAACAGCGCTCACCCAAAATCTCGCCGTTCTCACGCGCCACCACGGGGTTGACCGGCACGATGTGGTAGCCGTGGCTTTGCATGTACTTGGCCGCGAAGAAGCTGGGGCGGTGCCACTGCGGTGACAGCCCCACCACGGCGATGGTGGGGCACGCGGCCAGCACGGTGCGGAGGGTCTGGATGTCGCTCATGGGCGCAGTGTACGCAGCCCGGCGGCGCCCGCCCTCAACCTGCGGCCGACTTGTATTTGATGCTGCAGCCGTAGGCCTGGTTTTGGGCCACCGAAACAGGCTTGCCGGCCAGCAATTCGTTCAAGCCCTGGCGCACGAAGTTGGTGGCCTTGTCGATGTCGCTCGCGCGGGCCGAGGCGATGCTGTCGATGGCGCCCGCATAGGCCAGCCGACCCTGCGGGTTGACGATGTACATGTGGGGCGTGACGCGGGCGTTGTAGGCCTTGCCCACGGTGCCCTCTTCGTCCATCAGCACCGCCGTGGGCGCGGCCTTCTGCTCGGTCATCCAGCGCGCCAGCTGGGGCGGGGTTTTGTAATCGGCGCTGGCGTCTTCGGTGGAGTTGATGGCCAGCCACACCACGCCCTTGGCGGTGAACTCTTTCTGCAGCGCCTGCAGGTTGCCCTGGTAGTGCTTGCGCACAAAGGGGCAGCCGGGGTTGTTCCACTCCAGCACCACCACTTTTCCCTTGAAGTCGCTCAGACGCACGGTTTTGCCGGCCACGTCGGTGAGACTGAAGTCGGGCGCGGGCTGGCCCACGGTGGCGGCGTGGGAGCCGAACATGGCCAGCGCGAGTGTGAGCGCAAACAGGTGGCGGTGCATGGTGGTCTCCGGTGAATGAGGGATCACAAACGGGCCAGCGCGGCGCGCACTTCGGCCGCACTCAACAGCTCGGACATCACCACCGGCGCGGCGCCCTGGCGGTAAATGGCATACACCGGCACGCCGTTGCGGCCCAGGGCACTCAGCGCCTGGGTCACGGCGGGGTCGCGGCGGGTCCAGTCGGCGCGGGCCAGCACCAGGCCGCGCGCGCGCATGTCGTTGAGCAAGGTGGCGTCGGCGAGTACGGTTTTTTTGTTGAACTGGCAGGTCACGCACCAGGCGGCGGTGTAATCCACAAACACCGGTTTGCCCTCGGCCTGCCACTGCGCCATGCGCGCGGCAGACCAGGGTTGCCAATCGCCCACGGCCGCCTCGGCGCTGAGATTGTCAACCGGCGCGTTGCGCGTGACCTGCGGAGCCACCGCCCAGCTCAGCGCGGCCAAACCAGCCAGCGACAGGCCGCCCAGCACCTGACGGGTGCGGCCCTGGCGGCCCCAGGCCCAGAGCACCAACGCCAGCATCACCATCACCGCCAGCAAGGCGGCCACACCGTCGATGCCACTTTGTTGCCCCAGCACCCACAGCAGCCACACCACCGTGGCCAGCATGGGAAAGGCCAGGAACTGGCGCAAGGTGTTCATCCACGCGCCGGGGCGCGGCAGCGCACGCGCCACCGCCGGCCACAGGCTGGCGGCCAGGTAGGGCAGGGCCAGGCCCAGGCCCATGGCGGCAAACACGGCCAGTGCCTGCGCGGTGGGCAAGCCCACGGCCAGGCCCAGCGAGGCGCCCATGAAAGGTGCGGTGCAGGGCGAGGCCACGGCCACGGCCAGCACGCCGGTCAAAAACGCGTCCGCCGCCGGGTGGCGCAATTGCAGCGCGGCCAACGGACCGGGCGCGAGTTGCTTGAACTCGAACAGCCCGGCCAGGTTGAGGCCGATCACGGTGAACAGCAGCGCCAGCACGGCCACCACCGCCGGGTTTTGCAGCTGAAAGCCCCAGCCGATTTGCTCGCCCGCCGCGCGCAGGCCCACCAGCAAGGCGCCCAGCGCCACGAAGGACAGCACCACACCCGCCGTGTAGGCCAGGCCGGCCAGGCGGTGGCCGCGCCGGTCGTCGGCGTGCTGGGCAAAGGCCAGCACCTTGATGGCCAGCACCGGGAACACGCAGGGCATGAGGTTGAGCAGCAGCCCGCCCACCAGCGCACCCAGCAGGGCCAGGCCCAGGCTGAGCGTGTTGCCGCCTGCCGCAGGCGCAGCGGCAGCGCGCGCGGCGTTGGCGTCCAGCGCGGCCTGCAAGGCGGGGGAGATGCCACCATCGCCCGGCAAGGCGGCCAACGCGGGCCAGCTGCCACGCGCGGGCAGTTCCAGGCGCAGGCCACCCAAGGTGTTTTCGCCGTGCGCCATGTCGCCGGTGCGGGCCAGCACCACCGGCATCATGGCGGGGCTTTCGGCGCGCTGGCTGGAAAGGGGGATCTCGGCCCGCCAGGTGCTGCCGTCCCAGCGCTGGGTCCATTGGGCGCCGGGCTCGATGACGGCGGCGGTTTCAGGGAAGAATTCCAGCGTCTGGCCCACCCAGTCGGGCGGCAGGCCGGCCACCTGCACCGCCAGTGCCTTGTCGCCGGGGGCCACGTGGCTGTCGCCGGCCAGCTGGGCGCGGGGCACGCGGCTGGCGGCGTCGTCAAACGCGCGGGCATGGGCTGCGGTGGCCGCGCCTGCGGGCAGGCGCAGGGTGAAGCTGCCCTCCTCCGGGATGCACTCCTTGCGGCACACCAGCCAGGCGGCGTCGAGCTGCACGTTCAGCTCGGTGCCTTTGAAGTCGGGCGACACCGTGAACGGCACCGGCAGCAGCAGCGTGCCCTCGTAGCCGTAGTTGGCCAGGTGGCCGATGGGAAATTTTTTGGGCGTGGGCCAGGCGATGTCGCCGGCCGTCACGCCGGCGGGCAGTTTCCACTCCACCGTGGTGGGCAGGCCCGAGTCGCCCGGGTTCTTCCAATAGGTGTGCCAGTCCTTGGTGTGCTGGATTTGCAGGCCCAGCCACAGCGGTTTGCCCGGCTTCACGCCCTCGGGCGCGTGGGCCAGCAGCTCGGCGCGCACCTGGTCGGTACGGACCACGGCGGTGCCGGTCTGGGCCACGGCAGGACCCAACCAGAAGGCGCCGGACAGCGCAAGCAAGGGCAAAAATCGGGCAATCATGGGCAGGGTGTGACGTCGCCAGGCGGCGCGACGATGCAAATCAGAGAGCGGGCATTTGACAAAGTTCCACCTCCGCAGGGTGGTCTTGCATTGTCGCCCAGCGCCTCGGTGCGGTGCCACAAGCCCCGCTCCGCGCCCGCGCAATGGTCAAGAACCCTAAAATCCGCGCCAGCCATGATGCCCGCCTCCACCCTGCCCCCCGCACCTGCATCGGCACCCGCGCTTGCGGCCACGCCCCGTTGGCCCACCGCCACCCTGGTGCTGGTACACACGCTGGTGTGGGCGCTGCTGCAGACCTTGGCACAAGGCAACCTCGACAGCTACCACGACATGCTGGAAAACGTGGCCTGGGCGCAGACCTTTGAGTGGGGCACCTTCAAGCACCCGCCGTTTTTTGCCTGGGTGGTGGGCGCGTGGTTCGCCGTGTTCCCCACCGCCGACTGGGCCTACCGCCTGCTGGCCTACAGCAATGTGGCCGCAGGCCTGTGGGGCGTGGCAGCGCTGGCGCGCCGCCTGCACCTGCCCCACCTGGCACCCACCGCCGTGTTGCTGCTGCTGTGGGCCCTGCCCTACACCACGCTGGCGGCCAAATTCAACGCCAACAGCCAGTTGCTCTCGCTGTGGCCCTGGACGGCCGTGGCCCTGCTGGCCGCCATCACCTCTACCGGGCGTGCGCGCTGGGCCTGGCACGTTGCGTTGGGCCTGCTGGCGGCGGCCAGTTTTCTGAGCAAGTACTACAGCGGTGTGTTCCTGGTGGGGTTTCTGGTGGTGGCATTCACGCGCGCCGATGGACGGCGCTGGCTGATGAGCCCCTGGCCATGGCTGGCCCTGGTGGTATTTGCCAGCGCCCTGCTGCCCCACCTGACCTGGCTGCGCACCAACGACTTCGCCACCCTGGCCTACGCCATGAACCAGGGTCAGGGCGACACGGCGTGGCCGGCCCTGCTCAAGTTCGCGCTCGCGCCACTGGCCTACTGGGGCCTGGCCTGGCTGGCCTGCGTGGCGGTGTTCGCGGCCACCCGCCCGGCGTCTGAGCACACCTGGCTGGCACGGTTCGGGCGCGGCCTGTGGCTGAGTTGGCGCCCCCAGGGCTGGAGCGACACCCTGTTCTGGTTGGCGGTGCTGCCCGGCGGCATCACGCTGCTGTTCGGGCTCGCGGGCGCGGTGGAGCTGTCCACGCCTTGGGCCATTCCCATCGGCTATGCCTTCAGCCTGCTGTGGCTGCGCAACCTGTCAAGCGCGGGCGAGGCCAACGGCCCGAACGCGCTGCGGCGACTGCAACGCGCCGCCTGGCCGACCCTGGCTGTGGTGGTGGTGGTGGGCCTGTTGCATGGCTGGCAACGCGCGCAACAAGGCCACCCCGACCACTACCGCCCAACCGCGCAGGCCGCGCAGGACATCCTGGCCCTGTGGCAGCGCGAAACACCTGACCTGCCGCTGGGCTGGAGCGGCGGCGCCTGGGCCGACAACGCCTTGCTGGCCTTCTACGGCGACCACCACATCCGTGCGCTGCCGGGGCTGCCGGACGCTTCGCCGGCCACGCTCGCGCCACACCGCGACTGGGCCTCACAAGGCGGTGTGCTGCTGTGCCCGCTGGGGCCGGTGGGTGCCCAGCAACAGGCCGTGGACAGCGCCCCGCCGCCGGTGCCGTCCACCCGCTACAGCAAAGACCCGGACAGCTGCCTGGCCGACATGCGCGCCTGGCAACAAGCCCATGGCCAGCTGGCCGAGCCCATTGTCCTGCGGGTGATGCGCCAGGGCTGGCGCTTTCCGCGCCAGGTGCCGTTTGAGTACGCGGTGTTTTTTTACCGCCCGGCCGTCACACCAGCAGCGCGTTGACGCGCTTGACGTAAGCGGCCGGGTCT
>CAYUAH010000190.1:0-6774 GCA_964442375.1 uncultured Hydrogenophaga sp. | reverse complement strand
GCTTCAAGCGTTTCTCCGACGACCTGCCCACGCTGGACAAGCTCAAGGGCCAGCCGGTGGTGCTCATCGTGGCCCCCCTGTCGGGCCACTACGCCACGCTGCTGCGTGACACCGTCAAGACCATGCTCAAGGACCACAAGGTCTACATCACCGATTGGAAAAACGCCCGCCTGGTGCCGCTGTCCGAGGGTGAGTTCCACCTCGACGACTACGTCAACTACGTGCAGGAATTCATCCGCCACCTGCAAAAGACTTACGGCAACTGCCACGTCATGAGTGTGTGCCAGCCCACGGTGCCGGTGCTGGCGGCGGTGTCGCTGATGGCCTCGCGCGGCGAGACCACGCCCTTGTCCATGACCATGATGGGCGGCCCCATCGACGCCAGCAAATCGCCCACCGCAGTGAACAACCTGGCCACGCAGCGCAGCCACGCCTGGTTCGAGCACAACGTGATCTACCGCGTGCCCAGCAACTTCCCCGGTGCCGGCCGCCGCGTCTACCCCGGCTTCCTGCAGCACACCGGTTTTGTGGCCATGAACCCTGACCGCCACGCCAGCAGCCACTACGACTACTTCAAGGACCTGATCAAGGGCGACAACGAAAGCGCCGAGGCCCACCGCAAGTTCTACGACGAGTACAACGCCGTGCTCGACATGGACGCCGACTACTACCTGGAAACCATCGAAACCGTGTTCCAAGAGTTCAAGCTCGTCAACGGCACCTGGGACGTGAAAAACCCCAAGGGCCAGGTCGAGCGTGTGCGCCCGCAGGACATCACCCAGACCGGCCTGCTGACGGTGGAAGGCGAGCTGGACGACATCTCGGGTTCGGGCCAGACCGCCGCCGCACACGACCTGTGCACCGGCATCGTCAAGGAGCACCAAATGCACCTGGAAGCCAAGGGTGCCGGCCACTACGGCATCTTCAGCGGCCGCCGCTGGCGCGAGATGGTCTACCCGGTGGTCAAGGCCTTCATCCTGGCGCACCAGCCCAGGTTGGCATCGGCCGCCACGCCCGCCGCCACACCGGTGGTGACCCAGGCCATTGCCAAGGCGCCGGCCAAAGCCCCCGCCCGCAAAACGGCGGCCCCGGTACGCAAGAAATCGCCCACCGCCAAGTGAACACCGAGGTGCTGGCGGCGCTGCTCAACGACGCGCTGCCCCAGACCCAGTGCACCCGCTGCGGCTACCCCGACTGCGCGAGCTACGCCCAGGCCATGGCCTCGGGCGAGGCCGCCATCAACCAATGTCCGCCGGGTGGCGAACAAGGGGTTGAGCGGCTGGCCGCGCTGACCGGCCGCCCCGCCACGCCCCTGAACCCGGCCAACGGCAGCGCAGGCCCTTTGCGCCTGGCCGTCATCGACGAGGACTGGTGCATAGGCTGCACGCTGTGCATCAAGGCCTGCCCCACCGATGCCATCGTAGGCGCCAACAAGCGCATGCACACCGTGGTGGAAGCGTGGTGCACCGGCTGCGAGCTGTGCATTCCGGTTTGCCCGGTGGACTGCATTGCGCTGCGGGTGGTGGACGGGCACGCTATCGGCTGGGATGCGTGGTCGCCTGCGCAGGCACTGCAGGCGCGACAGCGTTACGCCGCCCACCAAACCCGCGTGGCACGTGAGCAAGTCCAACACCAGACCCGCAAGACCGAAGAGGCCCAGGCCAAACTGGCCGACCTTGCGGGCCATTCCAAGATCACCGATGCCCAGGTGCTGGACCGCAAAAAAGCCTTCATTGAAGCCGCGCTGGCCAAGGCGCGGGCGCGCCAGGGCAGTTGAAACATCGCGCTTTCTCGGTTTGATCGATACAATCGATTTTCAAACCCACACCCAGAAGCCTGCGTGAAACCCGCCGAGCTGCCCGCCAAGCCCTACCTGACGCCCAACGAGGTTGCGGCGTGGATGATGGTGTCGCCCATCACCGTGCGCGGCTGGGCCCAGAAGGGCTTGCTGCAGGCCGAGGTCACGCCGGGCGGCCACCGCCGCTTTCGCCGCGACGAGGTGGAGCGTTTTGCGCGCCAGTGGAACCCCGCCGGCAACAAGGGGCCGATGCGCATCCTGATCGCCGACGACGACCCGGCGGTGGTCGGGTTTCTGAAGGAGTGGCTGGAGGATGAGCGCTTCAACACCCGCGTGGAAACCGCCTTCGACGGCTTCGAAGCCGGCCTCAAGGTGCACAGCTTCGTGCCCGACGTGGTCTTGCTCGACGTCATGATGCCCGGCCTCAAGGGCACGGAGGTGTGCCGCCAGATCAAGCAGATGCCCGGCAACGCCGACCTGCGCGTCATTGGCCTGACCGGCCACCTGAGCCCGGACACCGAACGCGCGCTGCTGGACGCGGGCGCCGAATGTTGCCTCACCAAGCCGGTGGACATGCCCAGGCTGCTGCGGCAACTGGGGCTGGACACCTGACCGCCGCAGCCCCGAGCACCTGCCCCCCCGCGTGACCCCCGCGACCGTCCCGCCCGCCAACCGCCGCCAACGCTGCGGCCTGCGCTGCCAGGTGGCCGCAGCAGTGCTGGCGCTGGGCCTGCTCACCCTGTGGGCCATGGCCCAGCCACTGGGCGACTGGCACATCCCGCGTGTGCACTACCTGCCGCTGCACACGCTGATGGAACTGGCCTCGGTGCTGGTGGCCTTCCTGGTGTTTGCCACCGTCTGGCACACGCCAGCGCGCGAAGTGTCGGGCTCCCTTGTGCTGCTGGCACTGGCCCTGGCGGCCTCGGGCTGGCTGGACATCTTTCATGCCCTGTCCTTCCGCGACATGCCGGTCTTCATCACGCCGTCGTCTTCGGAAAAGAGCATTGCCTTCTGGCTGGTGGCGCGGGCCTGGGTGGCGCTCAGCCTGCTGGCCTACAGCCTGTGGCCCGAATTGCCTCCGATGCAAAAACGCAGCCGCCGTGCGCTGTTGTTCGGCGCCTGTGCCCTGGTGCTGTTCATCAGCTGGGGGGTCATCTTCCACGAACACGCCCTGCCCGACACCTTCGTGCCGGGCAGCGGGCTGACGCCGTTCAAGGTGGGGGTGGAACGCGCCATCACCGCCGTGCTGGCCTTGGCTGCCTGGCGGCTGTGGCGGCGCTCGGGCCAGGCCCGCAGCCTGTCGCAGGTGCTGCTGTTTGCGGCCACCATGTTGCTGCTGTACGGCGAGATATTTCTCACCCGCTACGCGCTGAGCAACGACCTGCAGAACATGCTCGGCCACGTGTTCAAGGTGCTGGCCTACCTCGTCATTTACTGGGGCTTGATGGTGGTCACGGTGCGCCGCCCCTACCAGACCTTGGCCAACCAGACCCAGGCCCTGCAGACCGCCAACGACACCCTGCGCGCCCAGACCCTGGCGCTGGACTGCACGGTCACGCCTGTGGGCGTATTCGACACCCAGGGCAACGTGGTCTGGCGCAACCGCGCCTCGCACGAACTGCTGCCCCCGGGCAGCTTACCCAACCAGGGCCCTCTCAACCTGTTCGAGCTGCCGGCCATCACCGATGCGACGGTGGCCCAGGCCATGCGCCAGTCGCTCGATCAGGGCAACGCCTGGAGCGGTGTGGTGCCCGTGATCGACGGCGCCGGTCGGCGCCGCCAGGTGCGGCGGGTGGTCACACCGCTGAACGGCCCGAACGGCGAGCCCCAGGGCTACATCTCCGTCTCGGAAGACGTGACCGACAGCCTGCAGGCGCAGTCGCGTTACCAGCGTGTGCTGGAAACCGCCCTCGACGGCTTTTGTGTCCTCGACGCCAACGGCAGACTGCTCGAAGCCAACCAGGCGCTGGCGCACATGTCGGGCTACAGCACGGCCGAGCTGGTGGGCAAACCCATACGCGAGCTGGACGCATCGACCGAGCCCAACGGTTTTCGCGCCCGCAGTGCGCGCGTGATGGCCCACGGCCACGACCTCTTCGCCACGCGCCACCGCCACAAACAGGGCCACGACTATCCGGTGGAAGTGTCCATCACCCGCGACCCCGACAACGGGCACTTCTACGCCTTTGTGCGCGACACCTCGGAACGCGACAAAGCCCATGCGGACCAACGCGAACTCGAGCGCCAGCTCCAGCAGGCGCAAAAAATGCAGGCGCTGGGCCAGCTCACCGGCGGCATTGCGCACGATTTCAACAACATCCTGACCGCTGTGCTGGGCTATTCAACGCTGGCCCTGGACCGGCTGGTGCCCGACAAACAAAGCAAACTGGCGCGCTACCTGGGCGAGGTCGTGTCGGCCAGCGAACGCGGGCGCGATCTGATCGCCAAGCTGCTGCTGTTCACCCGCACCCAGGCCCTGTCGGACGTGGCGGTGATCGCACCGGCCCAGGTGCTGGGCGAGGTGGTGGCCATGCTCAAGCCATCCATCCCGCCCGGTGTGGTGCTGCGCACCCAGGTGGACGACCGCTCCCCCGTGCGCATCCACCCGGGCGAGCTCAACCAGGTGCTGGTCAACCTGATCCTGAACGCTCGCGACGCCATCGGCCAGCAAGGCCACATTGACCTGCGCCTGCACCGCATGGAACTGACCGAGCCCCTGTTGTGTGCGGCCAGCCACGAACATTTTGTGGGCCGCTTTCTGGCACTGGACGTGAGCGACACCGGCAGCGGCATTCCCCCCGCCGACCTGCCGCGCCTCTTCGAGCCCTTCTTCACCACCAAAGGCGTGGGCAAGGGCACGGGCCTGGGCCTGCCCATGGTGCAGGGCATTCTGCGGCGGGCGGGCGCCTTTGTGACGGTGCAATCGGCTGTGGGCGAGGGCACGCGCTTCCGGCTGCATTTCCCGCTGCCGGACGCGCCCGTGACCACCCCCGCCGAGCCCCGGCCGGCACCGGCTCGGGCCAGTGGCGCAGGACGGCTCATCTGGGTGCTGGACGACCAGCCGGCGGTGGGGCGCTACCTGCACGAACTGCTGACCGGCGAGGGCTACCAGGTGGCGGCGTTCGACACCCCCCAGCGGCTGCTGGCCGCCTTTGTCAGCCAGGGCCACAGCGTGGCGGCGCTGATCACCGACCTGACCATGCCCGGCATGGACGGCTTGACGCTGGCCGAACAGGTGCATCGGCGCCGACCGGACCTGCCCGTCTTTCTCTGCACCGGCAACGGCGACGGACTGAACGCCCCCGAGCTGACCGCCCGGGGCATACGCCAGGTGTTCCTCAAACCGCTGGACAACAACGCCCTGCTGCAAGCGCTGGCCGACGCCTGACGCCCATCCACTTGATCCGCGCTGACCCAGGCAGATCGGCCCGGGGCTGGCCGACCAACGGCCACAAAATTCGATCAAATCGATTGACCCGATTCTTTCGCTTTGTTAAGCTGCCTGTTACTCAATTTGCAATTGTTCACACCCACCCGCTGACACGGAGCCCGCATGAACCACAGCCCATCCGCCGCCCATGCCACCGCCGGCGAGTACCTCAGCTTCCGCCTGGGGCGCGAGGAATACGGCATCCCCATCCTCACGGTGCAGGAAATCCGCGGTTACAGCGAACCGACCCGCATTGCCAACTCACCGGCCTTCATGAAGGGGGTGGTCAACCTGCGCGGGGTCATCGTGCCCATCGTGGACTTGCGCATCAGGTTCGGCCAGGAAACGACCTACAACGAGATCACCGCCACCATCGTGCTCAACATAGGCAAACGTGTGATCGGCATCGTGGTGGACTCGGTGTCCGACGTCATCGCCCTGCCGGCCGATGAAATCAAGCCGCCGCCGCAACTGGCCAGCGGCATAGACACCGCCTACGTCACCGGCATCGCCACCCAGACCCAGGGCGAGCAGCAGCGCATGCTGATCCTGGTGGACATCGAGCAGCTGATGTCCAGCGACGAACTCGGCCTGATCGACTCGGCCGCCACCGCCTGAGCTGCACCCCACCCTTTTTCACCTCACCCACGGCACACCATGAACAACCTCAAAATCTCCACGCGCCTGATCGTGCTGATTGGCCTGCTGTCTGCGCTGCTGATCGCCATCGGCGGCATCGGTCTGTGGGGCATGAGCGCCAGCAACGCCTCGTTCGATACGGTGTACAAGGACCGCATGGTGCCGGTGGGCCAGCTGGCCGACGTGCAGCGCCTGGTGCTGCGCAACCGGCTGGAGGCCACCACCGCCATGCTGGACCCCAAGCCCGAGATGATCACCAAGCAGTTGACGGCCATGGCCGCCAACACCAAGGAGATCAACGACCTGTGGGCGGCCTACATGGCCACCAAGCTCACCACCGAAGAGGCACAACTGGCCAAACAGTTCGAGGCGGCGCGCGAACGCTTCACCAACGACGCTTTCCGCCCCATCCAGGAAGCCCTTCGCAGCGGCAACATCGACGAGGCCAAGCGCGTCAACACCGAAAAGTCCGAAACACTCTACGCCGACGTGCGGAAAAACATCAACGCCTTGGTTGACCTGCAATTCGACGAAGGCAAAAAGGAATACGACACCTCCATCGCCCGCTACGAACAGAGCCGCATGGTGGCCATTGCCGCCATCGTGCTCGGCATCGCCTTTGCCGTCGCCTTTGGCTGGACGCTGGTCCGCGGCATCTCGCGCTCGCTGTCGCAAGCGTCCGAACTCTCCAAGGCGGTGGCCGAAGGCGACCTGACCCGCCACGTGGACACCGGCGGCAAGGACGAGGTGGCCGTGGTGCTGCAGTCCCTGGCCGCCATGCAGCAAAACCTGAGCCAGATCGTCACCCGGGTGCGCCAGGGTTCGGACTCGGTGTCGGTGGCCAGCAGCGAGATCGCCGAGGGCAACCAGGACTTGTCCAGCCGCACCGAAAGCCAGGCCAGCGCGC